>JBNKZR010000093.1:0-20462 GCA_050301735.1 Polyangiaceae bacterium | reverse complement strand
CAAGAGATCGTCAAGACCGTCGAGGAGCAGATCTATGGCTGGAAGGGACCAAAACCGGACAGCGTGACGGGCTCCGTCACGAACAACAGCATCGACGTGACCGTGACTTACGGCGGCAACGAGGTGAGCTTCAGCGCTGGGCTCAGTCTTCCTGGCGGTGGCGACGGACCCTACCCGGCGATCGTGATCTTGGGCGGGATCGGCGGCGTGAACAGCCAGATCCTCACTAGTGAAGGCGTTGCTAGCATCAACTACACCCCGACGGAGATCGCTGCCGAGACTGGGAGCGGTCGTGGAAAGCAAGGTGCATTCTTCACTCTCTACGGCCAAGAGGTGCAGTCTTCGGGCAGCCTGGTAGCCTGGGCCTGGGGTGTGAGTCGCATCATCGACGTCATCGAGCAGTCCGATCAGAGCATTCTTCGGGCAGATGGCATGGCCGTCACGGGTTGCTCCCGCTACGGCAAAGGGGCGTTCAGCATCGGCATGTTCGACGAGCGCATTGCTCTGACGATCCCCATCGAGTCGGGCTCAGGCGGCGTGCCTATCTGGCGAGGGGTCACGAAAGAAGGTGCCCAACCCCCGGACAGCGCCTACAGTGAACAGCCGTGGCTCGGCGATGCTTTCCGCAGCTACCAGAACTCCGTGAACAATCTAGCCGCCGATCAGCACGAGGTCGTCGGCATGGGCGCCCCGCGTGGTCTCCTGATTTTGGACAACCCCCACATCGATTGGCTAGGCGCCCGCTTCGGACATGCCAGCGCTCTGGCAGGAGCTGAGATCTACAAGGCGCTCGGCGTCGAGGGAAACATCGGCTACTACTCCGCAGTCGAAAACGGCAACCACTGCGCATGGCGTGACGAATGGAACGAGCCCACCCGCAACGCCATTCAGCGGCACTTGCACAAAGCCGACGCCCCCGACCTGGAAATCGTGGCGGACGGAGGACGCAGCGCGGATGTGTCGGACTGGGTGGACTGGGACACGCCCACGCTGCAGTAGGCTCCGCATGAGGCGGAAGCCGCATTACCCACCGCAAAGCCCGGCTCGGCCGGGCTTTGCGCATTCGAGGTGCACCCGAATTGGCAGCTCGAGTGTCCAGACGCTCACCTCGAGCGCTACCGCGTCACGGTGGGTAATCCGAGCGAGCGTCGCGCTCGGCCTGCTCCTGCTCGGCAACTCCTGCGGTTCGACTGAAGGCCCCGACGAACCGCCAAGCCCAATCGGCCAGAGCCCCACTCTGGCGAGTCCTGGAGAACCGGCAGAAGCGACCGACAGCACTACCGTCGACGTCCATGCCGTCGCGCCGGCGACGAGCCGCGAAACAGCAACGCTCAGCTCCGGCGAGACGGCACCCCCCGAGCCGAGCGCAGAAGCGCGACTGCCGCCCAACATCCGGCGTCTGAGCAACCAAGAGCTAGGCAACAGCATTCGTTCACTCCTGGGAACGGATGAACGTTACGAGACCTCGCTACCTGCGGATGTGCGGCAAGGCAACTTCACGGTCAACGAAGCGCAAGTCGCCAGCTCCGACTGGACTCTCGCCCTGGACCGCATCGCTCGGGCCGCGGCTGCCGGTGTGGCGAACGACCTGGACACGCTCTCGCCCTGCCCAGGTGAGACCACAGACACCTGTGCCAGCACCTTCATTCGCTCGTTGGCGACCAAAGCGTTCCGACGGGAACCGCAACCCGTGGAGCTGGACGAGCTGCAGATCATCTACGCACACGGTGCCGCCGAAGATGGCTTTGCGCGTGGTATGGAGCACACGATAGCAACCATCCTCCAGTCGCCGTCATTCATCTACGTGACGGCGCTCGGAAATGAGCAGCCAACGCTGACGGCAGACGAAGTTGCCTCTCAACTCGCGTACGTCACCACGCGTCAACCGCCGGATGAACCCCTGATACAGGCGGCGCAAACGGGTGCCCTCGCCGATGCTGGCGAGCGTGGCGCACACACACGCCGGTTGTTGAATACAGAAGCCGGAAGACTGACCCTGCAAGAGATGCTCGTTCAGTGGTTCGCAACAGATCGGGTACTCGACGTCTCGAAGGACGACATTCCGGAGTTTGACATTCAGCGCGAAGGGTTCCTGCGAGAGAGCCGCGACCTCGCGCGCGCGGTCATCGACTCCTACGACTCCGACATCACCAAGCTCCTGACGGCGGATTTCACCATCGTGTCTCCAAGCATCGCCTCGTACTACGGGCTGAACGGAGAGGGCCGTGTGTCACTCGAGGGCACGCCGCGATTAGGACTGCTCACTCAGGCGGCTTTCTTGAGCGGGCACTCCTCCCCGAACGCGTCGAGCCCGGTCCGCCGCGGTGCGACGTTCATGCGCCAGGTGCTATGCACCGACCCACCCGATCCGTCGCAGGGCGACCTCGTGGTTGCACCCCCGTCGCCAGATCCCTCCCTGTCCACGCGACAGCTCTTTGCCGCGCACGCTTCCGATCCACAATGCCAAGGCTGCCACGCGTTGATCGACCCCATTGGTTTTGCATTCGAACAGTTCGACGAGGGCGGTCGCCTGAGGCGTGGGCCCCCTGACAACAACGGGCATCCGGTGGATGCATCTGGAAGCGTCACGGTATCGGGGGAGACATTCGTCTTCGATGACGCGAAGGAGTTCTTGACCCAAGTTGCGGCCAGCTCGTTGGCACAGAGGTGCATCGCAAAAATGACTGCCCGCTATGCTTTCGCCTCACGGGTTCCCGCCGTGGAGGAGGCGTTCGTCGGCATCTGGCAAGAGCTTGACGCGACTGAACGGACTCGACTGGACGAAGTGCTCATCAAGCTCACCGAAAGCGAGCTCTTCGTGCAAAGGAGCACACCGTGAAGCGCGCGAGCATCCAGCGAAGCAGGCGAGCTTTTCTTCGCACGGTGGGTGCCAGCGCCACGGCATTGCCCTTCTTTCGCTTGTTGGAGCAATCCGCCGCGGCAAGCGACGGCGCACTGCGTCTGGTGACCATCTACCATCCCCACAGCGCTTCCTCGCCTCTGTTCGCCATGCAGAGTGACGACACCGAGAGCAGCTTTTCTCTACTCTACGAAAACAGCGTATTGGCGCCACTCGAGCCCTTCCGCGACAGCTTGGCCATCATCGAAGGCTTGGACTTGGTCAACGCGGCGGGCCACGATGCTCCGCACACGATCTTCACTGGAGCGATGGGAACACACGCCAGCATCGACCAGTACCTGGCGGTAGAACGAAGGTTGGGCGACCAAACCGTAGTCACGAGCCTCGCCCTGTCGGTGGGCACGGGCGACAGCAGCAGCATTCCCGACGTCATCTCCCTCGGCGCCGGAGGCGCGATCATTCCGCAGATTTCGAGCCCAGCCAAAGCCTTCGAGAAAGTCTTCGGGGGCTTCCCGACCACCTCGGAAACGAGCCAGGCCTACGAGCAAGGCAAGAGTACGCTGGACTATCTGCGCAACGACATCGCGAGACTACGAAGCCGTCTCGCGCCGGCAGAACACTACAAGCTGGACCAGCACCTCAGCGCACTGCGAGACATCGAGAAGCGATTGGAGCGCGCCAGCGGCCGGGCCGAACTTCCTGGCTGTGCAGCTCCAACTCCACCACCCAGCTACGAGAGCTACAGCACTTGGAGTGCGGGAGGGCCGCACGCCAACGAGGATCACGACCTACACATCGACATCCTGACCCAAGCCTTGGCGTGCGACATCACACGCTTCGCGTCGTTCTTTCAAGGGGACTTGAGCCGCGGCGCCGTCCAAGGCACGGGCTTGGAGAACGAGCCAGGCTACGACGACTCGACCGACGTTCACAACGCGATTGCTCATCTCTACACACCAGACGATCCCCAGAGCTGGCTGACGCTCGGCGTGCAAAACCGCTACAACTACGCCAAAACGGCTCGACTCCTCGAGCGACTGCAACAATTCGAGCTCTTGAACGATACGGTCGTTGTCATGGCCGGAGAGATGGGAGATCCGGGGCTGCATAGCAGCAGCAACATCCCAGTCGTGGTCGCCGGAGATGCCCACGGTGCCTTCAACGTCGGCCGTCGCATCCGATTGAGGGACAGCTGCCCACCCGATGCACTGCAGTGTGAACCCAGCTCTGCCAACAGCATGACCAAGCTGTTGGTGAGCTTGGCGAACGCGTTTGGCGCGGACCTGGGCGGCTTCGGGGCGGAAACCGATGTGGGACCTCTCTCCGAACTCGAAGTCTAGCGCGCAGCCGGCAGCGCACCGCTGGGCTCAGCCAGGAGCGTCTCCAGCCGGTACCGAGCCGAGTCGCGATGGCGTTCGGCGATGAGCTTTCGACGTCCGTCGTTCGAAGCCTGCGTCACCGGCGGCAGCAAACGCTGGTCGATGGCGGACCTCAGGGCCGCACGTATGGTGACGCGGGCCTGGTCGGACGCGACGCGCAAGCACCACGTAACGAGATCCCAAGCCAAATCGGCGTGGCGTCGCTCGTCGACGGTGATGACTTGCTGGGCGGTCCGCACACACCGTTCCGCGTGAAACTGGCTCTCGTCCAGAGCCAACTCCGCAGCCAGTCCTTCGCCCAGACAACCGTCGAGCCACGACTCGACAGCGAGTCGGCACAAACCTTCCCCTCCGCGCAGGGCCGGACGCGCGTTTACACGAGGAACGCTCAGCTCCACCGGCATGCCGGAGAGGTGCTCCGCAAGCTCCGAGCACACGCGCGTGTGAACGAGCTCGTCTCCGGCTGCCGCCAGGGCTCGGCGCACCAACGCGTCTGGAGCACCCAACGTGCGCAACTCCGAGGCCAACTGCAGAAACGCCGGCACCGATTCGTATTCCATCTGCGCGTTGGCCTGCCAATCGTTGGCCAGAGCGTGCTCGCCACCGGCCAGCGCAGTCGATCTCGTCGCCTGGCTTTTCACACGTCCGCCGGCAGCATCGCGCTGGGGGCGACCAATCGAGCAATAGCCCGGCACGCCCATCGATGGGAATACGCGGACCCCGATGCCCACCGGATATTCCGACAACATCCACTCTTGCCAGGTGAACAACTGCGCGATGATGCTCTCGCCGTACAAACCAGTGTGAAGCGACAAAGCCGCATCGCTTTCGAGCCCATTGGGAAAGCCGAGCAGCACGCCAGCTTCGCCGCCGAACGCCAGCACGCCACGCTCCATCTCCGCGCCCCCGAAAGCAGTCGCCGTCAACGACGGACGTGACAATCCTCGGAGAGCGAACCGCGCGAGCGGTCCGAAAGCTTTGCGCTCCCTGTTCTGACACCCGCTGTTGTCGTCGTCGTTGATCGTTCCGAACGCCTCGAAGCCCCACGTGACCCCAGCGCTCGAGTACCCGACGAAGACGCCGCCTCCTGCCGAGTCGAATACCTGAGCGGAAGCTGGAGTTGCCTGAAACAGCGCCGCGAGCAGCGCGCTCGGAGCAAGCGCACCACGCACCAAAGGATTCGCCATCCTGGCACTGTGCCGCAACGTCGCCCTGAAGGCGAGTCCTATGACTGCGGCGCCCTGCGTGTAAGACAAGGTGAACCGCAACTGGCGAACGCCGCCGGCTGCCACTCAGAGCCGTTGATCGAATATCTCCGACTCACGAGGGCGCCGCGGTTTCGGCAGACGCGGTTTCGGCGAACGCTTGCGCGGCTGTGTCACCTTCTTCGCGCGTTTGGCGACTGAACTGCCTGCCTGCGGACTGGCACGCTCGTCACCGAGCCCCGGGTCCTTGAGGTCCAAATCGACGGGCGCCCGAGGCGCGACCTTCTTCCGCGCTACGGGGCTCGGCTTTGCTCGCCCTTCAGTCTTGGTCCGAGCCACATCGGGCCGTGACACCTCGGGCCCCGAAGTAGCGTCAGAAACGCGCTGCCCGTCGGCAATGGCGGCGGCATCCGTTGGCGGAGCTGGCTGGAGTCGGGGACTCGGGGACACCTTCGTACCCGGCGTCGTCAGTGGCGGAGCCACGCCAGCAGCGGTGCTCACTGCGGCACCCATGCCGTCAGGGGCGTGGAATGAACTTTCAAACGACAAAGCAACGCCTGCGGCGGCCAGTGCCGCGCCCGCGAACCATCGCCACGCGCGTGCACTCTTGCTTCGCTTCCGGGGGTCCACTCCCGCCGAAGCCGTCGCAGGGGTCCCGCTCGGCGTCGTGCCGAGCGACATGGCCGCCAGGGACGTCGACGTGCCGCCAACCAACGGAAAGCCCTCGGGGCGACTCTCCAGAAGTTCGCCTGCCGTACGAATGTGGCGTCTGCGCCGGTCGCCGGTGCTTCCCGACACGAGGTTGAGGAAATCGCCGACCTTCGCTTCGATTCCTCTGGCCGAGGGAACAGCCTCCTCGAGCGCGAGCAACATTTCGTGGGCCGTTGCGAAGCGACTATCTCGCTCCTTGTTGACGGCCTTGAGAACGACACGCTCCAACCCCTTCGGGTAGCTCGGCACGAAGCGACTGGGAGGCAGAATGGGGGCGCTGGAGAAGAGCTTCGCCAGCGTCTCGCCGGGATGAGTCCCCTTGAAGGGATGCTGTCCAGTCGTCAGCAGGTACAACATCGTGCCGAGGGCGAAGATGTCCGTGCGTCGGTCCACGCCTTTGCCGCTGACCTGCTCCGGCGACATGAACGCGAGCTTGCCCTTCACCTCGCCGTCTTCCGTCATCGAGGTGGCGCGCTGGGTTGCCTTCGCGATGCCGAAGTCGACGAGCTTGACGACGCCGGAGTAGGTGACCAACACGTTCTGCGGCGAGATATCCCGATGCACGACTCCCAGCGGCGCCCCATCATCGTCCGTCAGCTCGTGCGCAGCCTGCAGGCCTCGACACGCTTGAGCGATGATGTTGACACCGATCTCGAGCGGGATGCCTCCGCGCTCCGCACTAGCCGTCATTAATTGGTTCAACGGTTCGGCGTCCGCCCATTCCATGACCAGGAAGAGCGTTTCGTTCTCCTCGCCCAGCTCCAGTGTGGAAACGACGTTGGGGTGCTGAATTCTCGAAGCCAGATCCGCTTCCACCAAGAGCATCTGTTCCAGACGCGTGTCGTCCATGACGCCACGACGGATCGTCTTGATCGCTACGAGCTTCGTAAACCCCCGAGTCCCATGCAGACGCGCTGCCCACACCTCTGCCATGCCCCCACTGGCGATGGGGAGTAGCAGCTCGTAGCGACCCAGAATGCTACCGGAAGTGAACTGAAACATCGGGCGAGGTATCGGTCGCGGCGTGACGTGCACAACACATCCCGCAACGACGATCGACCCACTCAGATAACGGTAGTTCTGAGAGTAACTGAACTGTCAGCGCAGCCTTTTTCGTAGCAATTTTGGGAGCACGCCCTGAAACGCCGGCAATCCCAGCGGTTTCCCCTCGCTCATCACTGTCCCGGCGCAATGTCGCCAGCACGATGTTACTCGCCCACCTGAACACTTCTGCTGTCTCTCCTAAACCGCGAGACCACAACGCCCCAGGGCGGTGGACAATGTGGGTCGGATACGCGCCACAGGGTGAGTCCTCCGTCGAAGCGCTCCACGGCGACAACGCTCCAAGAGCAACGAGCCCCCGACCATCTTGTCGACCGTCGAGAGCACCGTCGGTGACTCCTGCTACTTGACAGCGAAATGGATCGCCGTGCGGGTATCGACGTTCGAAGCCTTGCCAGGCAGCGTCCCGTCAGGATTGAGCTGATACGTCTCGAAGGGCTTGTGTGCCTTGCTCACGCGAATTTCCTTGCCGCGACCCATCTGCATCCCCGTGCTCCAGGCGTTGCCCAAGTGGCGGTACGGTCCGATGTGCTCCAACACGTGTGTCCGCAGTTTGGGGATCTCACCCGTTACGAACGTGGTGGGCAAGTCTTCGGGCAGACGCTGCAGGGGAATGCCGCAGGTGTACTCCGCTCGCCCCTTGGAGAGATCCCACTTGCGGTAGATCGAGAAGGCCTCCGCGGCGGGCTTGTTGCCCGACGACTCCAGCCACTGTTGTAGGCGTTCGAAGTCCTCAGCCATGGTCGCTCCCATTTCGTCCAGGGAGCACTCTCGTTCGATCCCGACGTACTTGCAGCCGGGGTACTCCGACTGGCCACGATCTTCGACCTTCGATGGGACGGTGCCGGTCTCCACGTAGTCTTTGAGCATCGAGAGACCGCGATCGTAGTCCATGCCGATCATGTTTTTCATCATGTTGGTCATGAAGAACATGAAGAAGGGCAGACTGCTGTGCATGGTCCAGCTGACTTTCGCTCCGTCGCCTCTCTTTTCGATGCGAAAGCCGACCTTGGCGTGCGACTTGAACGGCTTGAGAAACGTCAACTCGAGATCGACGGCTTTGGGGCTCTGCTCCCCCGTAATGCGCATCTCTCCTGCGCCTGTGCGTCGACCGTGCCACACGTAGTGTTTACCTTCCGTATCTACATCGACCACTGCCTCGGGTTCAGTGATCAACCACGGGTTCCAAGGCCGCCACTTCCCCAAATCTGAAACTATCTCGAACACCTTCTCGGGCGCCGCGTCAATTTCGATTGACCGCTTCACTTCCACTTTCGGCATAGCCACCCTCCTCTCGACACTCGCTGCATGAGCGCCGGATCCGTGCCATGACCAGACGGCAACAATCAAGGGTATCGGTGAGCGACCCTCGAAAGTCGACGGTAAGTAGCGGCGGGCACGACCCGCGCATGACCGAGGACCTTCCGGTACCTACCCAACCTCCAATCGACGACGAAAGAGACAAGTGAGCCATGGATGAACGACGACAAACACCGCAAATCGTGCAGCGGCGACGTTGGCTGACGTCACTGGCAGCCTTGGCTTCTGCGTCCGTGGCCAGTTGCAGTCAACGCGTTGCAGCACAGCCGACCGCTGCTGACTCCGTACCAAACCCGCCTCCGGCCCCACCCTCGCCTGCCGCCGCGTCCGCACCGGTCGAGGTCCGGCCGCTGCGTTTCGACCCCACTCGCCTCGAAGGACTCTCGGAGCGTCTCCTGCTCTCCCACCACGACAACAACTACGCCGGCGCCGTACGCAAGCTCAATTCGGTCGAGCAGCGCATCGACGGGCTCGGCCCTGACACTCCGGGCTACGTGCTGGGGGCACTCCAAGCGAAACGCCTGGCGTTCGAAAACTCCGTGATCCTCCACGAAGCCTACTTCGACAACCTCGGCGGCAACGGACAACTCGGTCCCAATCTCAGCCAGGCGCTTGCGCACGAGTTCGGGTCGATGGCGGCATGGCAGAGCCGATTCGAGGCCGTCGGCAAGAGCTTGGGAGGGGGAAGCGGCTGGGCGCTGCTCACCTATCACCTACAGCGCCGCAAGCTGTCCATCGACATTGCGACAGACCACGCACAAACCTGCGCCAACTCCGTCGTGTTACTCGCCCTAGACATGTACGAGCACTCCTACCACATGGACTATGGCACCAAGGCTGCTCGCTACATCGAGGCCTTCATGCGAAACATCGATGGAGAGGTCGTGGAGCACCGCTTCAACCGCGCGCTGGCAATGACCAACGTGGGCTCGTGACCCGGCCCAAGGCATCAGGACCTGAACTCGACCGCGCTCCCAAATGGGGCCGCCTCCTCCGGCAGTCGGGTCAATTCGACCCGCATCGGGGGCAGTTCGATATCGGTGGAAGCCGCACCTGATGAACGCAACGGAATGCGCAGGCCACCCCGACTGAACAGAAACTTGCCGGCAAACAAGGCGAAGAAGACCAGCCACCGAGAGTACGGCCGCGGTCCAGGCCCAACCCGTTGACGCCGGTTACGAGGACCTGCGGGGCCCTTGGCTGAGACACAGACATACACATCGATCTTCTTTCGTGGGCGCGTCTCGGCGGCGACGAACGGGACGTGCACGGTCGCCTCGGCAGCTGCCGGCAGCACCACCGGGTCGAGCGCGGCGAAGCGTATGCTCCTGCGTCCTCCTGCGAAGGGCGTCTCGGGACGAAACGCCAGCGTTACGGTTCGCTCGGCGTCGATGTTGTTCTGCAGGTGCAACACCGCGACGAGTGGCGTGGCGGCGTCGTTGCCCGTGCATTCCACGACCCACTGGACCCCGTCGTCTTCGTGGTTGTCCTCCTCCAAGAAGCGTCCAAGCAGGTGATTCGGAATGCGGTCCTCGAAGCGAAACTCCCGCCAAAGAACCGTAATCAAGAATGCGAGCAGAGCGAACAGCGACAGGACCACGAGCAATGCGGGCAGCCTCGACTCATCGTCGAACAACACCACCACGCCAGCCGCAGAGACCAAAGGGATCACCAACAGCACGATGGAGAACATCGCCATCGATCTTCGACTGCGGCGCCACTCGTAGTGGGTCAATGGTGCCGCGATCAGCAGCGCGATGGCGAACGCGATGAACCAGGAGAATGTGAACTGAGGCTCCCCCAGGAGGGGAATGAGGGCGGTGAACAGAACCAGATAGGCAATGGTCAAAAGGATGTACGTCGCCCGCACGTGCAGCACCTTCGAATGAAAGCAGATCCTGGCGACCAGCGCGAGTTCGAAGTGAGAGCCTACAGCCCGAGTCGTGAGTCCGGACTCTCGGCAGTTCGCCGAACGCGGCGGTTCTGGAGGAGGGCAATGCTGCAACGCGTGCTCCATTCGCGCCTACCGGGTCATTGTCCGATCGCGGGTAGGCGCTGGACTGCTGTAGCTCTCCCCCACCGCCAACGGAGCCGCGTCGCGGTGCCTCCGACGCCGGGCTGATGAAACACCCCGCGCCGTATCGTTCACTTCCGACGCCAACGTAGCTGCGAACGTTTTGGTGATCTGCTCGGAACCGCTCCTGCATTGCGCAGTGAGTCCGTCGGGCCCGGACGTAGCCTTGCCCTTCACTTCCCCCACCTGACCGTCACTCAGCCCGGCTTCAAGCAGGCCAAACACCTGTTGTCGCGCCGCCCCGTGAGGCGATGAGGACAGGTCCATCGAAAGGTTCATACCCATGACTCCTCGCACGCTTGCGTACGAAGACACCCAAGCCCTTCCAACGCCCAGTTCTCTCAATCTTCGAACGAGCCGACGCACGGTCACCTGTCGTCGGTTGGCTCCGCTGGCGCTGGGCTCCTTGCTGCTCGGCAGCTGTCTGGAGCGCCCGATCGGGTCGCAGCAACCGGTAACCACCAACGTATTGACGGACAACCTGGTCAACAACGCCGTCGACAAGATCGACCTCCTCTTCGTCATCGACAACTCATTGTCCATGGCCGACAAGCAGAAGCTCTTGGGGCGCGCGGTCCCCGATCTGGTGGACGGCTTGCTGCAGCCCACTTGTGTGAACCGCGAAGGACAACCCGTCGGCCGCGTGGACCGCGGGACTTGTCCCGAAGGCGCAGTCCCCGAATTCCAACCCGTCGATGACATCCACGTCGGCGTGATCACGAGCAGCCTCGGCGGATATGGCGCCAGCGTGGAATGCACCGCCGGTGCGTTGCCAAACACCGAGCAAGGAGTCGACATGGCGCACCTGTTGGGCAGCCTACCACGAGGTGCAGCCGTGGCGCCCTCGACGGTCGAGGGCGGATTCTCCAGCTGGACGAAGGATAGCGATCACGACCAGTTCATCGGCGAGCTGCGCGGCCTCGTGACTCACGCAGGCGAGCGTGGCTGCGCGTGGGAGGCCCCACTGGAAGCGTGGCTGCGCTTCTTGGTCGATCCCTACCCCCACACCAAGATCGTGCGCCAGCCTTGCTCCGCCGGTGATGATGCCCAGCGCTGCGTGGGCCCGGAAACAAACGCCGCAGGAGAACAGCTCGTCGATACGACCTTGCTCGAGCAGCGGCGTCGCTTTCTGCGCCCCGATTCCCTGCTGGCCATCATCATGTTGAGTGACGAGAACGACTGTTCCTTTCGTCCGTCGGGGCAGACATGGCTGCTGTCACAAACTCGCACGGAGGAATCCTCCTACATTCCGGCCATCCGCAGCAGCGCGGCCTGTGAGACAGAAGGGCCAAACTCGGTGTGTTGCCAGTCGTGTGGACAGACCAGCGTCGCGGCTGGCTGTCCGACGAGCTCCAACGAGGATGGAGAGACCGTGCCCGTCGGCTGTGAAGCGGGCAGACGCTACGCGGGCACGGACGAAGACCCACCCAACCTGCGATGCTTCGAACAGAAACGCCGCTTCGGTGTCGACATGCTCTATCCGGTCGAGCGTTACTCGAACGCACTGACGCTGAAGCAGCTGTGCCCGTTCGCCGACGACCTTTCACCTGACTCGGAGCTGTGCGCAGGGGGTGCTGGGCTGGTCGAAAACCCGCTATTCGCCGATCTGTCGACCACCGCTGATGGCACGGTTGGCCCTGCTCACCCACCGCGTCCGGACAACCTCGTCTTCTTCGCAGGCATCGTCGGTGTGCCGTGGCAGGACATCGCCGTATCGACCGATCCGAATGCTCCACTGGTCTATCGCACCAACCAGTTGGCACCCGACGAAGAGTCCGGGCAGTCCAGTATCGACTGGAGCTGGATTGTCGGCGAGCGTCACGCCACCCAGGGGCTCCTCGGTCCCATCGATCCGTTGATGCACGAGTCCCGTCAGCCGCGAACTGGAACCAACATCGCGACGGGCGAGACCTTGGCGCCGACGGATTCGACGGCTGAGGCGAACTCGATCAATGGCCACGAATGGAACGCTTACGGTGCGGGGGATCTACAATACGCCTGCGTATTTCCTCTGGAAAGCGCCCAAGACTGTCCCACCCCGACGGAGCTCGCCCTGCTCTCCGAAGAGGAGCAACAAGAGGTCCCCTACTGTGACTGTACCGATATCGGCAGCGACGAGTTCAAGAGCCCTCTCTGCCAGGCTCCCGACGGGAGCTACGGCCGCAAACAATACCGGGCCAAGGCGTACCCGAGCTTGCGCCAACTCCGAGCCCTCCACGACTTCGGGGAGAACTCCATCGTCGCCTCCATTTGCCCAAAGACGACAGATCCCGCCGCGGCTGACTACGGCTATCGCCCCGCCATGGCCGCAATCGTCGAGCGCCTCAAGTCACAGCTAGGCGACAAATGTTACCAGCGGCAACTGGCAACTCGAGCGGACGGAGCCACCTCTTGCATCATCGTCGAAGCCACTCGACCAGTGGAAGGGAGCTCGCGCGGTTGTGCGGCTCTCGCGCGGGGCGAGGTGGGGGCAGATGTCGCCGAGTCCGTACGAGAGCATCTGCTCGCCTCTCGCCATTGCAGCAACGCAGCGGAGTGCGCCGCCTTCGAGCTGTGCGAGATTGAGCAGATCCTACCTGACGTCGATCCCGACGGCCTCGCATCGTGCCGCAACGACCCTGCTCCCAGTGGTGACGGCTGGTGCTACATCGACGACCAGTTGCATCTCGGTAACCCGCAACTGGTGCAGAACTGTCCAGCGACGGCGCGGCGAAAGGTGCGCTTCGCAGGCGCCGGACAGCCAGCACCCAACTCAGTCACCACCGTCTTTTGCGCGGGCGCCACCTTTCACGACGAGGAGACGAGCCCCGCGTCGGAGAGCGCTCGCTCGGACTGAGCAGGGTCAGCGCGAGTCCCAAGTCGACGATGGAAACCCGGCACAGCTGGCAGGGAAGCTGCGCGTTGTGGGTGTGCCGATCTGGTGGAGCTGCTGCACGCATGAATCGACAATGGGCGGCTCGCGTGCTCTTCGCAGTGTGCGACTGCCCAACACATCGGGTATGACGGTCTGCGATGAACTGTCACGCTCTGTGGGAACGCCGGCCGCCGACGGCTCTGCTCGCTGGTTGCGCCCTGATGCTGCTCTACGCTTGCGGCTCCACGGGCAAAGCTGACAGTTCAGCCGCTGCGAACGGTTCCGAACTGCCCTCGTCCGGCATTGGAGAGGGCCCATCTCCGACACAATCTTCGCCATCGCCCGCAGTGGTTCCCGGCAGCGCTACGCCGTCTGACCCAATGCCAACGCTGCCAGACACGTCGACGGGCGGTACTGCGACAATCGAGGACGTCGCCACAGCCAGCCCCGTTGGCTCAGCGCCGGAGCCGAACCCAGACGCTGCGGCTGCCACGGCAGGCGGCGGCGCGAGCGGCTCGCCCACGGGTGCCCCAACGGCAATGACCGACACCCCAGGTGCCGGTGGCAGTGCTGGCTCGACCGGCGCTGAGGGGCCAGCGGGCAGCTCCCCGGAGGAAGAGGAAGGCGGAGCGGGCGGTGTCGACCCAGTCATGGACGGGCCTGGCACTGGCGGCGCTGGAGCTGTCGGACCAGAGCCGGACGACTGCATGAACCCACCACCAGCAGATCCGTTGCTCGGCTGGGCTTCTGAAGACGGTGGCACCACTGGCGGCGGTGACCAGCCCCCCATGATCGTCTCCGACACCGACCAGCTCAGAAGCGCCATAGGCGGCGACGAGGCCCGGGTCGTCTATGTCAGCGGCGTCCACCAGGGCGAATTCGTCATCGGTTCGAACAAGACAATCGTCGGCGTGTGTGGCGCCGAGATGAACGGTGACATTCACATCAACAGCGCCACGAACGTCATCTTGCGCAACTTGAAGGTGGTCGGCCACGACTGCTCGGATAGCCCGGGCAATTGTGGGGGTGGAGAGGATGCCATCACCGTCAACGGTAGCTCCCATCTATGGTTCGATCATCTCGACGTTTCGGATGGTTCGGACGGCAATCTGGATATCACTCGGGGCTCCGACTACATCACCATTTCCTGGACACGGTTCTCGTACTCGACCGCCAGAAGCGACGCCGAACAGGGGCCCAGCGGCCACCGCTTTTCGAACCTCATCGGTTCGAGTGACAGCGACGTTGGCGAGTACCGCATTACGTTCCACCACAACTGGTGGGCCGAAAACGTCGACCAACGCATGCCCAGAACGCGCTTCGGCGACGTTCACGTCGTCAACAACCTGTTCACGGCACGGGGAAACAACTACTGCACCAACGCCGGCATCGACAGCCATGTCCTGGTGCAGAACAATGTCTACCAAGGGGTGAACAACCCATTGTCCCCAGACGACAACGGAGACATGCGAGCCGAGGGCAATCTGTTCGAGGCCACCACAGGCAAGCAGAACGACAATGGGGGTGCGGGATTTACGCCTCCGTACGACTACCCACTCGACGAAGTCAATAACGTCGAAGAGCTCGTACGCAACGGGGTTGGCCCGCAGTAGTCAGGCCGTGTCGCTTGCGTTTCCTCCTCGCTGGCCGCCTCAGAACCCGACGCCGGTCGCTGCCCTGCGCAACACCGCTGCCGTGGACCCCCGCCTGTGCGCGCCGCGGCCTCGCTCGCCTTCCCCGGCCACACCCCGGCGCCTGGTCAAGCCGCCTCCCGTCTTCACCCCCTACACACGTCTGCCCTGTTTGGCCGTTACCAGCTTCATCACCTACAGTCCGATGCCTCTTCTAGCTGCCTCCCACCACTACCTGCCGCATCGGAGTGCCTGGTGAAGCTGCCTGCTAGCTTCGCCTGCAACACGCGTGTGCCTTTCTTGTCGCGCCCCACTTTCACTTCCCACAGCTCCGTGCCTCGTCTGGCTACTTCCCATCGCCACCTGCCGCAATCGAGTACCGGTTTTGACGCGCCCCGGCATCGCCAGCCACACCGGAGTGCCTGGTGAAGCTGCCTCCCATCTTCAACTGCTACACCAGCGTGCCGTCTCGGCCCGCCACCACCCTTCGTCACCTACACCCGCCTGCCTGGCGAAGCTGCCTCCCATCTCCAACTGCCGCATCTGCGGGCCGGTTGTGACTCGGCCCACCTTCTCCGACCACACTGCGGCGCCCGCTCGAGAAACCGACTTGGTGGGAACGGTCCTCCCATGAGGCCATTGCACACCGACTGCGGGTGAATGGCGGGGCCTTGTCGAACTTCGTGCGACGCGGACGCCCGCTCGACGCACGCGTTCCCCCAAGACCAAGCATAGGCGCCAGCCTGGCCCGCCCGGCAAACTGGCCCGCAGATGAGACTTGCCGTCGACTCGACTCCCCCTCAGACTTCAGAGCATGACGGTAGGCCGTTGGTTCTCGGTGTTCGGATTGCTGCTGATTGCAATCCTGTGCGGCGGCCGTGGGGAAAGCGCCCCACGGTGGGCCCAACCGAGTGCCCACCACGCGCAGACCCCTGAACACTGGGCTACACCAGACGAGACGCGCACCCAACTCGATACTCGGGCGGAGCCCGACTCCGGTGACGGTGCCGCTTTCGACACGACCCCAGTCTACCCCGCGGCATCCGCGAGCTTTCGTTTTCTGTCGACGAGTGCGCCTGCAGAGCACATCTCGTCCAGGCGCCCGACAGTCTTCAGGCAACGCGGCCCTCCGACGACTTCGAGCTGAGTGTCGCCGCATCGGCGCACTCAGCGAACGCTCCCACGAGAAGTCGAAAACATCTAGCGCGCCGTGCACCGTTGCGCCGGCGCAAGGAGGCGATCATGCCTGAAGAAAAGCCACAGCGCCCCGTGGAGGACCAAGGCGTCCCGACGGACAGCGCATTCAAGCCAATGCTACTGCTCCTCGTCCCGTTCGTGCTTTTGCTGGTGTACGGGTACTTCACCTGAGATGGACGCGAAGATCGTCCTGGCCCGCATGTTGGCTGGTCGCGGCTTCTGGATCGCGATCAGCGTTGCCGCGGGCGGTCTGTATTCCGCGTGGCGGTCCCGCACACGGCGCGATGGTTTGCGCAAACTGATGCGTGTGCGCTCCGCGAACTTCGCCGAAAAGCCGACTCGTTCGGTCGGCGTCGCACTCGTTCGTCACCAACTGGAGACCCTGGTGGGCTTCGAACTCCCCTATCTGAAGTCCGAGGACCGAGTCAGCGAACTCTTGAATTGGGATCAGAGCCGACGTCTGGTGGAGGACCTCGAGGTTCGCTTCGACACGGCGCTACCCGACGTTCGAACGGTTCGCAGATTCACCCTCGCGGAGCTCGGACGCCGCGTCAGCCTCACCAATCAAGCTCGCAACGAGTGAACAACCCCGGGGCGGAAGGTATCGAACGCTGCTGACCTTCCGCCCCACCTTCATCTGGCCCTGCGTACAGCAGCTGGACTGAGCGACACGCCCCCCGTCAGTGGCTCTTTTGCGCCTGCTGGCGGGCTTCGAGGATCTTGTCGCGAAACTGCGACAGCTCGGAGAGAGCCAGCTCGAATTCGTCGCGCCGGCGCTCGAGTTCGTCGTCGAGGCTGCGTTGTCGAGTGCGCGCCCGAGACAGCTCGTCTTCGTGTTGCAGGATCCGTTGCATGAGCTGAGAACGAGCGTCTTTGGCTTGGCTGTCAGCCAACGTCTTGAGATGGGCTTGGAGTCGATCGAGGTCGTTTTGCAGCGCCGACATCTCCACCTCCGCCTCGTTCTTCATCCGTTTCGACGCCTGCCACGCGTCGACAAAGGGCAAGGAACGCCGCAGCACGTCGCGCTCTTCCTCTGGCAGGGTCGGTGTCGCGATCCATTCCTTCAGCTCGCCGTCGGTCAGCGCATCGCTCGACTGCAGCTCTACCCGGGCTTCGAGGGTCGTCAGCTCTCGCTCTTGCCCGTTGCCCGCCGGCAGCTCGAAGACGGCGAACGCGCGAGAAGCAGTACTATCGAAGTCCACGTCATCGCAGCCCTGCACCCGAGCGTTCTGCACGACAGGCAGAGCGACGTAAACTCGCCGCATGTGACCGCTCTGATTGTCGAAGTGCAGCGTTCTTTTGGAAGTAACGAAGGAGTGAACGCCGATGCTACCATTCTGAAAGCTGACGTGTTTGGCGATGTTGCTTTGGTTTGGGCGCCCAGCGCGGATGGCCGCGTCGGGCTCTTCGGCAATGCGCGCAAACTGCCGACCTCCCGGCTTGAGTCGTTTGAGCATTGCTTCACCCAGAAAACCGCCCCGCCCGTAGACGGCAAGCGGCCCGGCTGGAAGCGTATTGGCGGTGTTGTTGCTCACGCCCACGGCACGCTGGGCGTCTGCCCGAAACCCATCGAACCAGACGATAGGCGTCGCTGCCAGGGGCGTCTGCATGAACGGCACCATGGCCGAGTGCTGCGGAGCGAGGTCGAGCTCTTCGGAGACGCGATAAACCGATGTGGTTTGTTTTGCCGTCGGGACGACTCCCGCCCGCTGCCTGAGATCACCTGCCCACAGCAGGTCACTGCCGCCGCCAATACCACTTCCCGTGCCGGCGCCGTGCCCCAAGCGGCCCACGCCACCCATGCCGATACCCTCCCCTCGCCCCCCTCCGCCCGATCCGATGCCGGACACGCCGTCGGAACCGACACGAGAAACGTATTCCCCATCGTAGTCGCTGAAGTCTCCCCACATCGCGTCTGGCGTGGTGGTGGACAACTGCGGAACGGATGACAGCTCGCGGCTCGGTGTTTCGAGATCGCGCCGCTCGTAGCGTGGCGCAGTGATGGGAAAGAGAAACGAATTGGGGCGACCATCGACCAGTTCGATGGTCACCCCAGACCAGAGTTCATCGGTGTCGTTGTGAACCAAGGCCCAGGCCTGCAGCCGTGAGTTGCTGCCCTTCGCTGCGGGTTTCTCGTCGAGCAGAAGCCGATAGCTGGCCCGCCAGGTCGGCGTCTCTGCTAGATACGCCAACGTCACTTGACGACCTTCGTTCTTGCCGGCGGCAAGGTGCAACATCTGGCGCTGGTTGGAACGCGTCGCGAGGCGTGCAGACAGGGCGGCGTGGAGACGCCGTGCAACTACGTCATCCAATGGCCGAACGGCGCTGAGCTGGCTGGCGTCCAAGCGCAAGATGCGACCGTCCTCAGACAGCAACAGTACCTGCAACCGTTCCTGCTCCTCGGCCGCCTGTTGTCCCTCATCCAGGACCCGATGGGGCAGCCCGTGATCGTAGGAAGCATGACTCGGTTGAACAGCCACGACGTCGATCACTCTGCCGGTCACGAGCTTCGACTGTTCTGATGTTGGGCGCTCGACAACCAACTCGACGTGCTCACCCCTCAACGCAACCAGCAGCCGATCATAGCTCAGGACCGCCTCCTGATCAGCGGGCAAACCCGCGCGTGCTCGAGCGACCGCCGGACTCAGACGACTCGGGAAGCTCACGCTTCCCAACGTATCGTCCGCGTTGAACACGACCAGGCTCTTGAGTGCGTCGTCGAGATGCCCGGTAGGCACCGGCAGACCACTATCGATGCCCAGCGTCCCGTGACGTTCGAAGTAGCCGACGCCCGACGCGTACAGTCGCACGCGTTCGAGCGGCAGCACCTCTATGTCGTCGACCTCGCTTTGAGAAGTCGGCAGAGTAGACTGAGTCGAGGCACACGCGAACACACACGCGGCCGCCATGACGCTGAGGAACCGTCGAAGCATGTGACGTCCGACAACGAAGCAACTCGGATGTTTCCTCGCGTCGCAAATGAGCGAGAGCGATGGCGACGACCCAAGGAAGAACGGTCATGCGGTGTCCGCGAGCCAGCGTCACACCGAAGCGGCGGACGCGCACACCGCCAGCTCACGGCAGATTTGCCGACATGACTTCCCAGGCGTTGTCAGTGCAGTAGCTGCAACTGCCGCCAACCAGCATGCCCTTGCCGGCCTCGGACTCGTCCCCCTTGAGCCACCAGTTGAGCCAGGCCAAATTGATCTTGGTGAAGTCGCCGTTGCCGCCTTGGAACAGGTCCCCGCCGTGGCCGATGTCCTTGCTGAAGAACATGATGGGAAGACCCATGGCGCTGAGGTTGTCGTAGTCGCGCAGGCCGTTCTCGTAGGCGATGTCACTCGGACCGCCTGAGACGATCAACACGGGCGTGTGCACCGCTTCGTAGAGGGCATTGTTCACACTGAACGTACCACTGCTCGTGGAACCCCAGGTCGTGATGCGAGGGTCCCCCGACGTTCCCGTCGACATCAATCCGCCACAAGAGAACCCGTTGGCCGCAACCTTGGACGCATTGAGGCTGTGGTAGTAGGCGCTGCACGGCTTCGAGTTCTCGGCGATAGCCCAGTCGACGTAGGCGAGCAGCGGCTCGCCCATGGAGGGGACGTCGTTCGAGTTCATTTCTCGATTGCCGCTACCGTTGGGCGTACCGTCAGCAACGACGAAGTAGCCGTAGGATGCGATCTCGGCCATGGCCGACGCGTTCGACAGCCCGTTCTGAGAGCAGCCACCCTCGCCCCAGACGAAGATCGGGTAGGGTTCGTCACCACCCAAGTCAGCGGGACGGAAGATCGTGCCCTCCTTGATGCCTGGGTCGGAGTTGGTCTCGACGACCACGTCGTATGGCCCACTGCCCGACGCATTCGAGTTGGCCGGCTGCGATTGGGTGCAGGAACCCTCGATGTCCGGACCGAAAGCCTCGCCATCATCGGCAGGTGCCTCAGGCTCTGGCGTGGGCTCCTCACCGGCAGCATCAGGATCACCCATGTCAGCAGGGTCGCCTTCCGCTGGCGCCGGTTCGTCGACACCGCTCATGCCGTCCGCACCTTCCATGCCGCCTGCTTCGGCAGCGCCTCCACCGCGGCGGCATCCGCGAGGTTGCAGGGCGTCACATGCGCTCGCTCGCCGAGCTCCGCGGCCAGCGCCTCCAGCGGCTCCACCCGGGTGCC
>JBNKZR010000092.1:0-20555 GCA_050301735.1 Polyangiaceae bacterium | reverse complement strand
GAACCCTTGGGAGGCTCGTTGGAGGCCGATCTGGAGTGGCTGACGGCGGCGCTGTCCAACGAATCCCCCACGGCTCGCATGGCAGCGATCGAGGCGCTCGCCACGTTGGAGCACGACTCGGCGGTGGAGGCCCTGGCTTTTTCGCTGACTGACGACGAACCGGCCGTACGCATGAGTGCCGTCCGCGCTTTGGGTATGGTGGCTACGGCAGGAAACTCCGCTGCGCAGGCACGTCTACTCGCGCTCTCCAGGTCGAGTTCCAACGTCGGGTTCGTGGTGGCTGCGTTGCAGGCGCTCGGGGCCTCGGGTGATCCAGAAGTGTTGAACAAGCTCGAGCCATTGATCGAATCGGAGGAAGCTTGGCGAGCGTCGGCGGCCGTGCTTGCCTTGAGTGGCTTCGCACCCACCGTTCGGCGGGCGGCCCTGCAGCGCGCGCTACGTCACCCAGCGCCTGAAGTCGTCAAGAGCGCGCTGGAGCTCATGGACGCAGCACCGGACGCGGTGGACGACATCGCCGCCTGCTTGCAACACAGCGTTTGGGATGTTCGTCGCACGGCCGCTGATCGTTTGGCAACTTCTGGCAGTGAGCGGGCTGGCTCCGCGCTCAAAGAACGCCTCGCCGACGAACCCGAGCCGCTGGTTGCGGCGGCGATTCATCGCAGCCTGGGCCAGCTTGCCGCGAGCAAGGCCATCAATTGGAGCATGCTGCCACCGGAGTCTGGGCGGGAAGAGTGAGCTACTTCGACGGTTCGCCAGATGTAGCACCGAGACTCTCACATGCGGAGTTTCGGCAGTTCTGTGACTTCTTCTCCGCACGTGCAGGGCTGAGCTTCACGAAGGCGTCGTTCTACACGTTCGAGCGGCGCCTGGGGGAGCGGGTCATCGAGCTGGGGTTCTCGACATTTCAGGAGTACTACACCAATCTCCGCTTCAACAAGGAACTGACCGATGAGGTCGAGCTGGCGCTGGATCTGATCACGACCGCCGAGACGTACTTCTTTCGGCAGGAGTACCAGCTCGACAGCTTCGTCCATGAGCTGCTGCCGCGTCTGAAGTCCGAGTTGGCCGAGCGTCGAAAGATGACCCTGTGGAGTGCAGGCTGCTCCACGGGTGAAGAAGTGTACACCCTGGCGATGTTGGTGCGGGAGTCGGGGTTGTTCGAGGATTGGGATGTGCGGGTGGTGGGAAGTGATCTGTCCCGCCACCGTGTTGCCGTGGCCCGTCGGGGGATATATTCGGAGAACAGCTTTCGCGTCACGGAAGACTCGCTCCGGGACCGATACTTCCAACGTGAGGGGTCCGGCTGGCGTGTGCGTGACGAAGTGCGCGTCATGTGCCACTTCGGACAACTGAACCTACTCGATCGAATGGTTGCCAGCGTCGGTCGAGTCGACGTGGTGTTCTGCCGCAACGTGCTCATCTACTTCGGCAGCAGCGCCCGCACCCAGGTGATCGATAATCTACATCGCCGGCTGCGCCCTGGAGGTTATCTGCTTTTGGGTCACTCGGAATCCCTGGTCAACGTCTCTACGGCCTTCGAGCTGGTGCATCTCAGCGGTGATCTCATCTACAAGAAGCCAGTTGGTGGTGGCACCCAAGGAGGCAACGACGGCGGAGACACCGGTATGAACGGAGGCTATCCGTGACCCTCTTGAAGGTGATGGTCGTCGATGACTCGGTGTTCCGTCGGCAGCAGCTGACGGCGTTGATCGAGAGTACCGGCTTGGCCCGCGTGGCCGGGACGGCGAACAATGGGGGCGAGGCCATCCGCCTGCTCAAGACGCTGCAGCCCGACGTGATCACGTTGGATCTGGAGATGCCCGGGATCGATGGCTTCAGTTTCTTGCGTCTGATGATGACGACGCGTCCGACGCCCGTCATCGTCGTCTCTTCCAACAATCGACGCGATGCCGTGTTCAAGGCGCTCGAGATGGGGGCGCTGGACTTCATTGCGGCTCCCGAAGGACGTCTCGACGGCGAGTCGAACCGTGCCCTCACACAGAAGCTGCATTCCATTCGGGCGGTGCGTCTCGAGCACCTGAGCCGTGCCGTAACTCCAGCCGTTCCGGTCGTCGTGCCGAGAAAGCCGCGGCCAGCTCCCGTCCAGCGCCTGCGGCGTCCCAATCGACTGGTCGCGATTGGCGCGTCGACGGGTGGTCCGACCGCCTTGACACAAGTCATCTCCAGCCTGCCGGAGACGCTGCGATGCGCCATTTTGGTTGCTCAGCACATGCCAGCGACCTTCACGGCTGCGTTTGCCGACCGTCTCAATCGGTACTCACGTCTGGAAGTGCACCACGCGATGGACGGCACGCCCATCCAAGCGGGCCACGTCTACGTTTGTCCAGGCCACAGCTGCATGGAGGTGCGCGACGAGGGAGAACTGCGCGTCAGTCTGCATCCGCCGAGTTCGAAAGAGCGCTACGTGCCGAGCGTGAATCGGCTACTCAGCAGTGTTGCGCAGTGCTTCGGGCCGAACTCCGTGGGCGTCGTCCTGACGGGCATGGGGGACGACGGCGCCACTGGAGCTGAGGAGGTCGAACGCATGGGCGGACGCGTCATCGCGGAGGCCGAATCCACTGCGGTCGTTTTCGGCATGCCGCGCGCGGTACTGGCTCAAGTCTCGCGAGCCTTGGCGCTTCCCCTGGACGAGATCGCCGGTGCTCTCGAGCGGGTGGACGCGACTTCGCCCGTGAGATAGAGCCCGGTTTCTCTCGGATTTTCGAGCTCGCGGCAGACCATCGGCGTCCGATGCACGTCGATTGGAGCTTTCGGGAATCAAAGCTTCGACCTATCGGTTGGGTCGACAAACCGTAGGAGACCGATGACTTACGACAAGTTCTTTCGCGCAATGACTTTCCTCGTGGCGGTGCCCGTGGCGTTGGCGTATTGGCCGGCGGCGTGTGCCAACCGGCAAGCAGAGGGTCCAGCAGCCGAGCCCCAGTCCCATCAGCAAGAAGCGCCGGATTCGGCCCTGCCGGTGGGCATGCGCAACAGCACCGCGACAGGCATTCTGCCTCACCCGGCATTCGCCTACGCGGGTTCGGAGGCTTCCGCAACAAGTATCGCCGACATCGCAGAGAAGACGACGCCGAGCGTCGTCAGCATCGCATCGAAGCGTATGGCGGAGATGCCGAATCATCCCTTCGCACCATTCTTCTTCGGGCCCAAAGGGCCCAAAGAGCAGAGTGGTCTGGGGTCGGGCGTGATTATCTCCGAGGATGGGGTCGTTCTGACGAATCACCACGTGATCGAAAAAGCGACTGAAATCAAGGTGACGACTTCCGACGACCGAGAGTTCGAGGCGGAGCTGGTGGGCAGCGACGAAAAGAGCGACCTGGCGGTTCTGCATCTCAAAGGTGAGCTCGGCAAGCTCCAACCCCTGACGCTGGGTAACAGTTCGGAGCTGCGTTTGGGAGACATCGTGTTGGCCATCGGCAATCCCTTTGGCGTCGGGCAGACCGTCACGATGGGTATCGTTTCTGCCAAGGGTCGCGCGGACGTCGGGATCACCGACTACGAGGACTTCATCCAAACCGACGCAGCCATCAACCCGGGCAATTCCGGCGGTGCACTGGTCAACATGCGTGGTGAGTTGGTGGGCATCAACACGGCGATCCTCTCGCGCTCTGGCGGTTACCAAGGTATCGGCTTTGCGATACCCACCAGCATGGCGCGTCCGATCATGGGTAGTCTGCTCGAGCACGGCAAGGTCGTGCGCGGTTTCCTCGGCATCGGCATCCAGGAGCTCACCCCGGACTTGAAAGCGGCAATGGGGCTGAGCGACTCCACCCGGGGGGTCTTGGTCACCGAAGTGCATCCGGACAGCGCAGCGAGCAAAGCCGGATTGCAGCTGCGAGACGTCGTTTTGAAGGTGGACGGCGTGGAGGTCGATAGCACTGGCCGCCTGCGAAACCTGATCGCGGGGAAGGGGGCGAACGTGAAGGTTGTTTTGCAAGTTAACAGGAGCGGCAAGCGGATCGATATTCCGGTCAAACTCGGAGAGTTGCCCGAGCAGGTGGCGTCCAAAGGACAAAAAGAGACGGGCGCGGAGCCCACCTTAGGCATGAAGCTTGCGCCCTTGGATCCCCGTCACCGTCAGCGCTTTCGCCTGCCGCAGGACGAGCCGGGCAAGGTCGTGATCGTCGCCGTTGCTCCGGAAAGTCGAGCGTCGAAGGCGGGGCTCTCGCCTGGCGATATCTTGGTCGAGATTGATGGCAAGCCCGCGGGTAGCGTCGCTCAGGCCGAAACGGCGCTCAAGCAGGCCAAGGGCGAAGTACTGGTCGTGATTCGTCGAGGCGGCGCGAACCGCTTCGTCGTGCTCAAGTGAGCGCCAGTGGCTTCGGAGGGTATGCCGAAGCGCAGCCCTCCGAGCCGCTCGCAGAATGTAGCGCTGGGGCCCAGCCCAGGGCCCCGGTGGGGGCAAGAAGCCGGCGCGTTCGGCACGACGCGCTATACTCGATGTATCGCGGCGTTGGTCCGCTGACGCGGCGTCTCGGACTGTGCGAACTGTTTCAGTTATTTGACCCGCAGCCCGATTTGAGTTTAGCACCGGCCTAGTGATGTACTACCCCCAGCGTCCCCGTGCTCGAAGATGGCGAGCGGCTCTAGCGCGTCGGACCTCGTTCGTCGGTGCTTGGTTTCGAGTGCCTCGGCGTTACGCTCCGGTTGGTGTCGCGTGCCTCGTCGGATGGCTGAGCGCGTCTCCGGCCGTGGCGGGTCCAATTGGTCCGGGTAGCGGCGGGGGCAAGCGAGCCATCGCACGCAGCGCTCTGCAGGGCAAGGCCGTCGCCTCGAGCCCCACCGCGGAGGGCTTCGACCACAAGCAGGGAGCGCCGCCGAAGCAACCATCCACTCGACTTCCAAAGGGAGCGAGCCCGCAGGCGGAGGATGTGTTCGCGCGTGCGCAGGTGGCTGGGGGGGTTCCCAGTGGCCAGCCGAGGCGGGTGGCGGATCCGGAGCTCTCTGCCCTGCGTGCCGCCGACAAAGTGCTCTTTCCCCGCACACTCGAGGGCTTCGAGCCCGGGTGGAGTTGGGGCGATGCGGATCCTTCCGTTCAAGCGGACGGGCTGCCACCGGTCACTCGCGCGTTGCCGAGTGCCAAACTCGACGTCGCGGCGGATGCCGAGTGGTTGATGAGCTTGGCGCTACCCGATTTCCCGGTGCGACTCGACGCAAGGGTCGTGGAGTACCTGCGCTTCTACCGCGACTCGGAGCGAGGCCAGGCGATTGCCCGGGCTTGGGCCCGAAAAGTCGGGCGCTACGCCCCTGCCATGCGCGCGGAGTTCGTCAAGGCGGGCCTACCGCAAGACATCGTTTGGTTGAGCTTGATCGAGAGCGGCCACAATCCGACCATCGCGTCTCCGGCGGGCGCCGCGGGTCTGTGGCAATTCATTCCGGAAACGGCTCGCATGTACGGCCTGACCGTGGACCGCTGGGTGGATGAGCGGCTCGATCCACAGCGATCGACTCGTGCAGCAGCCGCATTCCTCGGTGACCTGTACCAGCGTTTTGGCACGTGGGAGTTGGCCATGGCTGCCTACAACATGGGGCACGGGGGCTTGTTGCGTGCGGTGCGCAAGTACAACACCAACGACTTCTGGAAGCTGTCTCGCTACGAGGCGGGGTTGCCGTGGGAGACGAGCCTATACGTGCCCAAGGTGTTCGCAATCGCGATCGTGATGAACAACTTGCGGGCGTTCGGCTTGGATGACATCGAGCCTGACCCGCCGGTGGCGTTCGACACCGTCTACGTCGATTCCTCGGTGCCATTGGAAGACGTGGCGCGGGCTTCTGGGATTGCCGTCGAGTCCTTGCGCACGATGAATCCTCAGTATCGCAGTGAGCGGCTGCCGCCGTCGGCGGACACGGAGAAAGACAAGACGCGCTGGGCCGTCAAGGTTCCACCGGGCCAGGGCAAGAAGGCAGCTTCCAGGCTGATGAAGGCAGAGTACAAGCAGCGCTACGAGACGTACGTCGTCCGCTTTGGAGACACCCTGGACGGGATCGCCCTGCGTTTGGGTACGGAGAGCGCTACCTTGGAAAACCTCAACGGACTCTTGCCGAACTCCCGCGTGGAGCCCGGCGCAGTGCTGATGGTGCCGCGGATCGCGAAGGGCAGGTTCGAACCGGATGTGGAAGAGCTGGTGGTCGTGCCCCAGCGACGCTTCAAGGTGCCGGGCCGAAAGCGCATCTTCTACCGTGCGTTGGAAGGCGACACTCTGGCGGAGGTCGCGAGAGTGCTCGACGTGACCCCCGCCGAGCTCGTCCTGTGGAACGAACTGGATGAGGAGGCGAAGCTGCAGGGCGGTATGGTGCTGCAGGCCTTCGTTCCCAAACACGCCGACTTGTCTCAGGTGCGCTCCGTGTCGAGCAAACACACGCGCATTTTCGAAGTTGGGACGCTGGAGTTTCTATCCCACGTCGAGTCACTCAATGGTCGCAAGCGGCTCGTCGTCAAGGCGCGGGCGGGAGACACTCTGGCCAAGATCGGTCGCCGCTACGGTCTGGGCGTAGGCATGATGGAACGTATCAACCGCTGCTCGAGAACGCGCAAGCTCGAGGCCGGTGACGAGGTCGTCGTCTACGCCAAGGGGCAGCCCGCCAAGCAAGCCGAGTCGAACCGCTCAGAACGTCGCGGTCGTCCGTTGGCGAAACTCGATCCTCCAGCACCTCGAGCGCTACCGCCTCGCGGGAGATGAACATGTCCAACTCTCTGACTGCCGTCGTGCTCGCCGCTGGGGCGGGCACGCGGATGCGAAGCCGACGTAGCAAGGTCCTTCACGAGCTGGCGGGTCGGCCGCTGTTGCACTACCCAGTGTTGGCCGCCCTCCAAGCCGGGGCGGCGCAGGTGGTGGTCGTTGCGAGTCCGAGCAACGAGCGCGCGATTCGCGATTGCCTATCCAGGCTGACGGACCTCTCCGACCAGGCCCGCCGCTGTGACGTCGCCATTCAGGCCCAGCCCCGTGGTACGGGGGATGCCGCGAAGGCCGCGCTCCCACACGTTGCCCACGACCGGGTACTCATCCTCAATGGGGACATCCCGCTGGTTCGCGGTGAAGACTTGTCGCAGCTGACGAGCGCCTTCGAGGCCGCAACGTCCGCGCCGTTGGCCTTGATGAGCTGCGAGCTGACGGAGCCAGCGGGTTACGGCCGCATCCTTCGACAAGGAGGGTGCGTCGTCGGCGTGCGAGAGGAAAAGGACCTCGAATCCGACGCGCAGCGAGCCATTCGAGAAGTCAACGCCGGGATCTATCTGGCGAATCGCGACTTTCTGAGTGCGGCTCTGGGGGCTCTGACCAGCGACAATGCGCAGGGGGAGTACTACGTTACGGACATCGTCGAGCGCGCCGCCAGAGAGGCAACCGCCCTCGGCGTCTTCGGGACGCCCGAGGTCATGCAAGGCGTCAACGATCGCGCGCAGTTGGCCGCCATGGAAGCGCTGCTCTACCAACGCATCGCCGACGGACACCGACGGGCGGGGGTTACCATTCAGGTGGGCGCATTGATCGACGACACCGTGCGCATTGGCGGCAACGCGACCGTACGTGCGAACGCGTCGCTGCGTGGCGACACCGTGGTCGGCAACGACGTTCTCATCGAGCAGGGCGTTGTGATCGACGATTCTGCCATCGGTGACGGTGCGGTGATCAAGCCTTACTGCGTGATCGTGCAGAGTCGGGTGGGGCGGGGGGCTCAGGTGGGCCCCTTCGCTCACATGCGGCCGGAAAGCGAGCTCGGAGACGACGCCCGCATCGGCAACTTCGTCGAGATGAAGAAGAGCGTGCTCAAGAGGGGCGCCAAGGCAAACCACTTGACGTACCTGGGGGACACCGAGGTGGGTGAAAACGCCAACGTGGGTGCTGGCACCATCGTCTGCAACTACGACGGCTTCTCCAAGCAGCGTACGGTGATAGGCAAAGGTGCTTTCATAGGCTCCGATTCCCAACTGATAGCGCCCCTTCGCATCGGCGACGGAGCATACGTTGGGACGGGCACCACCGTTACACGAGACGTGCCCGAGCAGGCGCTCGCCTTGAGCCGACCTCAGCAGATCATCAAAGAGGACTACGCGCCGAAGTTGCGAGAGCGCCTCGAAGCTGCCGCCCGAGCTCGTAAAGCCGGCGGTCGTTCCTGACTTCCACTCGCCCGAAAGGTCAGTCGTCTGGCTCGCCGACGATTCCGGTGGCGAGGGTGGCGAGCGCGTCGCTGGGGATGTCGTGGCGCATGCGCTCCTTCTTCACTTCGAGATACTGCGCAGAGTACGGGTTCGGAGGTACCACGGTGGGGATCCGCCGCTCCACCTCGATGCCTGCGTCCTCCAGCCCCTTCACCTTGTCGGGGTTGTTGGTGAGCAGGTGGACGGACTGCACGCCCAAGTGCTTGAGCATCTCAGCGGCGACGTCGTACTGCCGAGCATCCACCGGCAAATGAAGCTTCAAGTTGGCTTCGACGGTGTCGAGGCCCTGATCCTGAAGGGCGTAGGCTTTGATCTTGTTGGTCAACCCAATGCCGCGCCCTTCTTGCCGCAAGTAGAGGACTACCCCGAGGCCCTGCTTGGCAATGTAGGCTTGGGCGGCACGCAGTTGGTCGCGACAGTCGCAGCGTAGAGACCCAAAGACTTCGCCCGTCAGACATTCGGAGTGAATGCGCACCGGGACGGCTCGCTTGTGCTGGACCTCGCCACGCACCAACGCGACGTGCTCTTGGCTCAGCTCAGGGTGGGCGTTTGGATCGGCGTAGCGAAAGACTCGCAGCGAAAAGTCGCCCCACTCCGTGGGTAGCGTTGCCTGCGCCAGCTCTCGCAAGTGCACGGTTTGTGGATCAGTCACGTTGGCTACTGTGTTTGTAGTCAGGAGGTTGCTCGGTGACCACACAAGTCGACCAAGGCACTTTCCAAAACGGCACGAGGCGGACGTTTTGACCCGCCTTTCAGGGCCAGATCCACGTCTCGCAGGAGCAGAAGCCAGTTTTCCAGCACGTGAGCCGGGATCCTCCCAACTTGCTGCTGGAGCTCGCGCGCGCGGAACGGGGGGACTCCCGCCGCTTTGGCCGCGGCTGGACCACGAAGCCCGCGGGCGATACTCGCCTGAAAGCGCAACATCTGGCGTGTGGACCAGGCCAAGACGCCGAGCAGCCGCAGACCACGATCCGAAGGTTCATAGACCTTCTCGAGCAAGGTCAGTGCTGCGCCTCGGTCACCGCGTCCCAGCGCGTCGACCAATTGCCACACCGTGGCCGGTCTCACGATGGGGATTAGTTCGCCCACGGTATCCTCAGTGATCTCTTTGCCGCTTCCGATGAACAAGCTCAAGCGCTCCAAGAGATCGCTCATCGTCGCGAGATCCGGCCCCGCCACTTCAGCGATCAGCTCTGCGGCGCTGGGGGCGATGGGGTTGCCCTTGGCTTTGGCAGTGGCGCTCACCCAGCCCGGCAAGGCGTGTTTGGGGAGCGGGCCACAATCGACCAGAAAGCCCATCTTCTTGGCCAGGCTGACCAGCTTACGCTTGCCGTTGAGTTTGCTTGCGGACAGCACCAAGACTGTGGACTCGGAGGGGTCTGCCGCATACGTCGCTAGGCGGTCGAGGGCGCCGGAGCCCTTCTTGTCGGCCTTCCTTTCGGAATCTTCGTTGCTCTTCTCGCTTTTGGACTCCCAGCGGTCGACCTCTCTGACGAGGACCCAACGTCGCGTCGCCATCATCGGGAGCGTGCGTGCGGCCGAAAGCACCGTGTCAGCGCTCGCTTCGCCCGCGGTGAATTCGTCCTCGTTGAAGCCCGGAATTGCACCCGCCATCGCCACGGATCGCAGCGCCGCGATCACACGCGAGCGTTGGAAGCGTTCTTCCCCCAGGAGCAAGTAGAGGGGAAGGAGTTTTCCACTCTGGGCCTGGGCCATGGCCTCATCGGGACTCATTGCGCCGAGCGTTCGGCTTATTCCTTATTGCGCTTCGACGCAAGCGGAAGTCCGCCACAGTCGATTGGCCGCAATTGCACGCTGTAGTAAACGCGGCTTGTGACTTCGAGTGCGACCAGTCCCGCAGCCGATCGCGAGTCTTTGCTGGCCATCGGCAATTTCGACGGGGTGCACCGCGGTCATCAGTACCTGCTGGCTCGCGTCGTGCAAGAAGCCGCGGAGCGTGGGCTGCAGCCCAAAGTCATGACCTTCCACCCGCATCCGGCCGAGGTGTTGGGGCGTAGGACTTTGCCCGTCTTGACCCGAATCGAGAACAAAGTGGAGCGCCTGCGCGCCGTCTCTGCCGAACTCCAAGTTGCGGTGGAGACTTTCGACCTCGCCCTTGCCGGCATGTCGCCACAGCAGTTTGCGGAGGAGGTACTGGTCAACCGCCACCATGTGCGCAGGGTCGTGGTCGGTGCGAACTTCCGCTTCGGCAAGGATCGTGCTGGCAATCTGGAAACGCTTCAGGAGTTGGGTTCGCGGCTCGGGTTTTCCGCGGCAGCACTCCCGTTGTTGTCCGAATCTGGGGCCGTGATTTCGAGCACGCGGATCCGCGGTTTGCTGACGGAGGGCGAGGTCACTCTGGCCGCGCAGCTCTTGGGCAAGCCCCACGAGCTTTGGGGTGAGGTGATCGCTGGCAAGCAGTTGGGGCGACAACTCGGGTTCCCGACTGCGAACCTCGGCGCGGTCGCTGAGCTGCTCCCCAAGAACGGTGTCTACGCTTGCAGCGTCACGATCCCGTCTACGGGCCAGCAAGGGCTGCCCGCGGTGTGCAACATCGGCACGCGGCCGACTCTCGGCAGTGAGCGCGTCGAAGTGGAAGTGCACCTGCTGGCCTTCGACGGCGAACTCTACGGCAAGACGGTCGGTGTTGCTCTGAAGTCCCGATTGCGAGACGAACGGGCGTTCGGCGATCTGGACGCCTTACGGGAACAGATCGCACTCGACGCGCAGCAGGCTGCGGCCGTGCTGCGCGATTGAGGCAGCACCCCAAACCCCCGGCAGCGGGGATTGCGACGCAGGCTCGTCGGCTGTAGGTTGCGGTCGCGATGGCTCCCCCCTCCTCCGGCAAGTCGATCCCGCGGCACGAACTGATCGCTGCGGCGCTCGAGCTGGGCATCCAGCGACCTGAGTCGCTGACCGAGGCTCAGCTCATGACGGAGATCCGGCGCGTGAGCGAAGGAACTCGAGCGGTTGCGCCGGAGTTCCCGACAGGCGGGGGATGGCTCGGCGTGGCACGTCACTTGGTGACCAGCGTCGTCGAGCAGGGCCTCAACTTGCCGAGCGCAGCGCGCGCCATCCGTGACTCCGTTCGCCCGAGGAGCACCCCAGCCCAAAGGCCGCCTCTGCCCACCGTAACCTTGGCGCAGATCTACATCTCTCAGGGACACGACGCGCGCGCGATCACGACGCTGCGCGAAGTACTGCGTCGAGATCCAGTTCACCCCAAGGCCCAAAGGCTGCTTTCGGAGCTGCTCGCCAAAGACGAGTCGGACACCAGCGCGGCGACTGCAGCCCAGCCTCCTGAATTTCCAGCTTCGCAAGACATGCCACCAGCGCCGGAGCATGCACGCCCGGCCGCGGAGGGCGATGCTGGACTCAGCGGCGACGAAGCGGCTCCGCCGCCCGTGAGCGATGTCGCGCCTCGGGAGAGCTCGACCCCAAACGGGTCCCAGGGGTCTCCAGCAGCCACGACCGCGGCGGAAGAAGAGCAAGACGACGGGCTACTCGTGTTTAGGCAGTCGGAAGGGGCGGCTGTCTACTGGGAGCTCGGTCGGCGTGGGCTGGCCGCACGACGGCGGGGTGCCAGGTTGGAGATGCGCATCGTGACCTTCACGCCGGATGCACGAGGTGCGCTGGCTGAAGAACAGTGCCAGCCGATTGGTGACGTCAGTGGCTGCTTTCGCGTTCAGTGCCACGAGCGTGCCGTGGTGCGCGCCGCGCTGGGCATCCAACAGGATGAGCGCTGGTTCGTCTTGCGGGTAGCGAGTGGCCTCGTCGTGCAGGCTGAAGTGGGCGAGTTGGAAACGGAGTTCCGGCCTCGCAAACACCCACTCGATCCTGCGCTGGTCGAACGCGGGCGATTGCTCGTCGTGGACGGTGGCGTCTTGGCTTCAGCAAGCTAGCAACTGAACGCGCCCGTGGGCGATGGGGCCCACATGCGACGCGTTTCCATCGTCACTCTAGCGTTGTGCTCCAGCCCACAGCCGTGCGCTGCGCTCGACGTCACCGTTTCTGCATTTACCGAGGTCGGGTATCGCCGGGTCGGTTACGGCGGCACCCTCGTGGTGAGTGTCCCGTGGGGTCGTTGGTTCGGGGAGCCGGCCCCGAACCAACTAGCGGCGCTCGCTCAGGAGGCGGGAGGTGAACTGCCGGGTAGCGAATCGGACGTCGACCCGGACACAACCCAGGCGGAGACGCAGGATGCGGCGCCCACTGAGCCCGAGCCGGGCCCGGCGAAACTGCCGGCAGCGGCAGTCGATGGTGAGGTCGTCGCGCCGCCCAGTGCGCAGCTGTCCCCAGCTTTCGTCGGCGCCTTGGTCGATGCGGCTCTGCAAGAGTACGACCGTCTGGCGCTGCGTCTGGATTCCATCGCTAGCCGTTCGCGGAGTTCGGCGTGGCTGCCGAGCATGAGTCTGCGTGCCGGGCGCAACATCGATCAAACGCTCCGCCTGACCCCGACCGATAGCGACCCGGACCGGTGGCAGCTCACCGGCGGTGCTGATCTGCGTCTGGAAGCACAGCTGAAGTGGGAGTTCGATCGTCTGCTGTACGCTTCGGACGAACTCGCCGTGGAACGCATCCGGCTGGCAGCGGCACAACGCCGCGCCCAGCTAGTCGACCGCGTGCTCGATTGGCTCTTTCGTTGGCAGCTCGCAGAACTGCAGGCTGCCGATGTGTTGGCCGACCCTTTGGAGCGGGCAGCGGCTGGATTGCGAGCCCTACAAGCCGTGCGAGCGTTGGACGTATTGAGCGGCGGCTGGTTCACCCCACACCTGAACCGCGAACGGCAGCGAGCCGCTGCGCCCGCTCAGGATTGAACGGCGTGCTCCCATCCGGGCAGGTCGGCGTTCGAAGTGCCCGACTTCTGGCCGGTTCAGACCAGGCCCAGCTATAGTCGTGTCGTGTCGCGAACTCTGGACGCCACCCGAATCGCCGAGACCAGCGCGCTGCTCCAGCGCCGAATAGAAGAGCGTTTTGGCGGCTCGAGTCTCGGCAGGGTAGCGGGCGATCTGCACGCGGTCGCCCGCGAGGCCACCGAAGTCTCCATCTGGTTGGCTCGGCCGATCTGGCCGCTGCGAGTACTCGTGGGCACTGGGGTCCTGCTGCTGATGGCGGTCGTGCTCGTGGCCCTCGGGGGCGTGCGCCTCGAGGGCGAACTCAGTACTTTGGAGGCGCTCGTGCCGTTTCTGGAATCCCTCGTCAACGACGTGGTCTTCGTGGGGATTGGCATCTACTTCCTGGTCAGCATCGAGGTGCGCATCAAGAGAACGCGGGCTCAGAAGGCGCTGCACGTGCTGCGCTCGCTCGCGCACATCGTCGACATGCACCAACTGACGAAGGATCCAGAGCGGTTGCTCGTGCCTGGGCCGGACACCGAGTCTTCCCCCAAGCGCGAAATGAGCGCGTTCGAATTGACCCGCTATCTCGACTACTGCACCGAGATCCTGTCGATCATCAGCAAGATCGCCGCTGTCTACGTGCAGCACTTCGAGGATTCCGTGACGGTTAGCGCCGCCAGCGATCTGGAGGACCTCACGGTCGGGCTGACGCGCAAAATCTGGCAGAAGATCATGTTGCTGGACCGCCTCGTCGTCACCCACAGCTGATCTGACTCGCCGGCCGGCGTGCGTGACCGCGCCTCTGGTCTGCGGCTCCCGAAGGGGCTACAGACCGGCGCATGGTTTCCGAGACCAGAACTCTACTGACGGACCTCCAAAGGCGTGTTTCCGCGCTAAGGGGGCATCTTTGACGTCCCAGCTCTCGAACGACAAGTCGAAGAGCTAGACCAGCTCTCCAGTGATCCTGATTTCTGGAACGATCAGGACAAGGCGCAGTCGCTGTTGCGCAAGCGTTCGGCGGCAAAGGAGAAGATCGATCTCATAGCTCAGCTCGAGCAGGACACGAACGATGCATTGGAGTACCTCGAGCTGGCTGACGCCGAGAGCGACGACGAGGCGCTCGCGGAGGCGGCAAGTCAGGCTTCAGAGCTAGAAGAGCGAGTTCGCCGTGCCGAGTTGCAGCGCATGCTCGGCGGTCCCGCGGACCACGCTCCTGCCATCGTCAGCATCCACCCCGGTTCCGGCGGCACGGAGGCTAAGGATTGGGCGGACATGCTGCTGCGTATGTACCTGCGGTGGTGCGAACGGCGTGGCTTCAAGACCGAGCTGATCGACTATCAGCCTGGTGACGAAGCCGGCATCGAAGGGGCGTCGTTCACCGTCACGGGGACGGATGCCTACGGCTACATGCGCGCGGAGAACGGTGTGCATCGCCTCGTGCGCATCAGTCCCTTCGACTCGAACGCTCGCCGCCACACGTCGTTCGCGGCGGTGGAAGTCACCCCCGACGTCGAAGACGAGATCGACATCGAAGTCAACGACAACGATCTCGAGGTGAGCACCATGCGCGCAGGTGGCAAGGGAGGTCAGAACGTGAACAAGGTCGAGACCGCCGTGCGCATGAAACACATTCCGAGCGGCATCATGGTCGTGTGCCGAGCCGAGCGCAGTCAGCTCCAAAACCGGCGCATGGCGATGAAGATGCTCAAAGCCAAGTTGTACGAGCGCGAGCTCGCCAAGCGGGAGCAACAACGGCAGGACTACGAAGCCGGCAAAGAGCAAATCGCGTGGGGCAGTCAGATCCGAAGCTACGTCTTGCAGCCCTACCAGATGGTCAAGGACCTGCGCACCGAGTACGAAACGGGTGACGTCGATGCCGTCCTCGATGGTGACTTGGATCGCTTCATCGAAGAGTATCTCTTGATGAGCGCCGACAAGCAGGGCGAACGAGCGAACTGATGAACGACAAGGCCCACACTTCGGAAGAAGCGTTGATCGCTGCCCGTCGCGCCAAGGCGGAGAATGTCCGCGCGCGGGGAGAAAACCCATTTGCCAATGATGCGAACGAAGACGAGCGCGTCCTGATCGCACCGCTGCGCGCTCGCTTCGATGCGGCTCGACAGACGACTGAGGATGGCAAAGAAGCCTACGATCCGGCCAAGGTGGAGGAGCTTGCCAAGGCCGAGGAGGTCGTCATCTTCGGCCGTCTGATGGCGCGGCGTGGTTTTGGTAAGGCGTCCTTTCTGCGCCTGCGGGACGACTCTGGTGAGATTCAGGTCTTCGCCAAGCAGGATGAGATGGGTGCGGCGTTCGATGCGCTGCAAGACATCGACATGGCCGATCACATCGAAGTGTGCGGTAGGGTGATGGTCACGAAGACGGGCGAGCTTTCCGTATTGTCTCGCTCGCTGCGTTTGCTGACGAAGGCAATGCGTCCCTTGGCGGACAAGTGGCACGGCCTTACGGACGTCGAACAGCGCTATCGCCACCGCTACGTGGATACCGTCGCCAACCCCGAAGTGGCAGACGTCTTTCGTGCCCGCTCACTCATCATTCAGGGGCTGCGAGACTACTTGGACCGGCGCGGCTTTCTGGAAGTCGAGACGCCCACGCTGCACACGTTGATCGGAGGGGCTGCCGCCACGCCCTTCGAAACGCATCACAACACTCTGGACATGGACTTGTTCCTGCGTATCGCGCCGGAGCTGTATCTCAAGCGTTTGCTCGTGGGGGGCTTCGAACGCGTGTACGAACTCGGGCGCTGCTATCGCAACGAAGGCATCAGCACCAGGCACAACCCCGAGTTCTCGATGTTGGAGTTTTACCAGGCCTACGCCACCTACGAGACACTGATGCCGATGACTGAGGAACTCTTTCGGCACGTGGATGCGTTTGTCGAGCGCGGCATGGCGGAACGCAGTCGTGCTGGCGTCTACGAAGCCTGGAGAGAGACGCGCACGTTCACCTTGGACGAACCGTTCGCCCGTGTGCCGATGGTCGAGGCTGTCGCCCGCTCGGCGAAGGCGGCGGGGCTCGACCCCGACGCCATCGTGGACAACCTCCAACGCATTGCCAAGCCCGCCGAAGGACAGGCCGATCCTGAAGGCACGGCATTGGTAGGGGCGTGGGCCAAGACGAGCCAGCGCAGCCGCAAGGTGGATTGGACCAATCTGCGCAGAGGGCTTTCCGCTTGCGACAACGAAGGCGAACGGCTGTTCGCGGCGTACGAGTACATCGCGGAGCCGTTCTTGGCGGAGGATTACCGCTCCGAGGATGGCTCGAAGAGTCTGCCAGTCTTCATTCTGGATTACCCCGCGGCGGTGTCGCCCTTGGCTCGCCGTCGTGACGACGACCCGACGATCGTCGAGCGCTTCGAGTTGTTCGTCGACGGTGTCGAGCGCTGTAACGCGTTCAGCGAGCTGAACGATCCCGACGACCAGGCGGCGCGATTCCGCGACCAAGTGGAGAAAAAGGCGCGCGGCGCGGAAGAGACGATGGACTACGATGAAGACTACATCCGCGCGTTGGAGCATGGCATGCCTCCGGCGGCGGGCTTCGGCTTGGGAGTGGATCGTTTCGTGATGATGCTGACCGGTCAGGGCTCGATCCGTGACGTCATCGCCTTCCCTCAGCTGCGCCCCGAGGCAAAAGCCTGATGACTCCGCTGTTTGCCAGCCTGGCCGGCGACGGCACCGAGGCGCAGTCATTCCTTCAGCGCCTCATCACTGCCTGGGCTGGGGTGCCGCTGGGTCTGAAGATCGGCCTGATCGGGTTGGTCATTGCACTCGTTGGTTGGCTTGCCTTCCGAGTGCTCTTCGCGCTGGGTCGGCGCGGACGTCGTGGCATCCTCGTTTTCGCCACCAGCGTGAGTTTCGTCGGTGCTGTGGTCTTCGGGGCCATATCGGCGACGCTTCCTCAGCCCATCGGCACTCAATTCGACCTATCGCATCAAATCGTGCGGGTATGTGCAGCCGTCTTCACGACGCTGTTCATCGTCGGTGGCTTGGCGCTGTTGCTGCCGTGGGTGCTCAATCGCATCGAGGGCAGTGGTGCGATTGGTTTCGTTGCGGCGCGCCACGTTCGTGCGACCAAGAGCGGCTTTCTCACCGTCATCAGTGTGCTGTCGACGGCAGGCGTAGCTGTGAGCTGTTTGGCGTTGGTCGTCGTCATCTCGGTGATGGGCGGCTTTGGTGCCGATCTGAAGCGCAAGATCCTCGGCAACAACGCTCACATCAGCGTCATTCGTGACAACGTGGGCGGCTTCGGCGATTGGGACCGTGCTCTGGAAGAGGTGCGGAGGGTGCCCGGTGTGGCCAAGGCCACTCCCATGGCTGCGGGCGAAGCCATGGCGTCCAGTAGCTCCAACACCGCAGGTGTGCTCGTACGCGGTGTCGATCTCGACAGCGTCGGGGAGGTGACCGACCTCGTCAAGAACGTCGAGGTAGGGGACTTCGAATACCTGAGACACCCGGCTGTTCTCGCTGACTTGCCCGCGGACACGGTGATCGGACTGGGGTCCGGGGGCCAGGAGTATCGCAAGGGGCCGAGCCTGAAGAAGCAACTCGAGCTCGACGACGACGTCGCAGAGATCATCCGCCCGGACGACTCGTTCCCGGGGTTGATCGTCGGCCGTGAGCTGGCCAAGAGTCTGCACGTGCTGGTCGGAGATGAAGTGAGCCTGGTTGCTCCTCTCGGTGATCTCGGTCCGATGGGCGTCATGCCACGCACACGCAAGTTCCGAATTGCGGGCATATTCTACAGTGGCATGTACGAGTACGACTCGAGCCTGGTCTACGTTCGGCTCGAGGTCGCACAGGAGTTCCTCGATCTCGAAGGCAAGGTTACGAGCATCGAGGCTACTGTCGACGACCCAGACCGGGTCAAAGAGGTGCGAACACGCGTCGAGGCGGCGGTAGCCAGTCGGGACTTGGTGGTTCGAGATTGGCAGGAAGCCAACAAGAACCTCTTTTCCGCGCTCAAGCTGGAGAAGATCGCGACGTTCGTCATCCTCTCGTTGGCGATCATCGTCGCTTGTTTCTGCATCATCTGCACTCTGCTCCTGATGGTCACGGAGAAGAGCAAAGAGATTGCGATCATCAAGGCGCTCGGAGCCAGCGACGGCACTGTCTTGCGCATCTTCATGGCGGAGGGGTCCGTCATCGGGGCCATGGGTACGCTCTTCGGCGTGGTCACCGGCTGGGTCATGTGCGAGGGGCTCAAGCGTTTTGGCGTTCGCTTGGATCCCGACGTCTACTACGTCGACCGCTTGCCCATCGAAGTGGACTTGATGGACTATCTCTTGGTGGCCGTGTGCGCCTTGGTGATCACGGTTTTGGCGACCCTCTATCCCGCGCTATCGGCGAGTCGATTGCGTCCGGTAGACGGCATCCGCTACGAATGAGGGAACGAACGACGTACGATGTCTGAACTGGAAAAAATCCCGGGACCCTTGGTCGAGGTCGAGGGCCTCAAAAAGAGCTTCATTCACATGGGCAACGAGCTCGAGGTCCTCAAGGGCATCGATCTGACGATCGGGCAAGGCGAGGTGTTGAGCATCGTCGGCGCGTCAGGTGCTGGAAAGAGTACTCTGCTGCACTGCATCGGCACGCTCGATTTGCCCACCAGCGGTCGTCTGCTGCTGGCCGGAGAGGAACTGACGAAGCTCTCTGGTGCCAAGCTCGCGGCGGTTCGCAATCGCTTGATCGGTTTCGTTTTTCAGTTTCATCATCTACTGCCGGAGTTCACGGCAGTCGAGAACGTGATGATGCCTGGGCTGATTGGGGGGCGCAATCGCAACGAGATGCGTGAGCAAGCAGAGAGGCTCTTGCAGCTCGTTGGGTTGGAGCATCGCCAGACACACCGACCCGGGGAATTGTCGGGTGGAGAACAGCAACGTGTGGCTGTCGCTCGCGCTCTGGCCCTCGAACCACGGTTGCTGCTGGCGGATGAGCCAACGGGTAACCTGGACAGCACCACGGGTGACGCCGTCCACGACCTCTTCTTCAGAATCAACGCCGAGTACGACACCACGGTGGTGGTCGTCACCCACAACCCGGGCTTCGCCCAGCGCATGCCGCGGGTCGTGGAGATGCGGGATGGTCGCATCGTCGGTGATGGGCCGGGCGAGTTGTCGGCGGCAAGCGTCGCGGCAGCTCACTAGGTAATCTGCTACCTCTTGTACGACTCACCGAGTCGGGCGACGAGGCGACCGAGGTCTTTCCTCGGCCTCGCGCCGGCGTCTGCCGCAGAGGGGGAGCTGTCGCGTTTCGTGTCGGGATGGGTGCAACTCGACGCACCAGCCACGATATGGTGCGGCGCGCTACGTTGGGGGCGGAATCGCGGTTGTGAGGCGCGTGTGCTTGCCGCCCACAAATGCCCACTGGGCCATCGACATGGAGTCGTCCACGGATGCGCTCCGAGACCGGATCGTCCAGCCTTGTAGCAGGGATCCTAAAATCGGAGCCAGGACCCCACGATACACAGTGAGGTGCGAGAGCGGCATGAACGACGCGGAACAACAGAGCGATGACGAAGACCTGCGAACGCGGGTAACCGCCCGGCCTGTCCAAGATGCCAAACCCAAAGTCCTTCTGGTCGACGATTCGCGCTTCAGCCTGCGGCACGTGCGCACCGCGTTGGGCGACGAGTTCGACGTCGAGGAGGTGACCAGCGGCGCCGATGCGTTGGCAAAGATGGAGGAGACGCAATACGACGTCGTCATCACGGACCTGTTGATGCCCCACATCAGTGGTCTTGCCTTCTTGGGTCACGCCCGCGCCCGTCACCCAAAAACGAAGATGATCGTCTCGTCCGCAGACATTCAGGACACGACGGCTCACAAGGCTCGTTCACTAGGAGCTGTTGCCTTCGTTCCGAAGCCAGTGGATGGACCCGAGTTGCGGAGGGTGATGAGGCTCGTGCTGGCCCGCGACGACACGCCGGACAAACTGCCGTTTTCACCCCGCTACGCAGATGCGTTCAAAGAGATATTCAACATCGGCATGGGCCGCGCGGCGAGCGCACTGTCGAAGCTCGTCTACGAGACGATCAAGCTGAGCGTGCCGCGTCTCGAGGTCATTCCTCGCTCCGCTCTGGAGGCGACGATACGAGACAACTTCACGGACGACCTCGCCCTCGTGCGCCAGGATTTTTCAGGTTCCGCCAATGGGATCGCGTTGCTCCTGATGTCGAAAGAGAGCGGTTTGCGTTTGGTGAACGCCCTCGTCAGTGACAACGACAACGCCCCCAAGGAGGTGAGCGATGCAGATCGCGAATTGTTGGTCGAGGTGGGCAACATCTTGATCAACGCTCTGGTGGGCAGTATGGGGAACACCTTGGGGATCCCCTTCGAGTTGGCTCAGGCTCACTGCAACATCGGCAACATGCGGGAGGTCGTCAGCGAATTCAACGACGTGTCGGACTACGTGCTCTTGGTCGAGACCCTGTTCTTGATGCCGGGTCGGCACATCGGCGGCAACCTGTTCATCATGATGACATCGGAGGAGATGGGTAACCTCTTGAACGGGATCGACCGCATC
>JBNKZR010000091.1:0-20653 GCA_050301735.1 Polyangiaceae bacterium | reverse complement strand
GACAGCCGAGCCGCAGGCGATCCGGTCGAAGACACGCCGGACGAGAGCGACGACTGAGTTGCTGCGGGGGCGTTTCGCAGCCCCGCTCACCCTCTGACCGTCGGAGTCCCGGTCGAAGTGGACGCAGCTCTGGCACGGCACGCCCAGCGTCGATTCCACGTCTGCTTTCGTCGGCTCGCGCCCTGGACGTCGAGACGGTAGACGTCCAGCACGCCGCCAAGAGTTCGCGTAACTTGTTCTTCGTCGGGATCCGCGAGCCGGAGGTGCTGGCGCTCGCGTGTTTTTCTGGGACGCTGGGTGACGGTTCCGCAGGCGAGGTGCACCCCTTCGCGTAGCAGGAGCCTGTTCTGTTGTAGGTGCACCGCGTGTTGCCGGCACGTACTTGACCCGACCAAACCCCACCGCTAGAGCCACGTTACGCTCGCTACCGCCGATCGTCTCCACTGAGAAACTCATGCATCATCAGCCCCGCTTCAGCACTTCTTCGACCAAAGCACTCGCACTCCGACTTTCCTCGATCGCTCTGCTCGCGTGTTGTTTTGGGGCCCTCGCTGGTTGCGCGAGCGAGGACTCGCCGAATGACGGAGCCAACACTGCCGTCAGTGGCGGCCCGAGTGGCGGCGCCACGACGCCCGCCGTGGGCGGTATGCCAGGCAGCACCACCGTCACCCCAGGTGGCTCTCCAGGCGTCGCTGGCACGGGCTCTGGGCCTCCAGCGAACACCTCGATGACCCCCGGCGGGAGCGATCCCACGGCGACACCAACGGGCAGCGTCGGGCCGGGAGCCACGCCAACGCCCACCCAGCCCAGCCCAGGCGGCGAGCCCGCGGCAGGTGGCGCCACGCCGATCGAACCCGCTAACGGCGGCGGGGGAACAGGAGGCGCGCCACCCGTCAGTACCGAAGACACTGGCGGGGAGGCCGGCATGAGCGCGGGGGGCATGGCCGGAGCCCCTGACGGCAATGGCGGCGCGCCCCCGACGGAGGACTGGCTCACTTCGTGGGGTACATCCATCCAGAGCATGGAGCCGAGCAACATGCCACCCCCCCTCGGAGGCATGACGCTACGCCAGTACGTCTGGGTCACTTTCTCGGGCGATACCATCCGCCTCGAACTCAGCAACGAAAAGGGCACGGCGCCGGTGGAGATCACCAAGGTCCACATCGCCAAACCGGGGCAAGGGGCTGGACAGATCGATCCAGCCACGGACGCGGAGTTCACCTTCGACGGGAGCCCCGACGTGACCATCCCGCCCGGCGAGGCCATCTGGTCCGATCCGCTCGACTACTCCATCGTCGAGCTCGATCGCATGGCCTTGACGATGCACTTTTCGAGCGTGCCCAACGAGATCACCGGGCATCCGGGCGCGCGCAACACGGCCTACATCGGCAGTGGCGACGTGGTTGCGGACGCCAGCTTCAACGCGACAGACACACGCGATCGCTGGTACTTCATCAACACCATCGACGTGATGGCGCCGGCCGACACGTACACCGTTGCCCTGCTCGGCGACTCGATCACCGACGGTTACGGCGTACTCAACGCCTTCCAACGTTGGCCCGACTACTTGACCTTGTCGATCAAAGACGATCCCGAGATCGCCGACAAGCTGTCCGTGCTCAACCTCGGCATGGGAGCCAACGAACTGCTCACCCCCACCGACTACATGGATGCCGGCATCGATCGCTTCAAGCGCGATGTCTTGGGGGACCCGAAGATCAAGTGGTTGATCGTGCTGATGGGGGTCAACGACATCGGCGAAAAGACGGACTTGAGCATCGCCGGGCGGGTCACGGACGCCTACCAAGAGATCGTCGACCTGTGCCACGCCGAGGGCATTTTGGTTTATGGGTCGCCCATCACGCCGTTCCGCGGTCATTCCTACGACGCGGGCCAGGCCTTGACGCTACGCAACGACATCAACGACTGGGTCCTCAACCAGGGAAGCTTCGACACCGTGATTCGGCTCGACGAAGCCGTCGCCGATCCCGCCGACCCGGAGCAGCTGCTCCAACGGCTCAGCAACGATGGTTTGCACCCGAACACCGCGGGCTACGAGGCCATGGGCAACGCCGTGGACACGAGCCTGTTCCACGAGATGCTGCCGTAAGCAGCACGCGGGTAGGCGCCCCACGGCGGCGACCGACGGTGGCACCCGAAGGTGCGGCCCAACGTCGCATGTAAACACCCCTCGGGTTCTGGCGCAGTTCGGGCCCACACCCAACGGCGGCCAGAAAAGCTGCCCGCCAGTCGTGCTCGCCCACTCAGTTCTCCATTCCAGACCAGGCAAGCACCTCCCGGATCGGGACCTCGGGCGGTTGTGGTGGTACCAGGTCACCGAGGCCGAGCACCGTGCAGGTTTCGGGACCCAGCTTCGTCGCCAGTTGTTGGCGCCGATCGCGCAGCCAGGCGAGAGCAACGTCCGCCGTCGCTTCGCGGGCCAGTGCCAAGTCCTCGCGTTCCGGAGCCTCCAGGGGAGCGTTACGAATGAACTCTTGAACGACCTTGAGCACCTCGCGGACGTGCGACAACTCCTCCTCGACACCCGCTCGCACCAACTCTGCCCAGGCAACCTGGTAGAACTCCACCGGCACCGTGCCCAAAGACTCCAGGCACTGGATCCACTGCTTTGCGCGCCAAACCCGACTCGGTAGGACGAGTGGCTCCTGCAGCAGAGCCTGCAATTCCTCTCGGTCCAACTCGTCGGTCGGCGTGGCCACGGCGCGGGCCGCAATCGGCTTCCACCGATCGACGAAAGCTTCCAGCTCGGCGATTTGCTCCGGCAAGTCCGGATCACGCGGGGGCCTCAGCGAATACTGTATCCGCCATTCGAAGAAGGTCCGTTGCCCGGCTAGGTGCTCCGCTAGGTAAACCCCTGTTGCGTGCGTGCTGCGGTCGTAGCCAGCGAGAATCGCACGCACCTTGGTGTCGGCCTGCATCACGCCGTGCAGGAACACGACCATGCGTGAAAAAGCCTCCGAGACGCGTTCACTTGCCGGTGGCAAGCCGATCACGGCGATCGGGGTGCTTGGGTCAGGAACCATCGCAACTTCCTCCTCTTCACACGGAGCGTTAGTTCGCTCGACGCTTAGCCGTAATCACCAGAACTGCGAGCAACTGTCAAGACTGACAGAGTCCACTGTCCCACCGCCTGAACGCGTTAATTCTCACCCCGCGTTGCGTCGAAGCCTCGATCTTGGGTCGACGGACGACGCATGGCATCAAAAACCCAGCAGCACACGCGGCCACTACTGGTAAGCTCACCGCGGGGTCAGACTATGGCGGAAACGAATGAAGGGAGGACGTGGGTCCTACTCGCGTTCTTGGGTATCGTGGGGGCGGGAGCCGTGCTGATCATGACCGACGTGCCGCTTCGAGTCCGACGGCTCCTGAAGCAACCCACGCCTCCTGCCGCCAGCTATCTGCCGCCTGAGCCGAAGGTGGTCGGCCCTGCACTGGCGGAGCAGGCTTTGCCGACGGAGCCGCCGTTCGTTGGAGAGCCAGGGACGGATGCGGCAGGATACCCCCTGCGCCGCGTCGACCGAATCGCGCTCCTGCAGCTGCTACGCGCCGGGAAGTTCGAAAGGCTCGAACGCTTCATCACGGGCTACCAGGAGCAGTTCGAAGCTGACTATCGCAAGGAGTACTGGCCCTACGACGCACTGATGGCTTTCTCCATCGCGGATCCCGAGGTGGGCAAGGCCTTGGATGAATGGGTCGCGGCAATGCCTGCTTCCTACGCGGCGTTGGGCGCTCGTGGTGTGCACCGCCTGGCGCTCGCTTTGTACATGCGGGGCGCGGGCACCGTCAAAGAGACGTCGAACGCGCAGTTCGTGTCGATGCACTCGCACAACCAAGCGGCGTTGAAGGATCTCAAACGGGCCATCCACGTGCGACCCAAGTTGTTGGTCGCGCACGTGCAGCGCCTGGTGCTCGCGATGTTTGACGGCGCCAATCGCAGGGAGTTGAAGGACCTCATGCGCAAGGCCGTGCAGCAGTGCCCGTCGTGCGTGGAGATCCGCATCGCCTACATCCAGTCCTTGCGCCCCCGCTGGGGTGGCTCCCATGACGCGATGAAGCGCTACGCCGCGACACTGGCTCCGTTGATTGCCGACAACCCAATGCTCGGCCGCGTGGCGAGTTTCGTCGACGCCGACATCTGCTGGACACACCGCCAGAAGAAGGACTTCGTGCAAGCACATCGAGCGTGTGACGAGGCGCTGACACGCGGTGATGAGCCGCGTCTGCTGGAAGCGAAGATACGACTGCTGCAGGACGAGGAACGCTACGACGACGTCCTCCCCCTCGCCGAGCGCGCGCTCCGCATCTCACCTCAGCGTGAGCACTCTTTGAAGCCGCGCATGGTGGCGCTGGAGAAACGCAACGACTATCTGCGTGCGGCCGAAGATCTTAACATTCTGCGTCAGTTGGACCCAAGCGACACCTGGGTTGCGAAACGCGTCACGTGGATGGTGCAGCGCCTGCGCTACGATGGCGATCAGTTGCGTAAACGGGGCGATCGCGCGGGGGCGGCGAAGCACTTCACGCTCGCGCTCACATTAGTCCCCCACGATCAAGACTTGAGAGCCCGCTTGGGCTGGCTCGACGCCAACGACGTCGTGGACCTGCGCAAGGAGCTGGGCTCCAAGCCCGACGACTTCGAAGCTCACCTGCGGCTGGACCACGCCCTGGTCGTGCACCGGCGTTTCGACCAGATCGTCGAGATGTGGGACGAATTCATTCGCAGGCATCCGAGCGACGCACGCGCGTACCGCGAACGCAGCGGCGCGAAGTTTCACGGCGGCGATAAGACCGGCGCATTGGCGGACAGCGAGAAGGCCTGCGCCCTCGGCATGAAGCTAGCCTGCGGCGAGGCGGCCCGCATGCGCTCGGAACTCCCCTCGCGCCAGTGACCCGACGACCAGGCAGGAGTGCGCGCGTGTCTCGATAAATAGATTGAACACCGAGCACGCCCGCGGGCACGCAAGGGTGGCGATGTGTCGCCACGCCGCGATCAATTGTTGGAAGGAGCTCCGTGTTTTCAGTTCTCGCGCTTGCCGCACTCGCGTCCACTCCGGAGCTGGCCACCGCTGAGTCTCAGTGGCGGCTCCCGATCGCGGTCGCGGTGTTCAACCACTCCTACGCGTTGCCTTTGCGCGACATGGGCCGGCTCGCGCCACTGCACCCCGGCGTCTCTGGGGGCAGCGAGCTCAGCCTGACCCGCGGTCGCTTCGGGGCTCTGGCGGTGGGTGGCGAGTTGGGCTGGTTCCGCTCGCCGCCGATCCAGACGGCGTGGTTCCTCAATACCGACCTCGTCTACCGCAGCACCGCGTCGTTCGGCCCGTTCGTGACCTTGTTGCTCGGCCCGGGATACTTGCACAGCTTCAGCACTCGCCAGGTGTTCGAGCAGCGCGGCGATCACTACGTCGAGGCGACCGACTGGGGTTCGTCACACCTGACGCTGTCGCTTGGCTTGGGGGCTGGCTTCGACTTCGGTAAAGTGACTGAGTTGCCGCTCTCGCTGTTCATCCGCTACCGCTTTTCACCCCAAGTCCCCGGTTTCATCGGCGCCCCAGCGCTCCCCAATGCCCTACTGCAGCTCGGCGCCCGCTACGAGTTCGGAGCCGCACGATGAACACGCGGAACACGATGAACACGTATGCTACAACATTGGCGGCCGCTCTCGTGTTCGTGGGATGCGGCGAGCAGTTCCATCGCCCAGACAGCCGCTGCTCCTGCGAAGCGGACGTCGGATCCCACCCAAGAGCGGAGGCTTTACAACGTCTGCTCGACCGCTACGCGCGACGTGGACTGGTTGGACTCGCGTTGTTCGTGGACTCCGACACGGAGGGGCGCTGGCTTGGCGCTGCCGGTGCCGCCAGCATCGAGGATGACGTCGGGATGAGCACCTGCCACGTCCATCATGGCGCGAGCCTGGCCAAGACGTACCTCGCGACCGTGACGTTGCTTCTGGCGGAGCGCGGGGAGCTGGACCTCGACGCTCCAATTCGCAACCATCTCCCCAGTCGTATCGCCCGACACCTGCCCAACGGAGAGCGGGCGACCATTCGCCAACTGATGAACCACAGCTCGGGCATCCCAGAGTACAACGACGCGGGTCCGTACCTCGTCGACACCTTCAACGACCCCCAAGCGTCGATGTCCACCGAAAAGAGGATCAGCTACGTCTACAACGAAGATGCGCTCTTCGAACCGGGTACGGACTTCGCCTACTCCGATACGAACTACATGCTGCTTTCGCTCATCGTCGACCAAGTCACCGGAGACCACGCCGCCCAGATAGCGGAGGACATCCTAGAACCCCTCGCACTCTCCAAGACGTACTACCACGGTGTCGAGGGCTACCCGGAGCCTCCGTGCGTGACGAACAACTACTTCGAAAAGAAGGGCGACGGTCGACTCGAGAACATCTCGGACGTCCAGCTGCAGGCCACCGAGGATGTGCGCGGTGCGGACGGAATCATCGCCTCGCCCGAAGACTTCGCGACGTTCTTCAGCGCGCTGCTCGAGGGGCGCTTGCTGTCGCAAGCGTCACTCGACGAGATGCAGCAGTTCCGGCGTACGAGCGAGCCCGACGTGCGGTACGGGTTGGGCCTAGCTCGACTGGAGGCAGACAACGAAGTCTGGCTGGGCCACAGTGGCAGTACGATCGGTGCGGGAGCGCTCGTCTACCGCAATACGACGCTTGGGGTGACCGTTGCGACATTCACCAACCTGGGGCTGTCGTTCCCGTCGCCTCTGGCAAAAGAGTTCTACCCGCACTTCTGGGATGACCTGCGAGCGGCATTGCGAGAGTGACCGCGAGCGCTTGGCACCGGAGCCCGTGGGGGACACTGTGGCGCCACACCCCCGACGAGGGATCGCGCGCTCAGTACATCAACCAGACGAGCCCCAGAGTGACCGAAGGGAACACGACCAGAAGGATCACGCGCAGCACGTCCGTCAACACGAATGGCAGCACCCCGCGAAACGTCTCCTCGATGGGGATATCCGGAGCCATCGAATTGATCACGAATAGGTTCATGCCGACGGGTGGCGTGATCAGGCCCACCTCGACTACGATCAGAACCAAAACCCCGAACCAGAGCCCAAAGTCGTCTGGCGTCAAACCGAAGTCCAGCTCGAGCATGATCGGAAAGAAGATGGGTACGGTGAGCAGCACCATGGACAGACTGTCCATCACGCAACCAAAAACGAGATAGAGCAGCAGCACGCCACCCAGCACCACCCAGGGCGCAAAATCTTGCGCGCTGACGAAGAGCGCTGCTTCCTGCGGCAAACGAGTGAGCGCGAGGAAACTGTTGAACACGCCAGCGCCGAGTACGATGAAGAAGATCATCGCGGTGCTGGCACCCGTCGCCAAAATGGCCTGGCGAGCCCGCGCGAAAGTCAGCTTGCCCGCTGCAAAAGCGACCAGGCCCGTGCCGGCTGCACCGACTGCCGCACCCTCCGTCGGCGTGAAGACGCCCGCGTAGATGCCACCCACGACCACGGCAAAAATGACCATCACCGGCCAAACGGGGACCAACGCACGGAAACGCGCCGCGTACGGCACCCGCGGTCGAACTTCACCTGCGCCCGGCACGAAGCGCGCGTACAGCGAGATGGTCACCATGTAGCCTGCCGCAGCAAGAAGTCCGGGCACCAAGGCAGCGGCAAAGAGCTTCGCCACGTTTTGCTCGGTCAAAATGGCGTAGATCACCAAGATGATGGATGGCGGGATGAGAATACCAAGGGTACCGCCCGCCGCGAGTGCACCCGTTGCCAGCGAGCCCGAGTAGCCACACTTACGCAACTCGGGCAGCGCGACTTGGCTCATGGTTGCCGCGGTGGCCAAGGAAGAGCCGCAGATGGCGCCGAAGCCAGCACAAGCGCCGATGGCAGACATGGCCACGCCGCCCTTCTTGTGGCCCAGCCAGCTTTCTGCTGCGCGAAAGAGAGCCGCTGATACTCCTCCCAGCGTCGCCAATTGCCCCATCAACAGAAACAACGGCACGATGGACAGCGAGTAGCTGGAGAACGTGCCGTACGTCAGGTGCTTGAGCTGAGACAGGCTGACTCCCAACGTGCCACTGAGCAGGTAGTTGCCACCCAAGCCCACGCTCAACATCGCGAGCCCCACGGGGACGCGCAGGAATATCAGCAGCAGCAGGAAAGGAAACGACGCAATACCGATCTGCAGATCGCTCATGGACTAGGTCGCTTGCGGACACCCGGCCGCTCTCGAGTCAGGGTTTTGAGCAAACAGAATGCGCAGACGAGCACGAATGCAGACACCCCCGGTAGTGCCGCCGCGTAACCCCAACCCAGCGGCAACTCGAGGATGAACGTGGTTTCGGCGTATTCGAACTTGTCGAGCATGCCATCGTAGAGGCGCCAGGCTATCAGGAAGGCAACGACCAACATCAGCAACTGGGATACGACGTCCAGAAGCCAGTTGAAGCTGCGACCGAAGGCACGCCGAAAGAGATCCACTCGGGCATGGGCGCCCTTGTACTGACACCAGGGAAAGAAGCTGAAGACGGAGAATGCGATACCCATCTCGACGAGCTCGAAGTCCCCCGGGATCGGTCCGAGACCAGCAGAAATGAGAGAGCGGCCTGCGATCGACACGCACGTCAACAGCACGAGCAGGAGCAATACCGCACCGCCTGCCAAAGCGAGTAGCGCCGCTATTCGCCCAACGAGCTTGTCCAGCGCTTCCATGCGAATTGCCGAGTGCTAGCGAGACCTGTCTTCTGCACCCGAGCTAGCCTCCACCTTTCCACGACCGTCGGCCCTCCTCACGCCGCAAGGAGGGCCGTCTTGATCCATCGCGCTAACGTCGCTCCATTACTCGTTCTTTGCAATGAGCGAGCGCGTCTTCTCCAGAAGTGCCACGCCGTCGACTTCCTTCTTCTTCATGTCCTCGATCCAGCGGTCTATCACTGGCTTGGCGGCTTGCTTCCATCGCGCGACTTCAGCCTCGTCGAGAGTGATGATCTCGTTGCCCGCATCCTGTGCGATCTTCCGGGCAGGGGCATCGCCTTCGAGCATGATCTTGGCAGCTTCGCTAGCGAGCTTGACGCCGGATTCGGCATCCAGGATTGCCTTCAGATCGGCAGGCAGCGAATCGTACTTGGCCTTGTTCATCACCAACACGAGAGGAGCGGTGTAAAACGCCTCCTTGCCACCGAACTCCGTGTGATGCTTCACCAGCTCAGCCAGTTTGAGTGCCGGCGTCACTTCCCAAGGGATCACGGTACCGGAGACCACACCTTTGGAGATGGCCTCGGCAGTCGCTGGCAATGGCATTCCGACCGGAGTCGCACCCACTTCGCTCAGAAGGTCGTTGATCAGACGGCTGGGGCCACGGAGCTTCTTGCCCTTCATGTCCTCCAGCTTCTTGACGCCCTCCTTGGTATGAATGACGCCCGGTCCGTGAACCCACGCACTGAGCACCTTGACGTCTTTGTACTCGTTGTTTTGCCAGTCTTCCGAAACCAACGTCCAGAACGCCTTGGAGGTCGCTACTGGACTCGTCATCATGAACGGCAACTCGAGCACTTCGGTGCGCGGGAAGCGCCCCGGCGTGTAGCCCGTGAGCGTCATCACGATGTCCGCAACGCCGTCACGCGCCTGATCCATCAACTGCGGTGGACCACCGCCCATGGCCATCGCGTCGAAGTGTTGGATCTTCAGCCGCCCGCCCGATGCCTTTTCAATGCGTTCAGCCCAGGGCTTGAGAACCTTCTTGGGGAGTGTCGCCACCGGAGGCAAGAACTGGTGCAGACGTAGCACTATCGGTTCCTTGGCCTTGGTCTCCTCGACCGGCAGGGCCTTCTCACCTTGCCCACCCTTCTCGCTCGCCTCGGGCGAATCAGAAGAACGGCACCCAACCCCAATCACACCGAGGGATGCCCCGGCAGCGACCGTACTAATGAACTTTCTTCGAAGCATTTTTTCGTCCTTTGTTCTGGAGAGTGACAGTGCCTCAGAGCAACACGAGCAGTGCCCGGCTGACTACCATCAGGCGTTGGCCGGGCGCCGCAATCACGGATCCGCCAGCGTGAGGCCAAGGTAAATCTGGTTGCCCGTCATCGTCGTTGCAGCCGTCGTCGCGGTGGGTGGCACGTACGTGCTGCCGTGGCGGAAACCGAGTCCGAGCCGTGCGTACCATGCAGCGACGATGTAGCTCAGCTGAGCGTCGATGAGCGACGTTCCATCCGCATCGGGGATGTTACGAAGTGCGCTCTGATAACGCACGGTCGCACGGACCTTACCAATACCGATGACCTGCGGCAGCATGTAGCCCGCTGAAACGACCCAGTAGTTCTGCCAGAACTGGTAGTCGCCCTCGAAACTGGAAAACTGACCCACCAGCGAGGCCGTACCCGCATCGCCGATATTCTTTTCGATGTTGACGTCGGCGGTGAGGGCGGTGTGGTCATCAGTCAACGGCACCATCGCCATCGTCGGATCAGCGGGTGGCGGCAACCGCTGCACGGTTCCGTCTTTCTGGTACTGGGCACCGACACCGAACGAAACCAGATCCTTCGTGCCGTAGTAGGTCGTGCGCTGGAAGAACGCGGGCTCGGGATTCAGCAGGCTGAGCTGCAGGCGACCGGTGAACAATGGCGAGAGCGCTGGGTCGTGGAGCTGAAACGCACCGACGTAGTACTTGAAATGACCGCCGAACGGGGCGCCCCAAATCGTCGTTCCGACATCGCGCCCTACCGGACCTGCCTTTGGCAATGCCGGAGGCCCAGCAACGCCCATGAAGAAACCAGGGTAGAAGAACTCATCGATGCCCCACGGTCCGCTCGGTGTGAAGCGGTCCGCTTGCACCAGCATGCGCCCTGCGTAGATGTTGAATTCCCGCATCGGCTCGAACTTGGCGATCACGTCCAGCGGCTGCACGTTGACGATGGCCGGCGCGCCCGGAGCAGGCGTCATTCCGTAGTCCATGTGGAAGGCCACCTGCCACTTCCAGAAGCGGTGAAGCTGACCCACCATGTACATGTCAGCTTCGAGATATTGGCTCATGTCATCCAGCGACTCCGGATCTTCCGGGTTCTGGAACAGCAGTGCGGTGCGTAGGCGGGCGCCGTAGTCGATGCTCGGAATCGCCGGGGGGAAGACCGGTGGCATCGAGCGCTGGGGGGGGGCCTCGCCATCGGGTATCAGGGACTCGGGCGGAGGCGGCGGCCCGGGGGGTGCCGCGGGGGCAGCTTCCTCCTTGTTGGGCGGCGGTTCTTGCGCCAACGCGTCATCGGCCCAGGAGAGCACCGCTCCCCACACTATTGAGCCGGCTAGAAGAGCAGACGAAATCCGATGCAAATCTCGAAGCATACACACCTTCCTCGGGAGCGCCTCACCGACCCGCGCAAGACGGGGCGCTTGGCAACCAATCAATCGCTCCTATACTAGTCGTTCTGGACCTCTACTATAGTCATAGTGGCCATAATGCCTCTTCCGCGTCGCTATTGGGGCTATTGGTCAAAGCAGACGGATCTTTCGTCTGTGAGTGATAAGCGGACCTCTACTATTGTATACTCCGGACTGCATCACCAAGATGGCTACAACGACGCTCGAGACGGTCGATCACGCATGACGGAAGTGCCTCATAACCCTGAACCCATGTTCGCCCCCGCAGCGGTGGAGACGGTACGGCGTGGCGACGGCACGGTGATCCTGAGTGCCGGTCAAGCGCTGCAGCAACCTGCCCGCTGCGTCGGGGAATACCTGGAGCACTGGGCACTGCTCGCCGCAGATCGACCCTTCCTGATGGAGCGCTCAGCGGATGGGGATTGGCAAGGCCTCACCTACGGCGAGGCCCTCGACCAGGTGCGCCAAGTCGCGTCCTGCTTGTTGCAGGAGCAGCTGAGCGCCGAGCGTCCCGCCGTCATTCTCTCGGGAAACAGCGTCGAGCACGGTCTGTTGACGCTGGCGTGCCTGCACGTGGGCATCCCCGTCGCTCCGATATCCCCGGCGTACTCCCTCATTTCGAAAGACTTCGTGAAGCTGAAGCGAATCATCGAGACGTTGAACCCAGGGCTCGTCTACGTCGCCAATCCAGAGCGCTTCGCGGCAGCCCTCTCAGCCATCGAAAAGCTTCACGGCGCCCGGCTCATCAGTGGCAGGGGCAAGGGCAACGGGGATTCGCAGGGGTTCGAATCGTTGCTGAATGCCGCGCCAAACCTCCGTGCGGTAGCTCGCGCGTTCGACGCGGTAACGCCTGACACGATCGCGAAGTTCATGTTCACGTCCGGATCGACGGATGAACCCAAAGCAGTGATCAACACACAGCGCATGCTGTGTTCGAACCAGCAGGCCATCAGACAGCTCTGGCCATTTCTCAGTACGCCCCCCGTGTTGGTCGATTGGCTCCCCTGGCATCACACGTTCGGCGGCAACCACAATTTCAACTTGGTGCTCAGAAACGGCGGCACGCTCTACATCGATGCCGGGCGCCCCGTCCCTCAGCAGTTCGACCAATCCTTGGCCAATCTGGCCGAGGTATCGCCGACCATCTCTTTCAACGTACCCCGCGCCTACGATCTGCTGGTCAAGGCTCTGCGAAAGGACTCGGCGCTTCGGGTCAAGTTCTTCAGTCGACTTCAACTGATCTTCTACGCTGCGGCCAGTCTGCCCCAGCACCTGTGGGAAGCACTGCAAGACCTAGCGCAAGACACCTTGGGGCGAAGCGTGCCGGTTGTTTCCTCGTGGGGTCTGACCGAGACCGCACCCGCAGCAACGAGTTGCTACTGCCAAGCCGATCGTTCCGGCGTCGTCGGATTGCCGATCCCGGGTTGCGAACTCAAGTTGGTTCCCAACGAGGACAAACTCGAAGCACGCGTGAGGGGGCCCAACGTCACACCCGGGTACTGGAAGAAGCCAGAGTTGACCGCCGCATACTTCGACGACGAGGGGTTCTTCAAGACGGGGGACGCCATGCGCTTCGTGGATGCGAATCGTCCGGAACTCGGTCTGCGCTTCGATGGGCGGCTGGGTGAAGACTTCAAGTTGACCACCGGCACTTGGGTGAGTGTTGGCTCGCTACGACTTGAAGCCATCGCGACACTTGCGCCCATCGCCCAAGACATCGTCATCACGGGACACGATCGAGACGAGATCGGCTTTCTGATCTTCCCCAATCTCGACGCCTGTCGCCAGCTGTGCTCATCGCGAGTGATCGATGATGTGGCAACCGCAGACCTTCTCCGAGACTCAGCCATCCGCAGGCATGTCGAACACGGACTTGCCGAACTCGAAGCAAAAGGCCGAGGCTCCTCGACCTACGCAACCCGAGCGCTGTTTCTGCTCGAGCCCCCGTCGGTGGACGCCGGAGAAATCACTGACAAAGGTTACATCAACCAGCGCGCGGTTCTGACCCGGCGCGCGGAGCTGGTCGAGAGGCTGTATCGCGATGCCGACGGGCACGACATCGTCCGCCTGGAGCCGTCGCGTCGTGACCGTTCGCGTGAGGGCACTGACGCGATGAAAGGCGCCTGAAGGAACAAGAGCATGTACGAACTCTCAGAAACGCACGCGATCACCGCAGCCTACGACGACGTGTGGCTGGTGGGGGGCATCCGCACCCCGTTCGCCGACTACACGGGTGTCTTGCAGAAAGTCTCCCCGACGGATCTCGGGATCTACGCCGCGCGCGCAACCTTCGAACGGGTGGGCGTTTCGGCAGCTGACGTCGACGTGGTCATCGCGGGCAACGTCGCCCAGTCGAGCTTCGACGCTTACTACCTGCCTCGGCACGTCGCGCTCTACTCTGGAGTCCCGGCATCCGTGCCGGCTCTCCTCGTGCAGCGGCTGTGCGGCACTGGCTTCGAAACAATCTTGGCCGCGGCCGATCAAATCGCCTTGGGCAAGGCCAGACTAGCACTCTGCGTCGGCACCGAGTCCATGTCGAGAAACCCGGTCGCTGCGTACACCCACCGCGGTGGGTTTCGCATGGGACAACTCGAATTCGGCGACTTTCTATGGGAAGCGACGCTCGACACCGCCTCCAACACCCGCATGGGCGACACCGCGGAACGTTTGGCGAAACGTTACGACATCAGTCGCGAGGCCGCGGATCTCTTCGCTGAAGAGAGCTTTCGCCGAGCGAGCGAGGCTTGGCAGGCGGGCTTCTTCGATGGTGAAGTCGAGCCGGTCGTCACGCAGGAATGGCAGCTGGACGACTACCAACCGCGCGGCCTGCGACTGCCACGTGGCGTCGAACGATTCGAGCGAGACGAGCACGTTCGGCCGAGCCCCATCGAGGTGCTGAGCAAACTGCGCCCCGCCTTCGGCAAGGATGGGGTGCAGACCGGCGGCAACAGCTCGGCGATCGTGGACGGGGCAGCGGCGGCCGTGGTTGCGTCCGGAGAGTACGTACGTGCCCACGGCCTACGACCGCTCGCTCGGGTCGTCGCCGGGGCGACCGTAGCCGTCCCACCGGAGATCATGGGCATTGGACCGGCACCGGCGATTCGTGCGCTCTTGAAGAAGGCAGGAATCGAGCAAGGTCGCATCGATCGCTTCGAAATCAACGAGGCGTTTTCCGCCCAGTACCTTGCCGTCGAGCGAGAACTCGGACTCGACCGCAACAAGGTGAACGTGCGCGGCGGCGCGATCGCCATCGGTCATCCACTCGCCGCAACGGGGGTGCGTTTGACGGTAACCGCCGCACGTGAACTACGAGAAATGTCTGGTGAGTTCGCCATCTCCTCCGCCTGCATCGGCGGCGGCCAGGGCACGGCGATCCTCCTTCAACAAGCCAGCTGACGAATCCAAACCACGGAAGAAAGTAACATGCAGCTCGACTCATCAACCTTCATCGTCACGGGTGGCTCCTCCGGTCTCGGTGCGGCCACCGTGCGACGGTTTCACTCACGCGGCGCCCGTGTCGTCATCGCCGACATCGACGTCGAACGCGGACAACACTTGGCCACCGAGCTCGGCGATCGGATCGCTTTCCAGAAGACCGACGTCTCCGACGAAGCCGAGGCTCGAGCCACCGTGCAGCTGGCCAAGGAGAAGTTCGGGGCTCTGCATGGTCTCGTCAATTGCGCGGGCATCGGCCCCGCAGAGCGCGTCGTGGGCAAGACGGGACCTCACGCACTCGACTCGTTCACCCGTGTGCTCAACATCAACCTGGTCGGTGCCTTCAACATGATTCGGTTGGCGGCCGCCGCCATGATGCCTGAAGAACCCAATGCTTCCGGTGAACGCGGCGTCATCGTCAACACGGCATCCGTTGCCGTTTGGGACGGTCAAATTGGCCAGGCGGCATACGCCGCCTCCAAAGGCGGGATCGTTGCGATGACCTTGCCCATCGCGCGGGAGCTCGCGCGTGCCGGCATCCGTGTTTGCACCATCGCCCCAGGCATCTTCGAAACGCCGATGCTCGCGGGTCTGCCCCCCGAGGTGCAGGACGCCCTCGGCAAGAGTGTGCCTTTCCCTTCGCGCTTGGGTCGCCCCGACGAATACGCGGCGCTCGCTCAGCACATCGTCGAAAACGAAATGCTGAACGGCGAGTCCATCCGCTTGGATGGCGCGTTGCGCATGGCACCACGCTGACGTAGGCTGCCTCATGAAAGCCGCACCCAAGAAGAAAACCTCAAGCACCGCAGCTGCACGAACCGCAGCGGCTGGCGCGCAGAGCCCCGCAGTCAAGGGCAAAGCTGCGGGCCAACTCGGCGAGGACACGACCGAGGGCAACTTGCATGAGCTATTGGGGCAGCGAGTTCGCGACGCTCGTGCGCGGCGTTTCATGACACGAAAGACGCTCGCTGAGCAGTCAGGGATCTCGTTGGCCTACCTCGCGCGCGTGGAGAATGGCACCGGCAACATCTCTTTGGCGTTGCTACAGCAGCTGGCCAACACCCTGAACCTGCCGATCGCGAGCTTCCTTTCTCCAGAGGAACCGACGAGCGCTGACTTCACGATGATCGTGGAGTTTCTCAAGCGCCAACCACCGGAGCGGCTGGCGCGCATCCGGCGGCTGCTGTTCGCAAGTGATGCGCGCCGCGTCGCCTTGGTGGGTATTCGAGGAGTTGGCAAGTCCACGTTGGGTCCGATGCTGGCCGAACGCCTGGGCCTTCCGTTCGTCGAACTCAATCGGGAAATCGAGAAGGAAGCGGAACTCGAGATCGACGAGATCCATTCGCTCTACGGCCAGCGCGGGTACCGTGTGCTGGAACGCAACTGCTTGGAGCGCATCGTCGGAGAATACCCCGAGGTGGTGCTCGCCACGGGTGGCGGCATCGTTGCAGAGGCAGCGACCTACGAAATGCTGCTCGCGTCGTTCTTCACGGTTTGGCTCAAGGCCAAACCCCAGGTCATGTTCGAACGAGTGCTCGCGCAACACGACGCCCGCATCGCCAGCGCCCACATGCGCTCCGAAGCAATCAACAACATCGCAAGAACACTGGAGGCGCGGCAACATCTCTACGAGCTCGCTCACGCTTCCTACGACACTACCGGGAGAACCGTGGAGCAATCCATACCCGAACTGCAGGCATTGCTACCCGAGGCCGTGCAACGCCCCGCCGATAGCGAGCAGACTCTCGCTGATCCTGATCGTTCCGTTTGGGGTCCCACGTGAGCTCGGTAATTCGCGTTCTGTCCGACCCACCCGAGGTCGTCCCGGCCATCGAGGGAGAGACGATCCTCGAGAGCTTGTTGCAGGCCAACGTCGCATTTCCGCACAACTGCCAGTCGGGCAATTGTGGCGCCTGCAAGTGCGAACTCCTGGAGGGAGACACCCTGGAGTTACCCTACTCCGAGTATGCGCTGAGTGACGAGGAGCGGGCACAGGGGCTGATTCTCGCGTGTCGCACGCAAGTGTGGGGCGACTGCACAGTGCGCGCTCTCGAGGCCGGCGAAGTCGTCGTGCATCCATCGCGAGTCATGCGTTGTCGGGTCGTCGAGCTCACGGATCTGACCCACGACATCAAGCGCGTCAGCCTGGCCATCGAGGCCGGTGGGCCCTACTCGTTCTCAGCAGGTCAGCACGCGCTGTTGAAGTTCGGTCCGGGAATACCCGAGCGTGCCTACTCGATGGCGAACTGCCCAGATGAGGACGTGCTCGAGTTTCACATTCGGCACGTCCCACAGGGCCAAGCGAGCGGCTACGTGTTCATGAGCTTGCATGTCGGTTCGGAGGTGATTGTCTCTGGCCCACACGGAACAGCCTACCTCAGGGACAACCACCAAGGCCCCATCCTGGCAGTCGCGGGCGGCAGTGGGATGGCGCCGATCAAGGCGATCCTCCAGACGGCACTCCGCCGAACGCCGGAACGGGAGGTCCACCTCTACTTCGGTGTCCGAGATGAACGCGATGTCTACCTAGAGGAGTACCTGCGCGGACTAGAGCGAGAACACCCGAACCTTTCCGTCACCATCGTGCTATCGCGACCCACCCGCCCGACGCAGCGTCGACAGGGAATGGTCGTCGACAAGGTACTGGAGGACATACCTTCGCTTGAAGGGTTCAAAGTATACACCGCTGGGCCGCCACCGATGGTGGAGAGTCTGCAGCAGCGACTCGAAGCAAGAGGAGTGAGACGGAGTGATATACATGCCGACGCTTTCTACAGTGAAAAAGACCGTGCCTACTGAGGCCCCCCAGACAGGAGCCAGAGCCGATGTCCCCAAGCACTGAGTCGAAAGACAAGCCCGTCGCATTGGTGACCGGCGGTGCGCGCGGTATCGGTCTCGCCATCAGCCACCTGTTGCATGAGCGGGGTACCTGCGTCGTGATCGCCGACAGTGGCGTTTCTGTAGCCGGCGAGGAGGCTGACCCGACAGTGGCCGCGAACGCCGCGAAGCAGATGGGCCCGAACGCCGTAGCTTTCACGGAAGACCTCAGCGACCCGCGAGCAGCGAGCGCTGCCGTCGAGCTCGCTCGGACCCGCTTCGGTCACATCGATATCGTGGTCAACGCCGCAGCCGTTCTTCGAGATTCGTTCATCTTCAAGGGCAAGCCAGAGAACTGGGATTTCGTCCTGAAGAACAACCTGAGCAGTGCGTTCTACGTGCTAGCCGCCGCAACCCCGCACCTACGTGAGCAAGTCAAGTCAGGGCGAGCTCCGGGACGCATCGTCAACATCACGTCGTCGGCGGGGGTGTACGGCAACTACGGTCAAGCTGCTTACGCCAGTTCCAAAGCCGGACTGATCGGGCTGACACGTGTGGTTGCGCTCGACATGGCGCGCTCCGGCGTCACCTGCAATGCCGTGTTGCCCTTCGCAGCCACGCGTGTGACGGATCTGATTCAACCTGCGAACGAAATACAGACGCAATACAAGGAGCGGGCGCTGAAGGTCCCGCCACGCTTCGTCGCTCAGCTGGTGGGCTTCCTGTGCTCACCTCACGCGCAGAACATCACTGGTCAGCTACTCGGCGTTCGTGGTCGAGAAGTGTTCCTGTTCTCTCAAGCCAGGCCCACCGAGCGGCTCATCGCTCCGGACGGTGGCTGGAGCGACGAGGGGTTCTCCTCCACGTTCCAGGCGCAGTTTGCTTCCAAGTTGACGTCGTTGACCACAGATCTGGAAGCCTTCAACACAGAACCGATCATCTAGGAGTCGAAAATGACGAGTACACATCACGAAGTAAAGACGGTCGCCGGACTTGCCGACGAACCAGCAGAGTATCGCGAGGCCGTTTCCAAGATCGTCGTCAGCCATGCGGTCAACGAGCTCTTCGGCGCACAGGTGTTCGACGAACCGGCCATCGCCTACGCACCCACTCCGTACGCGAAGTGGCTCACCTGCCGCATTGCGATGGAGGAGTACCACCATCACGTTCGGTTCAAGGGGCTCGCCGACGAGATGGGTATTCCGGCCGAGGCCACGGACCCGACCGTCAAGAAACCGCTGAGCATCTTCGGCTTTCCGATGAAGAGTTGGGCGGAGTTCTGCGTCATCAAGATGCTCGCCGACCTCGCCGAGATCCTTCAGGTGGAGGACCTCTTGCACTGCACCTTCGTGCCCCTGCGTACGATTGGACGCATCACGATGCCAGAAGAGAAGTTTCATGCCCAGTTCGGCAAGGACTTCTGCACAGAGCTGTGCAAGACGGAGGAGGGGCGTCGCGAGGTACAGCAAGCCATCAACGACTACGCGCCCTACCTGCCCAAGTTCTTCGGCGCAGCAGGCTCGAAGAACAACGAGATTTATCGCAAGTTCGGTCTGAAGTTGCGCAAAAACGAAGAGATGCGGGAGGACTTTCTCAACCGAGCCCGTGCCGTCGTCGAGTCTTTGGGTCTACGCCTTCCTGACCTCTCAGCAGCAGACTGACCAGGGAGGAAACGGACCATGGGAGCCGACCGAGAGCAGACCGCGGCGGAGCGCGCGCGCTTCTACCAGCGCATCGACGAGGACAACCTCACGCCGCTGTGGGAAGTCCTCAGTTCACTGGTTCCGCCCCAGCCGACCACCCCGTGTGTGCCGGCCATGTGGCGCTACGAGAAGGTCAGACCGTTCCTCATGGACGCTGGCCGCCTGATCACAGCCCGGGAGGCAGAGCGTCGCGTCCTCGTACTCGAGAACCCGGGCCTTCGACGCGCGTCATCGATCACGCAGTCCCTGTACGCGGGGCTACAGCTGATCCTGCCTGGAGAGGTGGCACCCAGCCATCGGCACACGCAGTCTGCACTGCGTTTCGTCGTCGAGGGGACGGGAGCCTTCACGGCGGTCGGCGGCGAACGCACGACGATGCACCCCGGCGACTTCGTGATCACCCCAGCCTGGACGTACCACGATCACGGCAATCCCGGAGAGATGCCGGTGGTGTGGTTGGACGTGCTCGACATCCCCATCGTGAGATTTCTCGATGCGGGCTTCGCGGAGCGCAATGCGGAAGAGGTGCCCCCGGTGACCAAGGCCGAGGGCGATTCCTTGCTGCGGTTTGGATCCAACTTGTTGCCCGTGGAGTACATACCCGAATCGGGTGCGAGCCCGATCCTGTCGTACCCCTACGAGCGCAGCCGCGAAACCCTGGAGTATCTATCGAAGAACCAGGAAGTGGACGCTCACCACGGGGTCAAAGTGCAGTACGCGGGGCCCAGCGGAGGCTATCCCTTGCCGACGATTGCGGCGTTTCTCCAGCTACTGCCGTCAGGATTCGTGGGCCAGGGTTACCGTTCGACGGATGGCACTGTCTACAGCGTGGTCGAGGGGCGTGGCCGCAGTCGGGTGGGCGACCAGGTCTTCGACTGGGGCCCCAAAGACGTGTTCGTGGTTCCTTCCTGGTGTCGAGTGGCGCACGAAGCACACGAGCACGCCGTTCTCTTCAGTTGCTCCGACCGACCCGTTCAGAAGCAACTCGGCCTCTGGCGAGAGGCTCGAGAAGAGTGACCGATTGGTTCTTCATGCTCGGGCAGCCAATAGGTGAGCCCGAGCGTCAACGGGCAGGCGACTACCTTCGCGCTCTAGGCATCATCGGAGACTTCCCCGTTGAAGGACTGTCCGACTGGAGAGCTGCGCATCGGCTCATCACCAACCCAGACTGGGATCGCCGCTGTTGGGACGCAGAGCAACGCGAAACGTTGTGCTTGCAAAGCAAGGCGGCGTCCGCTTGTGGCGAGGTCCAAATGCGGGAGTCGCTTTCCGCCACGGTGGACGACAGTAACGCTGCGCACGGCGCTGCG
>JBNKZR010000090.1:0-20744 GCA_050301735.1 Polyangiaceae bacterium | reverse complement strand
CAGCGGGTGAAAGGGCCGCAACGCGGTGAGCAGCTCGTCTGTGACTCGCTGTGGCAGCGCAACGGGCACACGCGTCGCCAAACGAATCGTCTCCACACTCGGGATGTCGCGCACGGCCGCGACCAAACGCGCCAAGCGTCCCGTGGCCATCACCAGTGGATCCCCGCCACTGATGATCACATCCGTGATCTCGGGATGCGCGCGCAAGTAGTCCAACGCGGGCTGTAGCTGCTTGAGCGGACGTGCGCCCCCGCCCTGTCCCACGAGACGACTACGAGTGCAGAATCGACAGTAGACGGAACAGCGGTCGCTGGCGAGAAGCAGCGCGCGGTCCGGATATCGACGGATCAGCTCGGGCGCCGCTTCGTGCGCTTCCTCCCCGAGCGGGTCGGTCAGGTCACCCAGCGTGCGCTCACTCTCGTCGAGACAGGGCACGACCTGGCGCCGCAGCGGACAGTTCGGGTCGTCCCTGTCGATGAGGGATAGGTAGTGGGGCGTGATGGAGATCGGAAAGCCGGATGCTTCGGCGCGCAACGCTCCTTCGCGTTCGCGCTCCGAAAGCGCCAAAGCCTCGGCGAGATCGACGGCGGACGTGATGGCGTGCTGAAGCTGCCAACGCCAGTCGTCCTGCGTTCCCGACGCCAGCGGTAGCGCGCGAATGCTCACCGTTTCTCTTCCTCAGGCAAACGCAGCTTGGACAGCGCCTCGTCGTTGATCGTAACTCCGAAGCGCTCGCGCAGCTGACCCACCAAGGCCTGCTCCGCGGCGCGCAGCCTCTGCTGCAGCAGCTGCACCCGAATCGTCGCCTCCGCCTCTTGGAACGTGCGCTGCCGCGCCTGACTGCGACCCACCAGCCGCACGATGTAGAAGTCCCGACCCTGGCGGACCAACTCGCCGAAGACTTCCCCCTGTTTCTCAATCTGAAACACCGCCGCTCGTACGGGCTCCGGCACTCGCTCGTTGGCGCCACGCTCCTGGCCCGGCGCCGACACCAGCCCCAGATCCCCTTCGAGTTCGAGCGGTGGTCGTGCCACGTTCTTGGAAGCGCGCGCCTCGATCACACGCGCTTTGGAATGCTCGCGGACGAGCTCCCCCCAAGTCCTGGCGTCAGCACCCTGCGCCTTCTCTAGGAGCTCGCGGCCAAGCTTCTCACTCGACACCACCAGCACGGCGACGCGTCGCCGCTCCGGATCGAAGTACTCCTGCTTGTGAGCGTCGTAGTACGCGTGAATCTCACTGACCGGCAGCTCCTCGGCTTTGGGAAGTTTGGATCGCTCGCGTCGCATGAACTCGTCGCGCTGCAGCAGGCGAATTTCGGCTCGAGTCGTGGGATCTTCGTCCAGGCCGCGTCGCTCGGCCTCCCGCGCCAGGAGCTCCACGTTGATCATCTCCTCGAGCAAAAGGCGACGTCGCTCTGGCGTTTGGTAACGGAGACGCGCAAAGCGGTCCATGCGATCGAGCGCGGCCTTGTAGTCCCCCAAAGTGATCTCGCGCTCGCCGACGCGGGCCAGGACTTTGGCGGCCAATTCCGGCGTCAGCTCGACGGCGTCCGGCGACTGTGAAACGGCCGGCCCACTGCTTGGCTTCTGGGCTTGGTCACATGACGGAGCCGACACAACCAACCCGACGCAGAGCGACAAGCAGCGACCGTGGGACCACATGGCCCATGTCATAGCCGGCGCGGAGGCGTTTGCCAAAGCCCAGTGGATCCACCGGCTCCCGAGTGCACATCCGCTACGGCGGAAATCGAGAGGCGACGACAATTGCACTCCATCTCCGGCGGCGGTAGACGGGCGATCGTGCAGGCAAACAAGACGGAGCTGGCTTACCCCCGAGTGGTCGTGAAGCTGAGCGGGGAAGCGCTGAGTGGTTCCACTGGCGGGTCAGGCATCGACACCACGACGCTGAAGGCCACCGCCGAAGAACTCAAAGAGGTACACGCGACGGGAGTCCAGATCGCGATCGTGGTGGGCGGCGGCAACATCTTCCGCGGCCTCAGAGGCGCGAGTCAGGGTATGGACCGCGCCCAGTCCGACTACATGGGCATGCTCGCGACGGTCATCAACGCCCTGGCACTGCAGGACGCCCTGGAGCGCGTGCGCATCACCACCCGCGTGATGACAGCACTCGAAATCAAACAAGTCGCCGAGCCGTACATCAAGCGACGAGCCATTCACCATCTGGAGAAGGGCTACATCGTCATCTGCGCCGCTGGCACCGGAAACCCGTACTTCTCCACGGACACCGCCGCCGCGCTCCGAGCCATGGAATTGCGCTGCGGAGCACTGCTCAAAGCGACGAAAGTCGACGGCATCTACGATCGCGATCCGACGAAACACCCCGACGCGAAGATGTACAACCGGATGAGCTACGATCAATTCCTGGGTGAACACCTAAAAGTGATGGATTCGACCGCCGTCACCCTTTGCCGCGAAAACGGGCTCCCCATTCGCGTGTTCAAAATGGTGCCAGGCAACATCAAGCGGGTTTGTCTCGGCGAACAGGTCGGCACGACGATCAACGACTAGCGCTTTAGCGCCAACCAGTCTGCGCCTTCCACCGCCGACACAAACATCCGGAGCCCTCCGCGGAGACATTACGTGCTAGCCGGTGTCGACGGCGAGGGCTAAGTTCTCCGAGCTATGTGGGAATCGCTGCCCGAGTTTGGAACTGGTGTGCTCTTTGCCGTCTTGGTCGCGGCTGCGTACACGTTCGCTGTATCACTGATCGCAGCTCGAGGGCGACCCAGACTGTTGCACTCAGCGCGCCTGGGAGCCTACGGCACCTGCGCGTTGGTCCTCGTGGGCGTCTTGATCCTGGCGTACGCCTTCGTCACGCACGACTTCAGAATCCGCTACGTCAGTCGCTACAGTGACCGCTCGATGTCCATCTGGTACCTACTCACGTCGTTGTGGGGCGGTCAGGACGGGTCCTTGTTGTGGTGGCTGTTCCTGTTGAGCCTCTACGTCAGCACCTGCGTGCGTTGGCTCCAAGGGCGCTACCGAGAGCTCCAGCCCTACGTGATCGCGACGCTGATGGTCGTGATGGGCTTCTTCACCGTGTTGATGTTGTTCTCGGCCAACCCGTTCGAGACCAACCTTTCCGGCGCGGTGTTGGAAGGAGACGGGCTCAACCCACTACTGCGCAACTTCTACATGATCATCCACCCACCGAGCCTGTACACGGGCTTCGTGGGGTGCACAGTTCCGTTCGCCTTCGCCATAGCTGCCCTCGTCACCGGCAGGTTGGACAACGAGTGGATCGTGGCCGTGCGCAAGTGGATGCTCTTCGCCTGGCTGTTTTTGACGATTGGCAACTGGTTGGGAATGGTCTGGGCCTACGAGGAACTCGGCTGGGGCGGCTACTGGGCGTGGGACCCGGTGGAGAACGCCGCCTGCCTGCCCTGGTTCACGGCCTCGGCCTACGTGCACTCGACGATGATCCAAGAGCGGCGCGGGATGTTCAAGGTGTGGAACGTAGTGCTGATCTCGTTGACGTTCTTCCTGACCATCTTCGGGACCTTCTTGACCCGCTCCGGCCTGATCGCCAGCGTGCACAGCTTCGCGCGCAGCGACATCGGGGTCTACTTTCTCGGCTTCATGGGGATGATCGCGGCGACGGTCCTCGTCCTGCTCATCTGGCGTTGGCCTCTGCTGCGCGGCAAAGCGAAGATCGAAGCGATCGCCAGCCGCGAAGCTGCCTTCGTGGTCAACAACTGGGCGCTTCTAAGCGCCGCCCTCTTCATCGCCACGGCGACCTTGTTCCCGGTGCTGAGTGAGGGCCTGTGGAATGAGGAGGTCACCGTGGGCCCCCCCTTCTACAACCGTTGGATGGCACCGATCGGGCTCTTGATTCTGATGCTGATGGGGCTCGCTCCGTTGTTCAGCTGGCAGAAGACGAGCGGCGTTTCGCTCCGACGCGCGCTGACCTTCCCCGCTTCCTTGATGGTCGCTGGCGTCGTGCTGCATCTGCTGGTCGGCGGAAGCCTGGGTTTTCCGGCGATCGTTTCGGAGCAGCCGGACGGCACGGGTTGGACCCATCTGATGCTCAACCAATTCGACAAGGTCGCCCCCTTGATCACCGTCGCCCTCGTCGTTTTCAACTTCGGCGTCGTGATTCAGGAGTTCTATCGGGGCGTCGCCACGCGACGAAAGAATGCCCAAGAGGGGATCCTCGAGGCCCTCGTCACGTTGGTCAGACGTAGCCGCCGTCGCTATGGGGGCTACATCGTTCACGTGGGCATCGGTTTCATGTTCCTCGGATTCGTGGGCAAAGCCTGGGATCTCGAGAAAGAGGCCAGCATGAAGCCGGGCGAAACCATCGAGGTCGGCGATTACGAGCTGACGTACCGGCAAGCCCGCATGGAAGTAGACCAAGAGAAGCGCATGGTCTTCGCCGACTTGGACGTGAGCGTGAACGGCAAGCCCGTGGGTACGCGATCCCCCGCCCAATTCATCTACACCAAGGCGCAAATGCCCACGACCGAGGTCTCGATGCTGCATCGTGTGAAGGACGACCTCTACTTGGTGGTCGGCAGTGTCAACCCCACCACCAAGCGCGCCACTTTTCGCTTCCACGTCAACCCGCTCGTTTCCTGGATTTGGATGGGTGTGTTCATCATGATCGGTGGGGCAATGGTTTCGCTGTGGCCAAGCGTCGCGTGGCGGCGTCTCGGTGTGTGGGAAGCCGTTCGCCTGGGGGCAGGAGCGACCGGAGCCGTCATGTTCTCGATCCTGCTCGCCACGGCGCCCGCCCGCACTGGCACTGTGGTGGCAGCCCACCTCCTGAAGTCTCCCAGCACGACGGCGGTCCCGTCGGCGCCCGCGCAACCCCAACCCTAGACCGGCCTGATCCCTCGGCTCTCTCGCACCCGCAAACCCGCCAACCAGGCACGAGGAATCGCCCTCGGTCATTTGCGGGAGGGCGTGGTAAGAGCAGCTCCGCGACTCGAAGTGCAACCTCGAAGATGACGAAACGGTCGACAGCCTCGAACTTGGATCCCACAGCAATTTCGCCGCTGTGGTTGGTACTGGTGGCGCCAGCCGTGGGTCTCGTACTGGGCAGCCTTTACGGGCGCGGTGCGTTCTTCCTGACGCTGGCGGGCGGCGGCTTGCTCGGTGCGATCTTGGTCTTCTGGCGCAGCCTGCAGTCACTCACGGGCGATGCACCGCTGACGCTGGAAGAAGCGCTTGGACTGGGCGCCCCGAGCGCGGAAGAGGAACGCAAGACCGCGGTGCTGCGAGCCTTGAAGGATCTGGAGTATGAGCGCGCTGTCGGGAAGATCGACGAGACGGATTATCAGCAGTTGAGCAACAAGTACCGCGCCGAAGCGCGCGCGTTGCTGCAGCTCTTGGACGACGATCTGGGGCCCGCACGACAGAGAGCAGAGCGAGAGCTGCAGGAACGCTTGGCCAAGCTGGAGGCAGAATCCGACTCCGATGGCGCCAAGCCGCTGAGCGAAAGCGGCGTTTCGGACGCCGGAACCGAGGACGAAAACACCGACGTTGACGACGACTCCGAATCCAAAGACGACGAGAACACGAACGCGGACGATGAGTCAGTCCCCGAAAACGGCGCAGCGGACGCCGCTCCTGCACGCGTGACCAGCAACGGCGACGACGAGCCTGCGCCTCAGGGAGGCAAGGATGCGTAACTTTCAGATCTGGCGGCGCATTGCCGTGGTCGCCGTCATCGCGACGCTCGGTGCCGAGGCGGGAGCCCAGAGTGGCGGCGCTCCCGGGATGCCGGGTAGTGCGGTAGCTGCCCCCAGCCAGGCCGAAGGCGCGACCGCCGAACCCGTCGCCAAAGGCGCGACTGCTCCGCCCTCCTCTCCTGCAGCCAATGCGACCGCGGGAGCCGTGCCTGCCAACCCTCACCGTCGGAATCCACACGCCGCAGATCCGCACGGCGGCATGGCGCAAGACCTACCAGGGGCGAGGGGTCCACTGCTCAAAGGCAGCCCCTTCCTGTCCGCTGCGCACATGCAGCAGGCGCGGCTGGCGAGAGCCGGACAGTCATTTCAGCCCAAAAGTACAGCCAAAGCCGAACCACAGGTTCCGGCGGGTCGCATCGGCATCATCGTTCGCGATGGCCAGGGCCAACCCGTCCCCGACCAAGAGCTCCAGCTCCGCATCGTCAACGAGAGTATCGAGCACGGCAATACCGAGAGCGAAGCCGTCACCAAGACCAACGCCGAAGGCTTTGCCGCCTTCGAACAACAGGTCTCCAAGTCATCGGTCAAGTACGAGGTGATCGCGCGCAAGGGCCGCGCGAAGTACAGCAGCGGTCCGTTCCGTCTCGATGCGCGCCACGGCCAGATCGTCACCTTGTACGTCTTCCCGACGACACCGAACATCGACGACGCATTCATCTTCACCCGCGCGCTGTACGTCGTGCAGCCTCGTGACGACGTCTTCCAAATCCAAGGGCTCTTTCGCTTCGAGAACACGAACCCCGTCACTTGGATCCCCGAAGAACTGCGGGTTCCACTCGCCGAGGGCACCAAGGCGTTCACCCCAGGCAACACTGACGGGGACCTCCGCATATCCGCGGAAGAGTCGGCAATCGTGATCAAGGGGTCGTTCACTCCTGGAGCTCACGAGGTCACCTTCTCCTTCCAATTCGACAACCCCGGCGATTCCACGGCTCGTCTCGAGCTGCCCGTACCACCGCACATGGTGGACGCGAAGTTGCTCGCTGAGGTTTCTCCCACGATGACGTTCGCCGTCAACGGCATGCCCGCAGCAACCGAGACGCGCGGCAACGACGGACAACGCGCCCTGCGCATCCTGGAAGACTTCCTCGCGCCGGCCGCGGCTGGACGCCGACCCGAGCTCTTCGTCGCGACGATCACTGGCCTGCCGACGAGGGGTTGGGGAGCCACGGTCGCGGCGTTGCTGGCTGCGGCTCTGGCCCTGTTCGGAGTCACGACCGCCCTGACGACCGAGCGCACCACCAAGCTGGATGATGCTGACCGCCAGCGCGCCAAAGAGCTCCTCCTGAGCGAGCTCGTCCTGGTAGAAAAAGCCTTCAAGTCCCAGAAGATAGGTCCCAAGACCTACGATCAAACCCGGCGCGGTCTGCTCGACGCGCTGGCTCGGCTCGAAGCCGCCACCGGCTGATCTCCGCCGGCGGTGCGGCACGACGCGGGCTGAGGGGGGCCGCCCGGGTGTTTGCCAATGGCGAGCGATGGGGCTCATCCGCCTCGGCTGGGAGAGGCTCGGCCCGTGACGTGAATCCCGAGTCAAGAGATCTCGTTGGCGCTCCCATTTGCCTTCAATCCGAACAGCCGAAACCCGGAACAGACGCGCCCCTCCGCAACGTGTGTACAAGCAGCGGAAGGCTGAGGGTCATATCGGGGAAGGGATGGGTAGAACTCACGAGCGCCCTGGTTGTCCCACTTTCGTCCCCCGATCGGGCAACGAATTCTCCCCAGGAAGAACCATGGAAAGATTAATCATTTCAATGGATTCAAACCCAGTCCCCAGTATCCACATGGCCTATGAAGATCACGGATCTAATCCCAATATTTTTCATTTCATTCCCCACACTCGTTCGAGGCTCTGGGTTCCCAACACCTGAGCTTCGACGCAATTTCGCGCACAACGGCTAGCGATCGACGGCTCGCCCGAGTACAGGATCGAGCAAATGCACGTTACGGTCAGCAAGAAGGAGCTGCTCCGCCTACTGGGCCGCTGTCAGGGAGTGGCGGACAAGAAGAGCACGATGCCAGTGCTCGGCAACGTTCTCATCGAGGTCGACGCGGCAGACGCCGTCCGCCTGTCGGCAACCGACCTGTACCTGAGCGTCAGTGGCTCCATCCCAGCCGAGATCGAAAAGGGCGGCAGCATTGCTGTCGGCGCTCGGCCCCTCTTCGAACGCGTCAAGATGATGCCGGAGGGGCGCATCTCGATCTCCACCGACGACAACGCGACGACCACCATTCGCGCCGTGGAGCAGCCCCGTCGCTACACGTTGCATGGTATCGCCGGCGAAGAATTTCCGTCGCTTCCAGAGCCCGAGAAGTCGGCTGAACCGAGTGTGCTCAAGACGGAGCTGATGTCGACGCTCATCTCCAGCACGCACTTCTCCATTTCGACGGATGAGACCCGCCTCCACCTCAACAGCGCGCTGTTCGAGTGGGACGGCGATACCGTACGCATGGTCACCACGGACGGCCATCGTCTCAGCAAGATGGAAGCGGCGGTCGAGGCCAAACGCTCCATGACCATGCTGATCCCGCTCAAGGGTGTGCTCGAACTCAAGCGCCTGTGCGAAGAGGCGCGTGCAGAAGGCGTCAACGAGTTGGAGCTCAGCCGCAGTGGTCCGAACGCGTTCTTCCGTCTCGGTGGCATCCAGTTTGGCGTCAAGCTCGTGGATGCGCAGTTTCCCCCCTACGATCAGGTCATCCCGAACGCCCCTACGAACACGATTCGCGCGCCGCGCGCCGCTGTGGCCGATGCTCTGCGTGCGGTGTCCATTGCCGCGAGTGATCGCACCGGTGGCGTCAAACTGACCATGGCTAGCGGCGTGATTCGCTTCTCCAGCGAGAGCCCGGAAAGTGGCGATGGCTTCGACGAGGTGAGCGTCGACTACGACGGTGACAACTTCACCGTGGGCTTCAACGCGCGCTACTTCCTGGACGTATTGGGGGCGATTGACGACGAGGAGTTGGAGCTCGGGATCAGCGGCGAGCTCGACCCGGCGATATTGAAACCAGCCAACCCTCGTGAAGGGACAGACTACTTGGCTGTCATCATGCCGATGCGAATTTGACTCTTTCGCTCCGCATCGATCGCCTCGAGATTGGCGACTTCCGGAACATCGGCGCGCTCAGTCTGGAACTGAGCCCGCGTGTCAACGTCATCTCCGGCGACAACGGTCAGGGCAAGACCTCGGTCCTCGAGGCGCTCTATTTCCTGGCGACCAGTCGCAGTTTCCGCACGGAGCGGTTGCGGGACGTGTGTCGCGAAGGGAGCCAGCTGACCTCTGTCGTGGGGCGCTTCGACGAAGCTGGACAGAAGCGGGATCAGCGGGCGGTGATCAGCCATGGGCGGCGCGGTCTGAGTATCGACGGCAAACGGGCTCAGCGTCTGAGCAGCTACGCGGTTCGCACGCCGGTGGTCGTCTTCCACCCCGGCAACCTGACCTTGGTCAGTGGTGCCGCCGCGGGTCGGCGCACGTTGCTTGACCGCATTGCTTTGTTCATCGATCCCTCGAGCGGAGAGGCTCGCGCCGACTACCAACGGGCTCAGCGTGAGCGCCAACACGTGCTCGAGAAGGATCCAGGCCAGCGTTCGGCGCTCGACGCCTTCGAGCGGGTGATGGCGCAGCATGGTGCGGCGCTCCAGCGAGCCCGAGCCAAAGCTTCCGAAGCGCTGGCGAATGCTTTGCTCCCGGCTTTTCGGAGTATGGCGCCGGAGACGACACCGCTCGAAGTCGTGTTCCAACCTGGTGGCAGTGTCGATCCCGCAGAGTTTCTGGCCGAGCTCGCTAGCAGGCGAGAGCGTGACCGCTATCGCAAGAGCGCTGGCTTCGGGCCCCACCGCGACGACCTGGAGTTGCTGTTGGAGGGCCGCTCCGCTCGCCATCACGCCTCACAAGGGCAGCAGCGCATTCTGACGCTCGCGCTGAAGGCAGCGGAACTCGCATGCGTCAAGAACGCCTGTGGAATTCAGCCGATCTTGCTGTTGGACGACGTATCGAGTGAACTCGACCCGACCCGCACCGGCGCGGTGTACGACTTCGTGAAGCTCACCGAGAGCCAAGTTCTCGTCACCACGACGCGGCCGGATCTGTTCGACACGCCGGGTTTGTCGGCTGCCGATCGCCGTGACTTCCGCCTCGCCGCAGGCGCACTGGTACCGAGCTGACGAGCGCAGAGCGTCCGTTGTCACGCCGTGTTGTGGCGAAGGCTGCAGTGGGACGGGAAGTACTCTGAACAAAGTCGGAATCGACACTTGCTGTCCTCGCCGCTGCGACTCACGCAGCCGTGAAATCAGGGCGCTTTTCAGCTCCGAAAAGCGGTCGATCGAGAACCCCTCGCTAGTGCTTGTTTTTGCAGTGATTTCAGCCGCTTGAATTCTGTCGACAGCTTTGCTTTCGAGACCTCGAATGGGGTATAGGAAAGAGCCGCAAAACGGGCGGTTCATGGCCGAGGTAGCGACCCCTTTGACAGACTCACAAGCAAGCGATCAGCAACAGGCTTCCGAAGAAGACTACGGCTCAAAGAACATCCAAGTTCTCGAGGGCCTCGAGGCGGTGCGCAAGCGGCCCGGCATGTACATCGGCGATGTGCACGACGGCTCCGCCCTTCACCACCTCGTTTGGGAGTGCATCGACAACTCAGTGGACGAGCATCTCGCTGGCTTCTGTACGGAGATCAGCGTCACGCTGCTGGATGGTGGCGCCGTTCGCGTCAGTGACGACGGACGCGGGATCCCCGTCGGCATGCACGAGCGAGGTGTCTCCGCTGCCGAGGTCGTGATGACCGTGCTGCACGCTGGCGGCAAGTTCGACCATTCCAGCTACAAGGTGAGCGCTGGTCTTCACGGCGTTGGTGTCAGCGCGGTCAACGCCGTATCGGAATGGTTGACGTTGGAGATCCGCCGCGAAGGGAAACTGTGGCGCCAACAATACGCGAAGGGCGTGCCGCAAGGTCGGCTAGAGCCGGTGGAGGACACCAACCAAACTGGAACCACCATTACGTTCAAACCCGACGACGAGATCTTCAGCTCATCCGAATATAGCTACGACATTCTCGCCAATCGACTCAGGGAGCTCGCGTTTCTCAACCAGGGGTTGGTCATTCACTTGGCCGACACTCGAGAGGACGATGCTCCCAGCATGCGTTACGAGTACCAAGGCGGAATCAAAGAGTTTGTCAGTCTTCTCGCGCAGTCGAAAGAGCCTATCCACGAAGAAGTCATCGCATTCGACGCGAACATGCCCCTCGGCGAGGGCTCCGCTGACATGATGCTCGACATCGCGTTGCAGTGGACGAACAGCTTTTCCGAGCAGATCTTCTGCTACACGAACAACATCCACAACAAGGACGGCGGCACGCACCTCACGGGGCTGCGTTCGTCTTTGACGCGCACGCTGAACAACTACGGGCAGAGCGCGAACCTGTTCAAGGACGTCAAGTCCGGACTCTCGGGGGACGATACGCGCGAAGGACTCGTGTGTGTCATCCACGTCAAGCACCCTGATGCTTCGTTCGATTCGCAAACCAAGTCCAAGCTGGTCTCCAGTGAGGTCAAAGGAGCGGTCGAAGCTGCAGTCTCCGAGCACCTGGGCCGCTACCTGGAGGAACACCCCCAGGTTGCCCGAAAGATCATCGACAAGGCGGTGATCGCCGCGAAGGCGCGGGAAGCTGCTCGCAAGGCGCGGGAGGTCGTGCGCAAGGGCGTGCTGGACATGACCTCACTTTCCGGCAAGCTCGCTGACTGCCAAAGCAAAGACCCGTCGATCAGCGAGCTGTACATCGTGGAGGGTGAGAGCGCCGGTGGTAGTGCCAAACAGGGCAGGGACCGCCACTTCCAAGCGATCTTACCCCTGAAAGGCAAGATCCTGAACGTGGAGCGCGCGCGTCTGGACCGCATGCTCTCCTCCCAAGAAGTCGCCACACTGATTTCCGCCTTGGGTTGCGGTATCGGCGAGTCCGGTGGCTTCGACCTGAGCAAGCTGCGCTACCACAAGATCATTCTGATGACCGATGCCGACGTCGACGGTTCGCACATCCGCACGCTGCTGCTCACCTTCTTTTTCCGACAGATGCCGGAGCTCTTCGAGAAGGGCTATCTCTTCATCGCACAACCTCCGCTTTTCCGCGTGCGCAAGGGCAAGAAGGATCTCTACCTCAAGGACCAACCGGCGCTGGATCGGCACCTCGTCGAGCACGGTGTGGATGGGTTGCGGCTGAAGGGTGATCAGGGCGTCGAGATCAGCGGTCTGCCGCTGTTCAATTTGGCGGTGCGCTTGCGCACGCTGCGCGGGCTACTCGGAAAGCTCGATCGGCGCTGTGACTCGCGGCTCGTCTTCGCGCTCTTGCAGGCGTTGGATGAACCTCTGACGAACCTGCAGGACAAGGCAGCTTTGGAAGCAGCGGTGGGGCCCTTGCAGAGCTACTTGGAGAAGCGGCATCCGGAGTTGTGTCCTTTGACGGTTTCGACTCGTTTCGACGATGAAAAAGGCCAGGGCTCGATCTCCGTTCGCTTTCGCCCTGGCGCTTCTGCCAAACCTGCTGTCTTCGATCAGACGCTCGCCTCGGGACACGACTACGAAGAACTCGTCTCCATCGAGCAAGACTTGCGTTCGCTCGGCAGTGCACCCTACGTCGTTCAGAGCGACAAGGTGGAGCCAGTCACGTTGGAAGACTCGGTACAATTGGACGAGTACATTCAGGAACGGGCTCGGCGGGGCATTGCCATTTCCCGCTACAAGGGTCTCGGTGAAATGAACGCCGATGAGCTTTGGGAGACGACCATGAATCCGGACGGACGCACGCTGCTCCAGATCCGCGTCGAGGATCCGGTCGTTGCCGACGAGCTGTTCTCGGTGCTGATGGGCGATCAGGTGGAGCCCCGTCGCAATTTCATCGAAAAGAATGCGCTGAACGTACGGAACCTGGACATCTAGCGTTTCAGTCGAGTGCGCTACGTCGCGTCGTCTGCTGGCTCTTCGAGCTCGGGATAGACTCCGAACGTCGGCCGGCGGCGTCTCGATAAGCAGCATGATTACGGCAACTTGCAATCGACCACGCGCTGAACGGAGTGACTCGTCCGAGCCCGCCGGGGTTCGGAGGCACCCGCTCACACCAGGCTTCCGCTAGGAATCTTGCGTTGGCCTGACGAGCGTGAGTTACACTGACAGGATGAAGCCTTGCTTGATTTGGGTATTGGGTGGGTTGCTCGTGTCGCTCACTGCCTGCGGCGATGACTCGAGTTCGTCCGACGGTGCCATGGCAGACGGGACGGACACCGAGTCGTCGGATGGCTCTGCAACGGATGAGGGTGGAACCGAAGCCGCCGGATCGGATGGGGCTTCGACCGACGCGTCTGAGACGGGCGCGACTGCTACGGATGCAGCGGGAACCGACGCGGCGGAAACGGATGCAGCGGGAACCGACGCGGCGGAAACGGATGCAGCGGGAACCGACTCCCCGCTGCCCGACGCCGGAGGTACGGACAGCGTCGTATTGATGGACGATGAAGGCGCCAGCGTCGAGATCGTCTTCAGCGAAGAGGGCACTGACTGCGGGGCAGAACTGTGCCAGGACGCGCGCATCGAGGGACTACCCATCGGCGTGCGAGGCTGCTGCTTCGACGAAGAGGCAGAGATCTGCGGTTTCGACATGTCGACCCTCGGCCTGGCGCTGAACCTGAGTGATCCCGGCTGTGAGCAGCTGGAAAAACCCGGCTCCAGCGACCCGAGTTGTCCAGAGTCGGAGCCGGTGCCAATCGTGATCCCGGGAGCACCACCCGAAGTTGTCATGCCTGGCTGCTGTCAGGAGAACGGTCAGTGTGGCTTCGCGGCAGACTTTGGCGACTTTGGGTTCGGTTGTGTAGATCCGGAGCGGTTCTCACAGGACTCGACGGGCGAGTGCGACTACCAGCCCTAGGCCAGCTTGGGAGCCCGCGCCAGCGGTCCACCGACGCCGTTCGCAGGATCGAGGCTCGGGGCTGGACAATCCGGCAAGCCGACACAGTGTAGTGTCTGCGCCAGACCTGCTCTGGCCATACCGCGAGGTAGTTTCCCGGATCCCCTTCCAGAGAGGATCTGCGAATCGGAGGGATGTCTGCGTCGTGGGCCCTGCAAGGAGAACCATAAATCATGCGCATGGACCGGATGACAACCAAGAGCCAGGAAGCCCTGCGAGCCTCGCTCGACGATGCTGCGCGGCGCGGCAACCCGGAGGTGCTACCCGAACACCTCCTACTCGCGATACTCCGTCAGGACGAGGGTGTCGGGAAGCCCTTGGCCGAACGTGCTGGCGCCAAGGTGGCCGCTCTGTCGGAGGATCTCGCTCAGCGGATCTCCAGCTTCCCGCAGGTCAGTGGCGGTGCAGAACCCAACTTGGGCCGTCGCATGCTCGAGCTCGCTCGGCGTGCCGAAGACGAATCGACCAAACTGAAGGACGACTTCATCTCCGTCGAGCACTTCATCCTCGCTGCGGCCAAGGGCGACAGCAACACCGAAGCCATCTTCCAGAAGCACTCGCTTTCCTACGATAACCTGCTCGCCTCACTGGCTCACATTCGCGGATCCCAGCGCGTGACCGACCAGGATCCAGAAGGCAAGTTCCAGGCGCTCGACAAGTACACCCGTGACCTGACGGACCTGGCGCGCAAGCAGAAGATCGACCCCGTCATCGGGCGCGACGAAGAGATCCGCCGCGTGATGCAGGTCCTCAGCCGGCGCACCAAGAACAACCCCGTGCTCATCGGCGAGCCCGGCGTGGGCAAGACGGCCATCGCCGAAGGTATCGCGCAGCGCATTGCGTCCGGCGATGTTCCGGAGAGCCTGAAGAACAAGCGTTTGGTCGCGCTCGATCTGTCGTCGATGGTGGCCGGTTCGAAGTTCCGCGGCGAATTCGAGGACCGCCTCAAGGCCGTACTCAAAGAGGTCGAAGCCGCCGAAGGCAGCATCATCATGTTCATCGACGAGCTGCACACCCTGGTCGGAGCAGGTGCGGCAGAGGGCGCGATGGACGCGGCTAACATGCTCAAGCCAGCGTTGGCTCGTGGTCAGTTGCGGGCCATCGGTGCCACGACCTTGGACGAGTACCGCAAGTACATCGAAAAAGACGCCGCCCTCGAGCGTCGCTTTCAACCCGTGATGGTGAGCGAGCCGACGGTGGAGGACACCATTGCCATCTTGCGCGGTCTCAAAGAGCGCTACGAGGTGCACCACGGGATCCGGATCCAAGATTCGGCGCTGGTCGCTGCGGGCACGCTGAGCAACCGCTACATCACCGACCGCTTCTTGCCGGACAAGGCCATCGACTTGGTCGACGAAGCCGCCAGCAAGATCAAGATGGAGATCGACAGCATGCCCTTCGAGATCGATCAGTTGGAGCGCAGACTCCTCCAATTGAAGATCGAGGAGCAGGCGCTCAAGCGCGAACGTGACGCACACTCCAAGGCGCGGTTGGAAGAGCTGCAGCGCGAAGTGGCGGAATTGAACAGCCAACGTGACGCGGCTCGTGCCCAGTGGCTGCGCGAGAAGGAGGCCATTGCGGCCATTCGCGACAAGCAACGAGAATTGGAGGAACTGCGCACTCAAGAAGAGAAGGCACGCCGTGCTGGTGATCTGGGCAAGGCAGCCGAGTACCTCTATGGCAGCATTCCTGCGGCTGAAAAAGACATCGAGCGTCGCCGCCAAGAGCTGAACGAGCTGCAGCGCGGGGGTTCCTACCTAAAAGAAGAAGTCACTGACGAGGACATCGCCGCCGTCGTCTCCAAGTGGACGGGCGTGCCCATCTCCAAGATGCTCGAGAGTGAGATGCAGAAGCTACTGCACATGGAAGGAAACCTACGGCAGCGAGTCATCGGACAAGAAGACGCCATCGTCGCCGTGGCCAATGCCGTTCGCCGCTCACGCGCCGGCCTGGGCGATGAGAACCGCCCCATCGGTTCGTTCTTGTTCTTGGGTCCCACTGGCGTTGGCAAGACCGAGACGGCCCGGGCCTTGGCCGAATTCCTTTTCGACGACGAGCGCGCGATGGTGCGCATCGACATGAGCGAGTATCAAGAGCGGCACTCCGTGGCGCGCATGATCGGTGCGCCCCCCGGCTACGTCGGCCACGAAGAGGGTGGCCAATTGACGGAGCCAGTTCGTCGCCGCCCCTACAGCGTCGTGCTGTTCGACGAAATCGAAAAGGCGCACCCCGACGTGTTCAACACGTTGCTGCAGCTGCTCGATGACGGCCGCTTGACGGACAGCCAGGGCCGCACCGTGGACTTCACGAATACCGTCGTAATCATGACGAGCAACGTCGGTACCGCCGAGATGGCCGAGGTCAGTGAACGGCACGACGCAACCCCGGACGAACGCTCCGAGCTAATGCGGAAGGTAGCGATGTCCGCTCTGCGAAACGTGTTCCGGCCGGAGTTCATCAACCGCCTGGACGAGATCGTCGTCTACCACCGCCTGGAGCGCTCGGAGATCCGTCGCATCGTCGACATCCAGCTCGCGCGCCTGCAGCGCCGCCTGCAGAACCGCGACCTCGGACTGGTCGTGTCGGAGGCTGCGAAGGATCAATTGGCGGAAGTCGGCTACGATCCGCAGTTCGGCGCTCGGCCGCTCAAGCGAGCCATCCAGCGCTACCTGGAAGATCCGTTGGCGCGCCGAGTGCTGGGGGGCGAGTTCGAGCCGGGTTCCAGGATAGAAGTTGGGGTTGTGGGTTCGGAGCTCACTTTCGAGGCTACGGCTCCTCCGAAAGAAGCAAGCGCGGACACGCCGGAGCCGGCGGCAGTACAGGCCTGAGCTTCACCACGCTGCTATCAAGAACCGGCCCCGGAGGTATCTTCGGGGTCGGTTGTCATTTCGTGACGAAGCAGGTCGAGTGCTGCATAGGCGGCTCGAAGCTGAACACGCCGTCGGTCGCCGGAGAAGATAGCGTGGGTGGCGACTGTTCTACGGGGGGTACTGACGGCGATGTGCACCAATCCAACGGGCTTGTCGGCAGTGCCGCCACTGGGTCCGGCCACGCCCGACAGAGCGATGGAAGCGTTCGAACCCAGCCTGCGGCGAGCCCCTTCGGCCATCTGGCGGACGACGGCTTCGCTCACAGCCCCTTCCGTCTCCAGCACGTCCGCTTCCACCCCCAGAAGTTCACGCTTGATCGCATTTGCGTAGCTGACCACGGCACCGAGAAAGTAGTCGCTCGCGGGGTGTTTCGTGATCAGTTCCGAAAGCAGCCCGCCGGTGCAGGACTCCGCAAGAGCCAGAGTCCAACCCTTTGCGCGAAGTAGATCACCGACGACTTCCGGCAGCGCCTTGTCTCCCTCGCCGTACACCAGTTCGCCCAGGCGTTCGCGCACGGCGTCAGCGGCCGCTCGTGCTTTGGTTTCCGCAACCGCTGCTTGGGCGGCGAAGACTAGGGTCTTGACCTCGATCTCCGGGAAATGGGCCCGGTAACCCAGCGTGACTCCGTATTGCTCGGCTATGCCTTGGAGCATGTCGTTGACCTGGGACTCCGGCGCTCCAAAGGTACGCAAGCGGACTTGTTTCGCATGCCGCGTCACGCGCGCCTGGACCAGCGACGCCAGGTGCCGGTCGAACATCGGCTTCATTTCCTGAGGCACACCTGGCAAAAAGGCAGCGCGACAGCTTCCGATGTCGACACAGAAGCCTGGAGCAGTTCCCCAGTCGTTGTCCAACACGCTGGCCCCGCGCGGAAAGTCCGCTTGCTTGGCGTTGGAAGAGGCAACCGTCCGACCCGCTGCGCGCATTCTGGCCTCGATGCGCTCGAGACTCCTCCCATCTAGCTCCAGATCGACCCCGAGGCACTCGGCAACGGCCTGCGCTGTCAGGTCGTCCGTGGTGGGGCCCAATCCGCCGGTCGAAATCAGGACGTCGTGCGCCTTCGAGAGCCGGCTCAGGGCAGCCGCGATCTCGACGCGATCGTCGCCAACGACGACGCACTCACCCACCTCCATACCCAAGTCCGTTACGCGCTCGCAGAGCCAGGTGCAGTTGGTGTTGTGGATCTCGCCTCGCAGTAGTTCTGTGCCGATCGACAGGATGGCCGCGCTCATGGCCGGTCTATAGCGCTCGAGGGCGCTCGATGACAGCGCTCCGAGCTGATGTTCTCCAGACCACTTGCGAGCAGCGCCGGGTTCGGCTGCTACGTATGGGTTTCGGCTTCGAGCCCCAGGGGGGTATGCCTCACGGCTACATCTGGGAGCCCGCCCAGGCCCGCGCTAGAACGGCCGCCAAGACGCCGCACCGTGCTAGGGTTGCGCAAGACCCCAACGCAGACGCGTTCTGCGACCATGCTTACTCGACAAGGGAGGATCTCGTGGGCTCGACTTCTAAGGATGTTGTTCGAAAGCTCTTTGCTGGCTTCGTGCTGTTGATGGTCAGTCAGGGGTGTGGGGACGACGACCGCGCGGACTTCATCGAGGAGACAGGCGAGTTCGAAGACACCGATGGCGACGGGGGCACGACGAGGCGTCGCACCCTGCCGGAGTCGACGGACGAAGCCGCGAGCGACACGGACACGGGTGGGTTGTTCGGCAACGCGGACTCCGACGGCGGAGCCGACGCCTCGAACGAGCCGGGAGCTCCCGTGGTCGAGATGATCACCCCGGTAGATGAAAGCGACCCTGTCGACGTCTACCAGGAGAATCTCGACGTGCAGTGCTTGATCCTCGACCCCGAGGGAGGCGGTTCCGAGCTCGACACTTCTACAGTCCTATTCCAGCTCCTCGACACTGACGGCGAAGAGCTTTCGAGTGCTGTGGGTGAACGAGGCGACGACCCCGACATCTTCGAAGCAACCTTTCCCGTGCAGAACGTCGAACCTGGTCGCGTCCGGGTGCGCTGTTCCGCGGCGGACGATTCGTCCGAGCCGAACGAGGCCTCGGCTCAGGCCGACACCTTCGTCGACCACGGACCCAACGTGAGCATCGTGAGTCCTGAGGAAGACGCGGCCGAGTCCGCCCTCGGTGACGTGGTGTTCGAATACGAGATCTCGCCGGACAAGCTGAAGTCCAACGACGAAGAAGCGGACGTCGACGAGGTGACGCTGTCCATTCTGGGCCTGGAGTTTCCGATGTCCGAAGTGGACGATCAGCCCGGCGTCTATCGAACTACCATCGACTTCACTGACAGTACACTGTTCGACGACGTGCCGACGGGTGTGTTGCAGGTAAATGTTGCAGCTTCGAACCTACGCGGCATCGTCAACTCCACGCGCTACGAGTTCGTGCTCGATGGCGAAGGTCCGGAAGTACGAATCAAGAGCCCTGCGAACACGTCCATCGTTGGCGGCACGGTTGTGCTCGAGCTCGAGATCACCGACGCAAGCGGCACGGTCGACTGGGATTCGCTGCGCGTGCAGCTCAACGATGTCACATTTCCCTACGACATCGACGGGCCCTGGGCGTTGAGCGGGGACACGATTCGCTTCACCTTCGAGTCGAGGTCCATCACCGGCTCGGTGGTGCAGTTGAATCTCAACGTGCTCGTTCGCGACGAGGCTGGGAACGAATCCACCGGCGCTTCCGCGCTCTACTACCGCGATGAGCAGCCGCCCATCGTGTCGATGGACCCGCCGAACTTCCGGCAGATCCGCGACGGGAACCCCAACCTGTGCTCCATTCCCTTCGATCCCATCGGTGACGACGCCGTCGCAAACGGCGATCGCGTCATCGACATCGAGACCTACCGCGCTCTCGTGTGGGAACAAACCAACGACGCCGGGGGTGACACCCTCTACTTCGCCGGAGCAGACACCCAGTCCGTCGACCTCTTCGCCCGCCGAGCAGGAGAGCCGCTGGTTGTGGACACCACGGGCGACGACGTCTGTGACGACATCGCCGAAGGGGACGACATCCGCTTCCAGCAACTGACCGCGCTGGAGCCCACGACCGTCGACCCACCCTACATGGCAGACTACATGGAGAACGTATCGCCCTTAGTCAGTCTGATCGTGAACGGCTGCGATCCAGGCACCGCAGAAGAGCTGCCAGACACCCTGTGCGACAACACGTCGGACATGTACACCGTGCCGTACAGAGGGGACGAACTGCCTGACGAGGCCGTCGTCTACGCGGTCAGTCCGGATCGTGATTCGAGTGATCCCGATTGCACGGGGCGTCAATGGGAGCTGCGCAGTGCGGGCCTCACCGGATATCAGGGTTGGGTCTGCCTTGCAGTTCGCGCCTACGACAAGGTGGGCAACCGCGGTGTCTCTCCACCGATTGCCGTCTGTCTCGACAACGACCAGGTCGACGGTGTGCCGGATTGTTGGCTTTCTGGCGAAGCCCCGCCAGACTGCACCGACGGCTGCGATCGTCCGGCGGAGCTTGGAGCGGGCGGGGTGGTTTACTGGGACGAGTGATCTGCCGCCACGAACGCGCAGCGAAAGCCGACATCATCCCGGGGCTCGTTCAGCTCGACGGCTCCGAGCCCTTTCAGCTCACTCGCCAAGGTCGAGCGGAAGGAGCCTCCGCGGGCACTGATTTGCCGCTCACCTGACGGACTCACGTTCAGCGTCCATTCCGCGACGTTGCCCGCGAGGTCGAGCAAACCTTGCGCGGTGGCGCCGTCCGGGCGCGAGCCGGGAACGTCGGGCACCGTTCCCCCGCGGCCACACGGACCGTCCACCAGCCCAAAGGCTGCTCGTCGACACACCAAGCCGAACGCCCCCCACGGATAGCGCCGATTTTCGGCAGACACCGCCGCGGCCAGCCATTGCTCGGCGGTCGGCAGCTGGCCACCACGAAATCGGCAGTAGACGTCGGCCTCTGCGGCGCTCACGCTCACGACCGGTAGCTCTGCCACAACCTCGCCCAGTGATCGGCAGAGCTGGGCGGCGACGCACTCGCCCCACTCTTGGTTGCTCACTTCCGTGCGCTCGATCGCAAAGCGCTCGACACGCGCGGTGCGGGAGCGCAGGTGTCCTTCGAGGTCCCAGTCGCTGACTTCGATTGACAGCTCGGTAGGCTCGATCACCACGCGGCCAGTTTTCGCCGTGCAGCGGCCATCGAGCAGCAGCTGGCTGGCGGCGCAGG
>JBNKZR010000089.1:0-21061 GCA_050301735.1 Polyangiaceae bacterium | reverse complement strand
AACCCAGTGATGACTTCTTCGGCGCAAGCGGCATCCGCCGTCGAGCAGGTGATGACGCTGGCTCGCGCGGTCGCGTCGCTGAGGATGGTCGCAGCGACGGTTGCGGCCGCATTCTGGTAGGATCCCCAGGTGCGGGCGTCCATGTTCCCTTTGCTGTCCGCCTGCAGCGTCGTTGCCGACAACTGCAGGTCCACACCGAGCAGGTCGCGAATGGTGTTGTCGTATTGACGGTTCGTCAGGCGCGGCACCGCCGTCGTCTCCGGAGTTCCCACGGCGCAGTTCGAGTCGACCACGGTCGACGGCTGGTCACCCGCCGCCCCAGGTGGCGCGGTCGTTTCCACCACCTCTCCGTCTTCGTCAACGGTGACCACCGTACCGTCCGCGAGCGTTTGTGTCGTCGTGCCGTCGCCGTTGTCCACCACGGACACGACCACACCACCCTGCTCACCCTGCCCCGTCACCCCAGAGCCCGCCTGGCCGGACCCGGGCGCCACCGCTCCCCCAGAACCATCCCCCGCCTGAGGGTCGACTTTGGGAGGGCCGCCAACTTCCCCTGAGCAACCAGCGAGCAACGCCGCCGCCAAGGCCATTTCGCCGATCCGTTGATGCATGAGAACTCCTTCTGGGCTGTTCAACCGTCATGACCATGCGCGCAACGCACATGCTCCTACCTCGACAACCGGAGCCAACGTCGCACGAGTCGATGAAAAAGACGCACTCGCTGACCCGATCGACATTTGACACTCCTGCCCCTAACAGCGCAACGCCATGCACACCCGCACCACGCACAATCGTTCAAACCGTTTCAACTCACGGTGACGATTCCACCACAGACCAAATAGTTCGTAATTTGTCCCTAGAACTCGCTCATTCCTGCGAAGTACGGCCCTGCCCTGGCCGGTAAATTCAGCCACCTCGGTAGTCTGGCGCAGTGCATCGAAGACCTTCTCGCGCACTGCAGGAAGTTATCAGCTCAAATGAGAACAAATGGCGCAAACTTCAGTGACCCGTTTCGCAAGAACGGCGTGCTGGAACGAGCGGCAATCCTGGAACAATCTGCGCGGCCGTCACCTCAAGTCGAGTCTCTGCATCGACGACGTACCCGACGCACGCCGACTTTCGCCCAGACTCGAGGTGGTCGTCACCCCCTGGGGCCGACACGACGCCGGCGCGTCCGAGAATCGCTTCTTCGCATCCGACTAATCCCCGTCACAGCAAGCATTCCGACGAGTAACCACTTGCCGCTAGGCCTCCCGGTTCGTCCCAAGCTGCAGCCACTGGACGGGGAAGGAGCGGAGGCACCAGGCATTGAGGATGTGCTTGGAGGCGCGACTGTCCCGGCCCCGGCCGGCATGCCCCCTGGCATCGGCTCTGACGTCGGTGGTGGCGCCGTTGGTGCAGGGTCTGAAGAAGCGAGCCCGGCGGAGGCTCCGCCTGCGGGAACCATGTCGGAAGCATCCGTGCTGGTCGACCCCATCGGCGCGGGCGCCGTTGCTTCGGACCCAACGAAGCCTTCCGGCTGAACCGCTGGATCGTTGGGATCTCCTTGGCCCATGATCTCCTCGGCATCGATGGCGCCGTCCCCGTCCGAATCCGCTTGCCCCAAGGCGTTCAGCGTATCGACCAGGAGTTGTACGTCCTCCCCACCCGTCAACCCGAGGGACACCATCGTCAGCCCAAACGGCTGCATCACCGTGCCTTCTCCTCCGGTGGCGCTCGTGTGGCACCCGGTGCATCCCGGTCTGAACTGGTAGTACTGGATCAAGAAATAGCCATAGGACGGCGAAGCGTCGGCAACCGCGGGCGCAAGGCAGATGAACAGCAGGCACAGCGCCGTCAGCCAACGCAGCGCCGTCAGCCAACGCAGCGCCGTCAGCCAACGCAGCGCCGTCAGCCAACGCAGCGCCGAGAACGGCACCCGTACCGTTCTCGGACCTCGACCACCGCTGGCGAAACTCGACACTTTCATGGCTGCTTCCCTGCACGTCGTCGATGACCGGAGGCCCGCCTTCGAGTCTGCGCCCCATCATGTTGACGGGCCAAGCACCACGCTTCAAGCACGCACCGACAGTTGGTGAACTCGCACTCCTGCAGGCTGAATTATCGCCGTTCGAAGTACGACAAGATTCGAGAAGACAAACCCAACTCGAGTGTTGCCAGCGCGGCGGGCGTCGAGCCAACGCCTCGACCTGGCCTCGCCATTCGCCACGGTGATGCCCCGCGAGAGCCTGCTCGTGGCGGCGGGTTGTCGGCGTCAGGATGACGAAGCGCGAATGAAGAGCGCATCCCGTTCGTCCTGAGAGACGTGCGTTCCGGAACGACCCACAGCCCGAAACGCCTCGTGCAAACGCACCGCGTCCAACTCGTAGAACGTCGCCAGGGTCTTGAGATCCAGCTCGACCTTGGCCGCATCCCGCCGTGCGCGTGGCTTGTTGAGCAAACGTCGCGCCAAGCGACTCGGCAGTGCCTGGTCCTCGCCAGCGAAGAACGGAGGAAGCGCCTCGGTGATGTCCGCCGGCAACTGTCGCAACCCCACCAGGCGTGACCCCTTGATGCGCGGGTGCTCCGGTAGACGAGCGACCTTCTCCAGATGAGCCACCAGCGACAGCAGGTCGACCAGCGCAATGAAAGCAACCTTTGCGCGAGGCCGGGAGCGAAAGCAACCGTACCAATTGAGGTCAAGTTGTTGGAAGCGGTCCGGATGCGTCGAGAAGCAAAGCAGCGTACGCTTGTTCCAGCGACCGAAGCCGAAGGACGGATAGAGAAACGCGTAGGCCCCGTCGACGTTGTACGGCGGCCTCAGCTGACGGATGAGTTCGCCCTCACGCAGGAGCGCCGCCTGCTCCGACTCGCAGACTTCATACACGAGGGCGTGAGCCTCCCGCACCAACGTCCGCATCTTGCGGTGCACTGTCTTTCTGGTCGCGTTGCGGTAGTTCGACAAGCGGCGGCGAAGATTCTTCGCTTTCCCCACGTAGAGCACCGACTCGTCGCCATCCAAGTAGCGGTAGACACCCGGACCCGATGGCGCGTCGGCGATCAACTGCTGGCCAAACTTCTCGTCGAAAGTCGCTGCCGACACGCCAGGACTCTAACGCCAATCGAAAGCAGGCTCCAAGTCCTTGCAGCACCAGCCACAGCCAGGCCGTCGCCTACGGGTGCCTGTCGGGCGTTCAGCGAAACGCCGCGGGGCGTCGTTGGCCGCAGCTTGGTGACGGCTTCGAGCAGCCAGAGCGGTTTCTTCGCACGGTGTCGAAGCCGGTGAGCGAGAGCTGCAAATTCGGTAGTCGGCAGGCATGAAGTGGGCAAGGTTGACGATCATGGTCGCGCTAGCTGAACGTGCTGCCCTTCGTCTCGTGGCTCTTGGACTCTGCTGCAGTATCGTCGCCAGCTGCGGTGAAGACGCGAGTTCGAGCACCGGCGACGGAGCCTCATCCGTGGCGCCCGCCGGCGCGGGCTCGAACACCCCAACGGTCATCATCCCTGTGCCGAGCACGGAAGGCAGCTCCGCGATGTCCCCCACGCCGGGGCCGACGGCATCGACAGGTGCAGGAACGAACATGTCTCCGGTGGCAGCGCCAGGAGCGACCGCCACCGGAGACGGCCCGAGCATGACCATGACCATGGACCCGAGCATGATGGGCGATGCCCCCATGCTCGAGGCAACGCCTCCAGCCGACGGCGAGTCCACTGGCGACGTCATGATGGAGGCCCCACAAGAGCCCGCTCCCGACGACGAGATGACGCCTCCCACGGACGAGCCAGGAACCCCAGTCGGTGACTCGAGCGACGTGGGAGACTGCCCCCCAGCGCCCGCGGATGCGCCACCGGAAGCAGTCGAAGCCCTGCGCATCGTCACGGAAGCCCGTCTGGCTGCGGGCGCCGGATGCATCACGATGATCAGCGAGCTCAATCTCGCGGCCAAGACTCACTGTGACTACTACGCCGCCAACAGCGGCAACTGCACCGCCGATCCGCACTCGGAGGTCGAAAGCTGCGATGGATTCAGTGGCTCCGATCCGGGTGCCCGCGCACAAGCCGCAGGTTACGATGGCCGCTTTTCCTTCGAGGTCATGGCGTTCGCCAACGACCCACAACGATCCATCGACATGTGGATCAATTCGGTGTGGCACCGCATCCCAATACTGGACCCCTGGGTCACGGAGATGGGCTACGGCGCTGCCGATGGTTGTGACACCATCGACTTCGGGCGCGGCACACCAGCTCCAGACGACGTGGTCGTGGTCTACCCTTACGTCGATCAGATCGACGTACCCACGACGTTCCATGGTGATCGCGAGGGTCCCGAGCCCCCAATGCCTCCGACGGGCTGGCCCAGCGGATTGCCGGTCAACATCTACGCGCAAGACCTGCAGATCAGCGAACACGTCTTGACCATCGACGGAGACGAGACGCCCATCGAGCACATGTGGCTCACGCCGGAAGACGAGAGCCTACTTCGCGACGAGGTATTCCTCTACTCCCATACTCCGTTGGAGGCGATGACGACGTACCGCGTGCGCCTCGTTGGCACCTACGTGGGCGGCGATCTGAACCTCGACTGGACGTTCACCACAGGCGAGGCAGAACCCGTGCGTGGTGGCTTCGGCGGGAACTGACGATCGTCGACAAAACCGGGTGCGTACACACGTCGCCCGCAGGATGTCGGGCAAGCGGCTAGCAGTGTCCCTGCAGAACGGCCAACACCGCTTCGACGTCCTCGGCGCGGTTCGTCGCGCCGAAGCTCACCCGAATCGTGCCCCGCGGCGCGCCGATCGCCTCCAGCGCTTGAGGCGCGCAGTGCTGCCCCGAGCGTACGGTGATCCCATGCTCCGCAAACGCTGCCTGCGCCGTGTACAGCGACAGCCGTTCTGCGAGCAGGGAAACCGCAGCCGTCTGAGGCGCCCCCTGATGTCCGAACACGGTCACCCCTGGGAGCTCCCGAGCTCGGTTCGCCAAGTCAGCCGCCATTCGACGAGCAGCGTCCATCCGTGCCGCCCGTTGCACGCCGAAGGCCGTCAATCCCGCGGCCAAGCCGGCCAGGGCCTCCATGGCGACGCTACCCACGTCACAGAAGCCCGGCATCGGCGCCTCGCAACTCGGAGCACCTTCTTGCCGTACTTCACAGCTGGCAGCTCCTCCTTGGAAGGCCACTTCCGGCGCCACCCAAAAACCGCCGATGCCGCGGGGCCCCAATGGGTTCTTGTGCCCGGCGAACGTCAGTAGATCGCAACCCAAAGACGACACCGTATGCTCACACGAGCCGAAGGTCTGCGCGGCATCAGCCAGGCACCAAGCTCCATGCTCGTGCGCCAGCTCTGCCAGCGCGCGCACGGGTAGCACCTCGCCGGTGACATTGCTCGCAGTGCAAACCGCCACGAGCTTCACCCGCCCTCGCTGCAACCTCGAGCGCACGAAGTCGAGCTCTATCGGCTCTCCGGGCCGATAGGGTGCACGCACGTGCCTCACTCCCCGCAGGCGCGCCAGATTCTGTATCGGCCGTATCATGGCGTGGTGCTCCAGCTGGCTCGTGACGATCTCGTCCCCGTGCTCCCAGTCCAAGTCGGAGATGACGACGTCGAGGGCGTGCGTGCAGCTTCCCGTGAGGCGTATGCGCTCCGGAGCGGCACCCAAAGCCGCAGCGACTAAGTTCAGATCCCGCTCGTAGCGTTCACTTTGTTCGCTCGGATCAGACGCCAAAACTTCGGCCAGCGCGGCGTGCACGGCGGCTGGTTTGGGGAAGCTCGTGCCAGCATGGTTGAGGTAAATTCGTGGGTTCGTGTCGCGCTCGTTCGACATTGCGCTGAGTCTCTCACAGCGCTCCACGATCCACGGCAGTTCTTGCGCTGCCCCGAAAGCCCCCGCGCCATGGGTCGCCCGGTCACCGGTGCCCGCGCGCAGGACTGAAGAGGCAACACTGATCCCGTGTTGCTGCGTGACCGTCGTTGCAGCGGCCTTGGGAGTCATCCCGAGGGTTCGTCACCCGATCTGAGACGTGGTGACGGTGAGACAGTTGACGCAACGGCCGCGACGCTGGCCGGCAGGTCGCCACTGGTCTACTCTCGGTGGCATGAAACGGCTTCGGGAACTGAGTGGATGCTGCATCAGCCTGCTGCTGGCTGCCTGTGGAGCGCGTGACCTGGGGCTAGCGCCCGAAGACGACGTGCCAGTTCTTGCCCTGGCCGAAGACGGCGGCGCGGCTCCGGGCGACAGCGAGACAGGCCAGGAGGCGACCGAGAGCAATTCGCCGGGCACGTCCGGGAACACGACGCCAACGAAGCCCGGTTCCGTACCAGGTACGGCCCCCGGCGCGACTCCGGAAGACCCAGCCGTCACTCCGCCGCCACCGATGGGCGTCGGCGTGGTGGGCCAAGGACCACCGGTACCCTCGAACACGATGGATCCTGCCGTCGTTACCCCAATCCCGGTAACGACGGACGTACCCGCGATGATGCCACTTCCTGCCGACCCCGGGATGGAGGCCGTAACGCCTCCAGCGCCCACGGTGGAGGCTCCTCCGCCGGTAGCGACGACGCCTCCACCGACGGACCCCACGATGATGCCGACCGCGCCCGTGCCGACGGAGCCGGAAGTCCCGCCACCACCCATCGAAGAGCCCGAACCCATCATCAGTCTGCCGGGCCCCCCTCTGTGGGCAGCGGTTCCGATCGCAGACTCCACGCCAGAAGTCGTCATCGACGTGCGCAACCCGGAACGTTGGGTCCAGTTGCAGGTTGCCCGGGACGGTGTTCGCAATCAGCCAATCGCATCGCCGGATGGCACGGTCGTCGCCCACGACACCCCCGGGGGCCTCGAGTTGTACCGCCTACCCACCAGCGATACCGACATCGGACAACGCGTGACCCCCTTCGACGGACTCGGACAAGCCCAGGCATTGACGCCATACGGCCAAGGTTTGCTCGCTCGGGTCGGCAACGATCTGTATCGACTCGACGACTCCGACGCGGATCCGGTGGCGATCAGCGCCGCACTGCCGGACGCCGACTTGTACTCAGCCACGGTATCTCCAGCGGCCGACGTCTTCTTCTTCGCCTGGTACGACGGCGAGGCGTTTGGGATGTCTTGGTTGCCGCTACCAGGAGGCACGGACTTCATATCGGCCGTTCTGCGGGATGCTTCTTCGCCAGCTCTGTCGCCGGTGTGGTCTCCTGATGGCCAGTGGCTCGCCTTCGGCGCCAGCCCCGACGGCGTTTTCCTGTGGGACTCACGAGGCAGCGCGGACCCAATCGCGGTCAACCCGAACTATTCGCCGTACTACAGCTTCTCTCCGGACGGGACACGACTCCTGATTCACACCGGAGCGGGCCTCATCGTGCGTGCCCTCAGCAGCCCGACGGTTGCACAGGTCGTCGGTGCCTCGAACCCGTCCCCTGGGGAGTGGTCGGTCGACGGCAGCTACGTGACCTACACCGAAGGCAGCACGGGCTACGTGACCCCCATCGACGTGGCGGGCAACCCGGGCGATCCGATCGAGGCGCCCGGATTGGGTTTCGGCTGTGTCGTGGGCTGGCCGTCACCCTCCGAACTGCTCTACCAAGACTGCACGAACGGCACCCGGGGCCCGCTCTTGTATGCAGAGATCGTGGGTGATTCCGTCGAAGCGACGGAGTTCGCGGAGGGCTTGCCAAACGTCACCGTGTCGCCATCTCGGCAGTGCTTCGCGAACTGGGGAGGCACGGAACTTGGCCTCGCTTCGATGGCGGGCGTCGGCGTTGCGGCGGCAGCGTCCACCACTGCGACCATCAACTACGTGCTGTGGGCGCCTGACGACTCGGGCATCCTCTGGTCGTCAGGACAAGGTGCATCAACTGCGCTGTTCTTCATGAACACCAGCAACTGCCTGCCCACATCCGAGCCGCTCAACATCTCTACATCGATCGGTCGAGAGCCCCAGTACCCGGCGTTCCTAGCTCGTCCCTGAGGCAACACAGCGGAACCCGCCGTAGCCCCCGCCACCACGCGACGACGCCAGGCGAGCAAACGAGATGGATTTCGGTCCACGAAGCTAGTGAACGCTCACAGGACGATGGGGTGCTCTGAGCGTCACCACGACAGAAGGAAGCGCTCGCTAGAAGAGCAGGACGTCACCCTCACCGGTGCGAACCGAAACCTGCTCGACTGCAAAGGCGAAATCCGCGGCAGTCTCGACCTCGGCCCAGACCATGACGTCGCCAACGCCCGACGCGAACACCGCCGGCTCCAGCCTCCCCCTCGGCAACGGCTCCAGATGAACACCCGAGATGACGATCGGCGTCGTCAACGATACCTCCACCCCGCGTTCCAGCAGTCGAGTCTTGATGCGACCTGCCAATTGATTCGCCAGCTCTCCCACCCAGTCGCCCAAGCGACCGCCGGGCGGGCACGAAGCTGTCAAAGGCCGCTCTTCACCAGCCACCAGGCAACTCCCGCGCACTCCTCGACCAACAAAGCCAACGGTGCCGCACAGCAGCCTCTCACCACTGTCGGTCCACGAACGGGTCGCAGGCTCGAGGTGTACGTCGTATGCATCAAACAGATCGAGACAGGCCGATGCCGCCAGACTCGCGATCCGCGTGTTTATCTCTTCATTGTATTCCATCGGCAGCTCAGGACGTCAGTTTGTTGGCGGCACTCAAGAGGTGCTCGGGCTTGACGGGCTTGATGATCCAACCGCTGGCTCCGGCATCACGGGCTCGCTGAATCAGCGCACTGTGGACCTCCGTCGTCAACATGAGGACCGGCACCCCAGCCGTGTCGGGGTTTGCCTTGATCCGGTCCAACATGTCGAGTCCATTGAGGATCGGCATGTTGACGTCGAGAATGACCAACGACACGTTGCTACCCGCCAGACGCTCCAGTCCCTCGACCCCATCGCCTGCCTCGATCACGTTGAACCCCGCGGAGCCCAGCGCACCCGCCACCTGATTTCTGATCGTCTCAGAATCATCCACAACCAATACGTTCTTCAATTCGGACACCTTACCCTGTCTTGCGAACCCTTCGGACAAACGCCCGTCAATTGAACCATTGCCGCCGCGCGCACGAGTCTCGCAGCGACCTCCCGCTTCGCACGATACTCAAAAGAGAATGACCTCACCTTCGCTTCCGTGATCAGCCCGACCAGTGTACTTGACCTGACTCGAATCGAGCTTGCCATCCAGGCTGACGATGACGTCTCCCCGCAGAAGCCTGAAGCTGTGCCAGCGCAGCCCCGGGCACTCCTTGGCCCGTTGCAGGAGGCGTTGAGTCTCGATGAGTGTCGGCAATGTGGCGTCGAGCACGATGCTGAGCTGGATCATGCGACTCTTGAGGCGCCCCATGATTTGATTGGTGAGCTCTCGCACCAAGTCGAGTCTTCTGTGGCTCAGCCGCATGTCCTCTCCGAGGAGTTGGAACAGCTCCGGAGGAACCGAGAGCGAGAGCCAACCGGTCAACGCTGGGCTACGAAAAGTCGTGACCGCCGACGTTTCCATGGAAGCAAAAGTAGCCGGCACGGCGGCACTCGCAGCCAATGGGGCCACGGCAATGTCATAGCATTGGAACAGCTCGACAACCGCAGCCTGAAAGATGACGTCCAGCGACTTATTTCCAGACATACCGATATTCCAAAACCCGCACTGCCCCCAAGCCCGGCTCCAGCGTCACAGGCATGGTCATCTCTGCTTCCCGAGCCAGCTCGATTCTGGCGTCTTCGATGATATTCCCATCACCCCGGCAACCTGGCAAGCCATGACGCCATTTGCCTGGATACCCCATTCCGGTATCGCTGTGGAGGATGGCTTGAACGGTGACCCAAATTTACGCGTCATCGGCCTGCTCTCGGTTGCTACCCTTTGGCAATGAGCGCTCCAGTTCGAACGCGGAGCGTGCCGACTTCGAGCGGCTCGCAGCGTTAGTGTGAAGAACCGCGGTGGTTTTCTCACTCGCCCCACGATTCTCACCCGTTACCCCCACACACTGTAGGCACGGCGGCACACAGCTCCGGCGTTCGCCTGCGTTGCTCTGCCCCCAGACATGCGTCAGCGGACATCGACGACAGCTTTCGGGAAGGCGACCGTCCAACAAGTCCCATGACCGACCTCGCTGTCGACCTGGATGTCGCCGCCGAGCTCCTGGACGATCGTCATCACCGCCCCGAGTCCCACGCCCCGACCCGAGGTCTCGGTGGCTTTCTGTCGTGTGGAGAGCCCGGACGTCAACAGCCCGTTGACCAGGTCGCCACGGGTCGCTGTGGAGCGCCCACGCTGCTCGAGCAGCGAACTCAAGCGATCCCAGTCTATGCCGCGTCCGTCGTCCGCCAACTCGATGCGGTAGCCTCGATGGTCCCGCCGTGCCCCGAGACGAATCCTTCCCGTTGGGAACTTGCCGGCGGCTACTCGCTCTTGTGAGCTCTCGATGCCATGGTCGACAGCGTTACGAACCATGTGGACCAACACCGACCACAATGGTGCCCAACGCTCGGGATCGAGCCGAATATCCTCTGCATCGACTTCGATATGCAACGGTCCCTTGCCCAACCGCTCCGCCAGAGCTCGCGCGTGTCGAGCGAGGCGACCGAGGGGATGAGAGACGGCCTCCCAGCGAAGGCGGTTGAGCTCCTGCACGATGACATCCGCCGACGCCCCCCGCCGTGCCTTGTCCGCGACGCGCGCGAGCTCTTTTTCCGACACTTGGATCTGGCCGAGTGAATCCGTCGGAAGCACGGCCTGCAATCGGCGCGACACCTCCGTCCACAGCGAGTTCAGGCGCGCCAATGTCTCTTGCTGCAGCGAGTTGTCGATGTCGAGCTGGGTTTCCGCCTCGTGGCAGAGTTCAGCCAAAGTCCGCAACTCGAAGGCCATCGCGTTGCCCTTGAGCGTGTGCAACAGGCGCTTCTGCAAGGCCTTGTCGTCCGCCGCTCCATCGAGCTGTCTCAAGATTCGTTCCGATTCCGACAGGAATATGAGCAAGCCGTTGCGATCGCCCATCAGTGCCCGAAACGCCGCCAAGAGCTCCCGCTGTTGGGCCTCCTCTTTGGCCTTCGCCAGCTGATCCGTCACATCGTCGATGACCAGAAGCAGCCCGACGAGCTTGCCGCCTTCGTCAATCGGCAAGAACCGACTTGCAAACGTACGCTCGCCGCACGACAGCTGATTCGGCAGCTGGGCGAGGATGACTTCCCGCGGCATGATGTCATCGGCAAGGGACTGAAGGCCCAGCGTGAGCAGATCCACGAATTTCTGGTCAGCGGCAGCATGCTCGACGAACTTCGTTCGACCCGCGTAGGGACCAAACCAGCGATCGATCATCGCGGAACGCTCCAGAGCCATGTAGCCGTCGAGGTCGATGGTCACCAACGCTTGGTCAACGTTGTCGAGCACCAGCCGCAGTTCACGATTCTTGTTGCCGAGCTCTCGCGTGCGCTCGCTTACTCGCTCCTCCAACGTCTCGTTGGCAGCGCGGAGGTGCTCTGCCGCCTCACGCAACTCCTGATCGCGTTGCTGCAGCGTGCTGTTTGCACGTTGGAGTTTCTTCGTTTCGGCTTCCAGATCGGCAACCAAGAAGTAGTTGGCGAGCAGAGACTCCAGCAGCCGCATCGCGCTGCCGAAATGCGCCGAATCGAAGTCATCGAACGGGGTCATGAATTTCGCCTTGGCAGCGTCAAACCCTGCACCAACGATAATCAACTCGCCGTTGGGCTTCGCCACGACGCTCCACACGAAGCGGTGCAACCCCAGCGCCTGCCCCAGAGCACGTCGCGCTGAGTCCTCTGCTTCTCCGTCAACGTCGTTGCAGAAGCCGGCAGGTTGCTGACGCAAGAACGAGTCGATGGCCTGGGGTTTCTCTCGCCGCTCACCTTTTGGAGTGAGCGGTGAGAGGTATTCTGTTTCGACGTCGAAGACGAGCACTCGCTGCAGACGCAGCCTCGTGATGAGCGTCTTGCGGATGCGATCCCAAATCCGCTCGTAGCTGTCCGAGCGCTCCAGGAAAAGCCCGGGCAGTATCTGCCCGACCTTGAGCCACAGCGTGAGCCGATCGAGCTTGCGACGTAGCTCCAAATGCTCGCGCTCCCGCTGCAGCAGCAGGCGCGCTTTCTCTTTTAGTTGCTGCTCTTCTTTTTCCACGGCGCCAGCCTTCTCTGTGGGTCTGGCCTTCCCGCTACGAAATCTTTCAGTCGGTCAGAACGAGCAACGGAAAGGTGTAGTTGTGGAAGGCATTCTTGCCCGCACATGGCCCCACCTCACCCCACGCCATCATCCCCAACCATGGCGACTCCGGCGCCACGACAGCCCTCAATTGCTCGTGCTCGGCGCGTGTATTCGACTCGCCCAAAAAGGGGAACGTCCGCGCCCCACACTCGTAACCCACCACGGCCCATGGCTTGCGTCCGGCGAGACGCTCAGCCAGCTGCTTGCCCATGGCCTCGGTGCCACTGAGCACCTTCTCGGCCGTGCGGTGGTGCAGTGTTACCTTTGTTCCTTCGGCCACGGGTGCCTGAAGGATGAGCGCACCCGAATCCGGGTCGAAACCGAAGGCCCCACGGATGCTCTGCTCCGATTGGCCATCTGGACCGGTGATTTCAACGGCGACCGCCCATGCTGCGAGGTGACTCTGCTCGACCAGGTCCTCTTCGCGGCAGCCGGTCGTCTCCCGCCAAACATCGACCGCCGAGCGACCATCGATTTCCAACACTCGGTTGCCGTCCGCCTTCGTGACGACACTGGTGATCCCAGTCGGGGCAGTGCCGTGGCAGATGCCGAGCTCGAAGTTGAAGTCCCCCGCCAACGCCAACGCCACGACGCCGTGCGAGAAGACTTCTTCGTTCCAATACTGAAAAGTCTGTCGAGGTGGCCCCCAGGGTTGGCCAGCAGCACCGCCAACAACCGGACAATCCAACTCCTCTGCAATTCCGGCGAGCATCGTCTCCACATCGAGACCACACAACGGGTCGTACGACAACAGCACCACTCGCGGCGGTTCGCTCAGGCCCTGCTTCAGCGTCTGCGCCAGCCGGCGCCCTTTCTCGCGGGGACTCTCGTTCACGTTGCGCTCGCAAGCACTCGAGCAGCGCAACGCCTCTCCTCCGAATCCCATGGCAGCAACCGCGTACCCATCTTCCGTCAGGTCATCGTTGGACACGATCCCCTGCACGGAACAGCCGAGTAGCAACACGTGGTCCCCGAGCTGTTTGCGCACCTCGGAAACCAACTCTTGTTGCTCGTGGTTCATGGTCGCGTACAAGAGCACGGCTTTGGGACCAGTCTCTCCAAATTGCTTTGACAGCGCTTGAACGACCTCGCGCGCAGCGTCCTCCGTATCGGGGTCTTCCGAGTACACACTCCAAGCGGCTTTAGGGAAGTTCACTGAGTCTCCTGGGTTGGTATATAGTTCGAGCGAGTAACCGACGAGTAGTTCGTGGAAGCTCGAGACCAAAGCTAGCACGGCCAAGTGCGGAATCCCGCAGTCGCCAGGTCGATCTCGAGTGCGGTCGTCGACCACTGCGGACACTCGCTACAGTGTACCTGTCAGCCGTTTCGTTCTGGGCCCAACGGCACAGTATCGAGTAGCCCCTTCCAGCTGGTAGGCAACGGTGCACCGGTGCCCACGCAAGCAGCTGTACACCTGTGGGCAGCCGCACCAAATATCCCACGACAGCGCTACCCAACGTCCTCCAACCGACACCGGCGTGCAACCCATCTGACCCCACCTACCGAGGGGGTGCAACGCTCACCTGCCAGGGCCAGCTGGTGCTGGCACGGCTCCCGAGGGTGGTGCCTCGATGGCAGTGGACGCAGGCTGTGCTTCAGACGCTGGCGGTGCAGACGCATTGGCCGACGGCGTGGGCGCGGCAGCGACTACCGCACGCGGTTCGCCGAGATTTCGCAACGCAATGCGCTCGCCGCTGGACATCAAGATGTGCTCGCAATTCATGACGGCGGAAGACGTGGTAGAAGTCTCCAGCGCCGGCAAGCGCTCGGCGTCCAAGTCCCACACTCGTCCCTTCGCGATATGCCGCAGCGACCACCCCGCGGCCTTTTTGCTCAGCAGCCGCCCGCAGCCGTAAGCAACTGGCCTCGGTCCCGCGGCTCCGGGCGCGGGCTCTGCCTTCAGCTCCGGGAGGTCCCAGCGCGGCTGTGTGGTGTACAACGCGTCAGAAGAGGACCAGACGACGTTCACCCCGTCGGTCATCACCCACTGCAAGTTGTCGAGGAGCACACGTGGGCCGTTCTTGACGTCCCACGCCATACCCTTGGAGGTCGCCGGGTCGCGGTAGATGAGATGTGAACCGAACAAAGTGAACGCATCGGTGCCTGGGCCTGCGAAGCTGCACTCTTCGACCCCGATCTTCCAGAACAGCCCGGTACACTGCTTCGCACCGCGAACGTGCACCAGTTGGCTCGACGCGGTGTGAGGTCTGTAGTCCTGCTTGTTGCGCACGGCTTCGATCTTCTGACTGCCGTAGTCGCGTCGGGTGAGCAGATATCGTCGTTTCACGTAGCCGTCTTTGGCCTTCTCCGACAGGTGCTTGCCGAAACCTCCGACCAAGACCCGATCACCTCCCAGCACGGCATCCTCGAACACGAATCCCTCGCCACGCATCGTCGCCACGGGCTTTCCGTCGAACGCGACGACCCGAAGCATTTGCTCACCGTCCGCGCATTCCTCTCGAAAGGCCATGCGAAGCTCGTTACCCAGTGCCCCAACCCCGAGCACGCTCACCCCCGGCGCGAGCTTGGGCCGCTCACAACCGTCAATGCCTTCGCACGCTTGCCATTCGAGCTCGGGGGGCTTCGCTGACGGCTTGGGTGTCAGGATCGTGCCAGTCTGAAGCGCTCCGAGCGACACGGCTTCCCACTGCGCCGAGTTCGTGCACGACAGCGTCTCTTCGCCGCTGGGCTCGATTGGAACGTTCGGGGCGACCTCGCCACCGGGTTGGGCCTTCGCCGCCGCGGCTTGGTCAGCTCGCGTGTTCGCTTCGCCCCGGTCCTCGTCCTTCGCCGCCGCAGGAGAAGACTCCTCCTTCAGCGGCGCCGGGGCAACTTCGGACTCGGGCGCTGACTCCTCAACCGCCTGAGGCTTCGAACAATTGACGGCGCACAGCGCGAGTGCCGCTCCCGTCAGCCAGCGCAAAATGAGTGAGTTTCGCATTCGGACCTCTTCCTCCCCGGTTCCCCACCGGGGTTGTCCTTCAAACGCGCATCGAGCGCCAGGTCTTCCCTGCTCATCTCATCGGCAGATCCCCAGCCTGACGCCTATGACGTCTGGATCGACGAGATCGTGATCGACGACGAACCCATCGGCGGTACGCGGTGAGAATCACCGCCGAGCATGCGCATGTCGCGCTGGCCTCTCCCGCGGTGGGTGAGTATCTCACCATTGTGAGAACGCCGCGTGCCCCGCGACCATCCCACTCGGGGCGCATTCCACGACCAGTTCTGGGTCAGCGCAACGTGTGTGCGTGAACGGTACGTTGACACGGCTAGGGCGTTGAGGTCTTCTCGTCGTTTGGAGAAGCCTGAAGCGATGAAGTGGATGTTCCTGGGAGTGAGTCTGTGTCTCGTCGCTTGCGGCGATGATAGCCAGCAAGAGATCGGAGACGCGGGTACCGAAAATGGCGCGACGGACGAGGCGACGGATCCGTCGTCCTCCGCTGAGAGCGACAACCCATCCAGCGACGACTCGGCGACGGACGATCAGGCCACGACCGAGCAAGACACGGACTCGACCGACCCGGCTCCTGGCACGACGGACGGCACGACCACGGACGCCGCGGCAAGCGACGCAGAAGAAGCCCCCACAGACGAGGCCGACGCCGACACGCCCGAAATGGGTGACGCAGGCAGCGACACGCCGAACGCCGACGCCGGAGCGGAGCAGACCGATCCTCCGCCCGACGAACCAGAGCCCATCGAGCCGATCAGCGTGGAAGAGTTCTGCGACGGTCTGCGCGCAGCCTGGCTCGAACGATGTGCGCTCGCCGAGCGCGACGACTGCGCCGCAGTCGACGCGATGCCTGGCGCACTGTCCTGTGCACTTGCCCCCGGCGCGGTGGGCGACGGCATGCTCGCTTTCGATGGTAGCGCCGCCGCGGAGTGCCTGATGGACGAGAATCTGGACGTGCTGGGCGCGTGGGAGGCCTCGTATTTGTCGGGCACAGCCACGTGTTGGAACGTCTTCCAAGCCGCTGCGGCGTTGGGTGAGCCTTGCGCCCTGAACGACTCGTTCACGAGCACGTGCATCGAAGGCTACTGCCCCTACTCTGGCGCATTCGAAGGCGTGTGCGTCGAGTACGCCGCGGAAGGCGAATCCTGCGCGGATGTCTTCTGCGGCTCGGGAGATCTGTACTGCAGTGGCGAGCAGCTATGTGCTGCCATTCTCGAGGACGGAGCCACGTGTGACGATCCCAGTCAATGTCGCTCCAGAAGCTGCTACGAGGGCAGCTGCGTCGTACCGGCGGCACTCGGGGAAGACTGTAGCGCAACGGTGTGCACGTATCCTTACGCCTGCAAGGCGGACGCCTGCGTGGAGAAAGTCGACGAGGGCGACGTCTGCACCTTGCAGCAGCAATGCCCAGATACACTGAGCTGCATCTACGCGAGCCCTGGCGCGGCAGATCAAAGCTGCGCCCAACTCCCGGAAGATGGCGACCCGTGCGATCCTCGCAGTGGTTGCGCCGGTGACGAGGTCTACTGCGAGGAAACCGCCGAACCTGGCGTCGGTGTCTGCGACGCGTTCTACTCGGAAGAAGGCGAGCCCTGCGGCAACGGTATCGGCGACTGCCGGCCCGAGCTTTACTGCGTACAGAACGAGGGCAGCACGACTGAGGGAACGTGCGCGCCCGACCATGCTCTCGAAGAAGCGTGCGGCGACATGGTCTGGCAGTCCCTCGGCAACAACCCGTGCGTCGATGGGCTGCTCTGCATGTTCGCCTCCACGGACACGTGCCTTCCCCCTGGAGAGCTCGGTGATCCTTGCTTCTACAACAGCGAGGCTACTTGCGCCGACGAAGGCACCTACTGCAGCTATCAAACCCGTCTGTGCGAGCTGCCCGTTGGGCTCGGCGAACGCTGCAACTTGGCGTTTCCTCAACGCAGCTGCGCGGAAGGCCTGTGTCTGCTCGTGCCCGCCGCGGATTGCAGCATGGCGCCGCTCGGAGACTGTCAGGACTCCCTGTGCCTCGAGCCGTTCGACAACGGCACGGAGTGCACCTACTCCGGTCAGTGTGCTAGCGAATTTTGCGACGTGTCGCTGGACGTTCCGGTGTGTGCAGCGGAATGAGCGTGGACGAGCCTACAACGCAGAAGGCAGCTCTGGCCTTCGGTTCCACTTACCCCAAAACTCGACGACGGCGTGGAGCATGTCCTCCAACGCTCTGAAGTCCGTCGGTTTGACGGTGTAGCCATTGGCGTGATGATGGTACGCGAGGAAACGATCGCGCGGCGACGCCGAAGTCGTCATCATGACGATCGGAGTGCGCTTGCCTATCTCGGTCGCCTTTGCCCGCTCCAAAACCTCGATACCACTGACGCGTGGCATGTTGATGTCGAGCAACACTAGGTCGAAACTGCGCTTCTCCTCCAACAAGTGCCGGAGAGCCTGCTCGCCGTCCTCCGCTCGCTCCACGCTCGCAACCCGTGATTCGAGAGCAAAGGTGACGAGTTCCGCGTGCTCATCGTTGTCCTCTACCAACAGCACGTTCATGAAGACGAGTACGGCGCACCGGAGTCGCGCTTAATAGGATGCTGTGGAAAGGCCACCCAGAACTGGGCACCCTCGCCATTCCCTTTTGACTCAACCCACACTCGACCACCGTGAGTCTTCATGATCTTGTCGACGATAGCGAGCCCCACCCCCGTGCCCGGCTTGTCCGCAGCCAGACGTTGAAAAAGACCGAATACCTTGTCGTGAAACTCGGGAGGAATGCCCGGGCCCGCGTCCCTCACACAGAAGCGGATCTCGCCGTCCACTTCCTGACCGCCAACTGTGATCTCACCAACGCCGTCCGTTGGGCGCCCGTACTTGAGCGCATTAGTCAGCAGGTTGTCGAAAACCTGCATCAACCGTGACCGATTCGCCTCGACTGCGGGCAACTCGTCGATGACGACATCGAGCTCAGCTTCCTGCAGACGTAGCTGATTGCTTTGTCTCCACTCTTCGAGGAGCTGCTTGGGGTCGAGCCTGGACGTCTCTTGGTCGATCCGTCCGATACGACTGAGGTCGAGCAGGTCATCGATGAGCTGTGCCATTCGACGGTTCGCGGCCTCGAGCGTATCCAACTTCTCCAGGGCTCTGTCGACCTCACCTCGTTCGGCGAGTCTGCGGATCATGCCCAGGAAGCCCGCACTGGTCACGACCGGCGACTTCAGATCGTGCGAAACGGTGTACACGAACTGCTCGAGTTCGCTGTTCGACTTCTCGAGCTTGTCCTTGTGTCGCTCGAGTTCTGCCGCCAGGTGCTGCGCTCGTTCCAACAGAGCCTTGGTTTCGAGGTTCTTGCGTTTGAAGACGTCGGCAGCCTTCGCCATCTGCCCGATCTCGTCGTGCCGCTCGGTGCCTGGTACGACCGCCTCGCGGTCATTGGCCAGATCGGTCAACGTCTTCGAGATGGCCGCGATCGGCCGTGACAAGCTTCGCGTCAGCATCGAGGCGACGAACAGCGCTACCACGATGGCCCCCAAACACACCAGGACAACGCGATGCCGCGTCTGCTCCACAGAGTGCGCGAAATCTTCGGACATAGGATGAACTTGGCTCAAGATGGTGTCCCTGAGTTGCTTCGTCACGTAGCCGAATTCCAACGCCTCCCCGGCCATCACCACGCCGGTCAGGTGCAAGTAGCCGCGGGTGGCCTGCACGACACGCGTGAACACCCCGAGGTAGCGCCGTGCGTGATTGACGGCGGGCGGAGCCTCCTGTTCCGGAAACTCGCGCCTGAACCCAGCACTGGCGTCGGCCACGCGCCTCTCGCTGTCGGTCAGCAACGCGAACTTCGGCCGATGCAGGTATTCGTAGAGTGCGGTCTCTGCGGCACGCATCGCGTCGGTCAGCTCCTTCTGTGCAGCGTGCTGGCTCGCCGTGAGCTCTTGCTCCGGTCGCAACGCTCCAAAGAACGCCGACATCGCCTCACGCGCCCCGTCCGACACGAGTTGACGCCGCAATTCGCGCTCCTCGACGGCTTGCTCGAAGGTATGTTCGTATTCCGTCAGGTGACGCTTCAGCCGTTCGACCAGTTCAGTCTCCTGGCGTGTTTGACTCAGCGCCAGTACGCGTTGCAGCTCACTCTTGACTCGCTGACCCCGCGCCTTGACCGCATCGGCGATGCTCTGATGACCGGTGAACGTGTAGTGCTCCACGTCGCGCTGCAATGCGACCACGGAACGATCCACATCTTGAACGGTGGTGGCACGCTCATTTGCGAGACGCACTCCCTCGAAGCGTTCGGCCTGCTTCCGGGCCCCAGCATAGCCGACGACGCTGACGGCAACGACCAACAGCACCATCACCAGCAGCGCCGTCAGTATCTTGCCGGCGATGGTCAGCTTGGTGGATGTCTCAGAGAAGAGTTTATCCATGACTCTTGCCTCGACTTCACACTCCCCCACTCAGGCGGCGAGAAACTCAGCCCACCTCTGAAGAGAGTACTCGTACGTTGGCATCACCGTGTTCCAAACGGCAATGTTGCTGAAGCGTTGCAGGTAGGAGCCACCATTCCTCTTGCTGCCAGCAAGCACCGCGATCTCTCCCGCCGTGTTCTTCAAGTCCAGCGCGGCGCTCTTCCCTTCGTACCAATAGTCCCACTCCTTCTCGGACAGATAGGGCCGCGATAACTGGGACGTGGAGATGTAGTACCCCTGACGGGCAATGAACGCGCCGGGCCAACCCGAAAGCCACCAGTTCATGTACGCGTAGGCGGCGTCTCGCGCCCGCCCGTCGGTTCGGGACGACAGACACATCACACCTTGCCAGGCTCGATAGCCTTCTTTGGGCGCAGCGTAGACACACGGCACCCCTTGACCGTTGAGAGCAGCGGCGGCCGGCGAGAACATGCTCTCCACCGCAACCTCCCCCCGACGCATCATCTCGACGGAGTCCGGCACGGAACGCCAAACGCCCCGGAAATGCCCCTGCTTCTTCAGCTCGATCAGGAGTCGAAACAAGGCGTCCAACTCCGTTTCCGACAGATCGCCGATGTTACGAAACTTCAGCAGTCCCGCTGCCTCGGCAGCGAGAGCCGCATCGAACAGTCCGATGGTTGGCTGATTGACGAGCGCAACCTTGCCCCGGTAGCGGTCATCGAGGAGCCAAGCCCAACTCTCCGTTTCGTAAGCGACACCGCGCGCAACGATTCGAGTATCGTAGCCGAAGGAGTCGGCATTGTGGACGTAAGGCAGGTAGCTAATTTGCTGCGTCGGATTACCTGCCAACGTGCCGTTGGGCTGGACGAATAGGATGCGTTCCGGCGAGTCGCCGGCTCCGTAGCGCGCTTGTGCCGTCAAGCGCCCTGTCTTGGCCAAAGGACTGACGTCATCCCAGTAGGTCAGGCGCGCAAGTTCGAGCGGTTGAATGGCTTGTGCCTGCCACAGCACGTTGATGCTATCCGACCACTGCTCGTAGAGGTCGAAGCTCGCGGGTCGTGTGGATGCTTGGTGCAGCACGGCGGCACTACCCCCGGGGCTGAAGTCGAGCTCGATGCCCAAGTCCTGCTCTGCCCGACGTCGAATCGCTTCCTGCAACGTGACATGGGTACCCAAAACCCGCAGGCGAAAGCTCCGCTTGGCAAATACCGTCGGCACCGGTCGTGCCGCCATCAGCCCCAACGCGCCCAGGCCACCGCGCAACACGCTGCGGCGGTCCAGAGCACCACTACTCGACGGTCGTGCCGCGCTGCGGGCCCCATGCCGACCGGAGCGGATCACGCTGCAACCTCAGAACTGCGAACGACGGGCAGGCTGATCGCAAACGTGGTGCCCGTGTTGCCTGTCTCGGCCACCCAGATGTCCCCGCCGTGCACCTGGACCACCCGCTTCGCGATCGCCAACCCCATGCCGGTGCCACTAGACCCGCTCGAGTCCGACGTGTA
>JBNKZR010000088.1:0-21161 GCA_050301735.1 Polyangiaceae bacterium | reverse complement strand
GAACGAACTGTCGCAGGCGTCGCGCGCTGCGTGTCGACGGCTTGCCGACGCGGGGTTTCCGGTCATGAACCAGTGTGTGCTCCTGCGCGGGGTCAACGACGATGCGAGCACGCTGATGCAGCTGTTTCGGGGACTCGTGCGAGAGCGGGTGCGACCCTATTACTTGCTTCAGATGGATCCCGTCGTTGGCACGGGCCATCTGCGCACGCCTCTTTCCGTGGGGCAACGGCTGATGGCTGAGCTCCAAGGCCGGCTCAGCGGGATCGCGCTGCCGAAGTTCATCGTCGATACACCGGGGGGCTACGGCAAGGTGCCCGTCAGCCCCGACTACATCGTCGCGAAGGACGGTCCCACGACACGTTTCCGAACGCCGCGTGGTGTCGAGGTCGACTATCACGACCCGGAGCGGTAGGTGCCTGCCGCGAAATCCGTGTTGCCGGCGAACGCCGATCTACCGCTGGCGCTGACTACATGCCTGCGTCGGGGCACGCTGGACCGCAACTAACGGTGCCGCCGCAACCGTTCGGAGCTGAGCCGCAGGTCGCCGTGCCACACGGGTCCGGATCGGGCGCGCATACGCACTTCTGGCTGGCGTTGCACGTTTCGTTCATGCCGCAGGTGCCGCAGGTGACCGACGTACCGCAACCAGTCGCGGCCGTGCCGCATTCATAGCCCGCTGCTCCACACGGATCGGCGACGGGGGTACAGCACGTCTGCATCGAATCGCAGACTTCGCCTGTAGCGCAGGTGCCACAGGATATCGTGCTGCCACAGCCGTCGGGCGCGGTGCCGCATTCGGCAGTTCCGCACATTGTGGTGGAGGGCATGCACGAAGCACAGGTGCCGTCCATGTTGCACGTCCCCGGGCTGCACTTCGCAGGGTCACACTCGCACGCGTTGTCGACGCACGACTCGACGGGCGCGCAGGTCGTGCCGCAGGTGATCGTGCCGCCGCAGCCGTCGTCCATCGTGCCGCAGGCACCCATTGGGCAGTCCGCTAGCGGTTCGCAGCACTCCCCCATGTAGCAGACGTCCGTGGAAGGGTTGGGGCATTGCGTCGGGTCACACTGGCACGTACCGCCGCTGCAGGACTCACCGGCTGGGCACGTGCAGTTGCGAGTCGAGCCGCAGCCATCGTCGATCATGCCGCAGGTGCCGTCGTTCGGACACGCGTTGCGCACGCACGAGCATACACCGTTGTCGCACGAGTTGCCCGCGCCGCAGTCGCAAGTGATGGTGCCGCCACAGCCATCGTCGAAGGTGCCACAGGTGTTGTCCGTCGGACAATCGTTGGGCACGCACTGGCACATGCCGTTGACGCACTGCTCACCTTGGTTGCATACGCAACTGATCGTTCCGCCGCAGCCGTCACCGATATTGCCGCACGCGCCGTTGCCGGGGCAGCCTTGAGGTGTACAACAGAAGCGGTTGTTGCAGAATGACCCCGCTGGGCAGCCACAGTCGTCGATGTAGCCACCGCAGCCGTCAGGTTGCTGTCCGCACGGGATCTGCCCGCTGCCATCCGCGGGCGGACAGGTCGGCTGGCAACAGGCGTTGTTCACGCACTTGCCAGTTCCCTCGCAGGCACACTGGAGGAAGCCGGCACAACCGTCGGCGAAGGTGCCACAGCCGGTGGTGGGACATTGCTCCGGGCTGCACAGGCACAGGCCGTTGGGACCGCAAACCTCACCCGTGGGACAGCCGCAGCCGTCGATCGTGCCGCCGCAACCGTCCGGCAAATCGTCGCCGCAACGGCCATCCGTGGGGCATCCGCATTCGACGCAGCGGTTGTTCGCGTTGCAGCCCAAGCCGTCGGAACAGCCACCGCAGTCTTGCTCGGTGCCACAGAGGTTGACGATGCCGCAAACGCTGTCCGGGCATTGGGTATCGCCGGAACAGCAGATGCCATCGATGCACTCCTCGCCGTCAGCGCAGCTGCTCGAGCAATCGATGAGAGTACCGCAGCCGTTGTCGATCGCGCCGCACGTGCCGTCGGCCGGACACTGGATAGGTAGGCAGCACTCGAGCGTGTCCGTGCCGTCGTTGCGGGGGACACAGACCTCGTTCGGCTCACAGCCACAACTGATGGTGCCGCCGCAGCCGTCGTCGATGGGCCCGCACGTGTTGCCCAGAACCTCAGAACAGCGCAGTGGTTCGCAGCCGCCACACTGGTTCGGTACGCCGTCCCCACCGCACACCTGTGGCGATTCGCAGCTCCCGCAGTCGATGACCACGCCGCAGGTGGTGATCAAGCCGCAGGCAGCTCCTAGCTCCGCACACGTACGCTGAATACAGACGTTCGTCCCGCAGCTGTTCTCGGTGGCACCGCCACCACACTGCTCACCCGCGGGGCAGTCCCCACAGTAGCGTTCGCCGTAGCAGCCGTCGGCAATACCACCGCACTCGGCGCCGAGCTGCTCGCAGGTTTGAGCGTCGCACTCGCAGCGGTTGTCGTCGGAACAAATCTCAGGGAGCGTGCACGAACCGCAGTTCAGCGTGTTGCCGCAGCCGTCGTCGAGCACCCCGCAGTTCGCTCCCATCGCGCCACAAGAGCGGCAACCACTTTGCCCCGCGCCGCTTGCTGCCGGTGTCGTGGGCGAGCCGCCAGTCGGCGTTGCGCCCGGACCAATCGGAGTGGACAGCGACGGAACTTCGTCGAAGTCCTTCGAGAAGTCCGCACCAATCAACGTTTCGCAGCCGAGCGCCAACACCGACAGCACTGCCATCAGCAGGGCCAGCGCATTGGCTCGTGAATTTGTCGCACTCATCAGAACTGACCCGTAACCCGTAGGCCGTGGTAACCTCGGAAGCTGCCGAACTCCACTCGCGGAAGTTCTTTGCCAGTTCGAGACTTCTTCGCGTTGGGCCCGGCAGAGGATGTGGCGGAGGATGACGACACACTCGTCGATCCACTGCCACTGGTGAGCACCAAGTATACGCCGGTTCCGAGCGCGGCGACACCGATGGCGCCGGCCACGTTGGCGATCGTGACGTATGTTTCACCATTCGCGTCGGCTTCTATGCCAGTTGGATCGCACCGTCCCGTATCGACATCGCAGTGATCGTCCATGGTCTGCATTTCGCGGATGGCCAGCGCGCCGGTGGTCAACGCCGTCGCAATACCCGCGATTCCCACGCCGCCAGCGACGTAGCCCCACTGGCGTTTGGTCAACGGACCCCACTGGACGGGTTCCTCAGCAGGCGAGGAGGCCGGCGTTTTCTGTGGCGGCGGCTCCGGCAGCTTCTCACCGGGCCAAACTTCCAGCGAGCGTGCTTCGCCAACGGCCAGCTCAACGTCGAACGCACGTTCCTCGTAGCCCTGTGCGGCTACGAGGATGGAATAGCTGCCCGGGTCCAAAGGCAGTGCGACCCCTATGCTCCCGGTCAGATCGACTTCACCGCGAAGGACGTGCGTATTCTCCGGTGCGTCGGCCGCAAGTGAGATGGTCAGGCGAGGCACTGCGCCCTCCAACTCTTTGGCCTTCTTCGCTGCGAACTCACGGCGGCGGTCATTGCTCGGGAGCTCGCGCTGAGCCGCGACATAGCGCTCCCAGGCGGAGGCGATGCGTCCGCGCTTTTCTTCGCAGTTGCCCAGATTGAGCAGCGTTCCTGGTGCCGGATCCAGCTTCATGCTGGCTTCGAATTTCTCGCACGCCTCGTCATAGTTCCCGTCGGCCATTGCCGTCCGTCCGGCTTCGAACATCACTTCGGCTGCGGCTCGTTCTCCCGGTTGCTCCTCCTCGGATTGGGAGCGCGCCGTTGCTGGAAAGAGCAGACATCCGAGCAGGAGTGCGATTCCCGTGACACGGTACTGTGGAGCGTCAAACATCGGCGAAGAACCGTCTTTTACACGAAAGCGGGGAAGGATTCAGCCGTACTCGGCGCAGGTGGTGTTCCTAGGTGGGCCTGTGCGGGCCTGGGCCATCTTAGAAAGTGTCTCGGCGTAGATTGTTCAATGACGAGATATGGGTCATATTTCGGCGCACATTGCACGACTGTTCCGTACGTCGGGGCGCGCGGATCGGCGGCGTGGTGAAATTGCTTAGGAAAGGTTTGTGACCCAGGAATCGCTCGAGGAGTTTGCGCGCCGTCGCCTTGGCACGACGCTCAACGACAAGTGGGAACTCGACGCCCTGCTGGGTGTTGGGGGTACCGCATCGGTTTACTCCGCGAGTCATCGCAACGGCAAGCGCGTGGCCATCAAGGTGCTGCACCCCGAGCTTTCCGCGCACACGCATTTCCGAGAGCGCTTCTTGCGAGAGGCGTACGTGGGCAACCACATCGAGCATCCCGGGGCGGTCACCGTCTACGATGACGACGTTACCGAAGATGGTTGCGCGTTCCTGGTGATGGATCTGCTCGAAGGCGAAAACCTCGAAGCGCGACGCGACCGCAAAGGTGGTGTGCTGGATCCGTTGGAGGTGTTGTCCCTCACGGACGACGTACTGGACACGCTGCAGGCGTCCCACAACAAGGGCGTCATTCACCGAGACATCAAGCCCGAAAACCTGTTTCTGACACACGAGAACACGGTGCGGCTTCTCGACTTCGGCATTGCGCGCATCAACGTTCCCGAAAACCCTGGGCAGACGTTGGCAGGTGTCTCGATGGGCACGCCCGCCTTCATGCCGCCGGAACAAGCGAGTGCTCATTGGGACAAGGTGGATGCACAAAGCGATTTGTGGGCGTTGGGAGCCTCGATGTTTACCTTGCTCACTGGGCGGTACGTGCATCAAGGAGGCACGGTCAACGAGTCGTTGGTCTTGGCGGTCACCAAGCCTGCACCGAGGATCGAGAACATCGATCCGTCACTGCCACGGGCGGTGGTGGAGATCGTCAACAAGGCGTTGGAGCGAGACAAGTCCAATCGCTACAAGAGCGCCGCGGAGATGCAGTTCGACGTGCGCTTGGCGTATCGCGAGCTGCAAGATGCGCCCGAGGGCGAGCGATACTCCGTGGGCGATGGGCGCTTGGCGCTCCACTCCGCCCCGCCAGGTCCGGTCTTCTACAGGGAGACCACGTCCGAACCAGGGTCCATCACCGCCGAGCCACTGACCAGCGATGCGAGCGTTTTCGCCGCTCGCAGGTTCGACAACAAGCGCTTGGCGCTATTCGGCGGCGCGGCCACCGCTCTCGTCATCTTGGTTTTCTGGCTCGTGGCTGGTGGAAAAGAAGAATCCAAAGCGACGGCGGCGTCCGTTCCTCACGCGAGCGAAGCAGCGCCGGAAGCCCAAGGTACCGGCAGCTGGAACGAGATCCGCGACGACATGAAGAAGCAGCAAGAGCTCAATCGTGAGCACGCGTTGGAGCAGGCCGTACCGGTCGAAGACGCCGCTGCACCCGAGCACGACGCCGAAGAAGAGCCAGCCACGGTCGCCAAGCGCCCCAACCGGACCGTTCGGCGGCCCTTGGTGCGCGCCCCCGTTCGTGCTCCCAAGCCCGAGCCGAGCGCAGAGCCTACCGAAGACGAATTCGACCCCTTCGCCAAGCGACACTGATCGACCGGCAAGAGGCGGATCGGTCGGCTCGGCCAGGGATAGCGAGCTGCCAGATGGCACTTGGGGTCTCGACGAGCGTTCCGAGTGCGCGTTTTGGTTGCCCTGAGCCCAGCTTGTCGAGGGAAGATGGGGACATGAACGCACGCTCGAATGGAGTCCGAGAACTCAGCGCTCGCGAACGCATCGAGGAGCTCGTAGACGCGGGCACCTTCACGGAGATCGACGAGACCGTCTCGACCCAGAGTCACGACTTCGGCATGCAGGAGCGCAAGGTTGCGGGCGACGGAGTGATCGTCGGGCGCGGACGGATTCTCGGCCGCCCGGTGTTCGTCTTCTCTCAAGATGCCAGCGTTCTGGGGGGTTCGTTGGGCGCGGCCCACGCCTCGAAGATCTGCAAGGTGATGGACCTCGCGATGCGCGTCGGGGCCCCCATCATCGGCTTGAATGATTCGGGTGGTGCGCGCATTCAAGAGGGGGTCGCGTCGCTGGCCGGATACGCGGACATCTTCTTGCGCAACACGTTGGCCAGTGGCGTGGTGCCCCAGATCAGCGTGGTCTTGGGACCCTGTGCCGGGGGCGCCGTGTACTCGCCGGCGATCACCGATTTCATCTTCATGGTGGAGGGTAGCAGCCACATGTTCATCACCGGCCCTGATGTCATCGCCGCGGTCACGCATGAGAAGGTGGACAAGGAGGGCCTCGGCGGAGCGCGGACGCACGCGGAAACGTCGGGTGTGTGCCAGTTTGCGATGCCGGACGAACGCACGTGCTTGCGCGCTGTCCGCAAGCTCCTGAGCTTCTTGCCCCAGAGTAGCAAAGAGAACCCCTTCGTCCGTCAGACGCAGGACCCGAAAGCTCGCTCCCTGCCGGAGCTGGACGAGCTCGTCCCTAGCGAGAGCAACAAGGCATACGAGATCAAGCGCATCATCACCTCCATGCTCGATGACCACGACTTCTTCGAGGTCGCTCCGGGTTTCGCCGCCAACATCGTCACGGGCTTTGGCCACCTCGGGGGCCACTCCGTCGGAGTGGTCGCGAACCAACCCGCCGTGCTCGCCGGCGTGCTCGATATCGACGCCTCCGTCAAAGCGGCACGTTTCGTGCGCTTCTGCGATGCGTTCAACATCCCGGTCATCACCCTCGTGGACGTCCCGGGCTTCCTTCCTGGCGTCGGTCAGGAACACCGCGGCATCATTCTTCACGGAGCAAAGCTCTTGTACGCGTACTGCGAAGCGACCGTGCCCAAGCTGACCGTGATTACGCGCAAGGCCTACGGGGGCGCCTACGACGTGATGAGCAGCAAACACATTCGGGCGGACGTCAACCTGGCCTTTCCGACTGCCCAGGTCGCCGTGATGGGGGCGGAAGGAGCCGTCAACATCATTCATCGCCGGACCTTGGCGGCGGCGGAGGATCCGGCGGCTTTGCGTGCGGAGTTCACCAACGAGTATAGCGAACGGTTTCTCAATCCTGGCCGAGCGGCGGAGTTGGGGTTCATCGATCAGGTCATCAAGCCGCGCGAGTTGCGTACCCAACTCTGCAGTTGGCTCGACGTATTGACGACCAAGCGCCAGGACCTGCCCGCAAAAAAGCACGGCAACATCCCACTGTAGAGGCGTCTGCCGCTTTGCGGCAGCCTGGTGCGGAGGCCGACTCCCCAGAAGGCTTCCGGGGTCCTTGGCCCTTGCACTCTCGTGCGCACCGGTGCTACCTGCTCACGAACTGACTTGTGGGTCCGCCGACTGCGCGCCTTGAACTCCGCCAGGCCCGGGAGGGAGCAACGGTAGAGGAAAGCGGGTGCGGCGGGCCCTTAGCCCTTTGTCCTTGGGGCAAGCGGTCCGGATCGTGGCCAGCTTCGTCGAGCGCGCCGTCAAACGCCGAACATCTCGATGACGGCTCCGTTGTGGGCAAGCGGCGCCTCCAAAGCGTAGAACACCAAGGTGCGCGCGACGTCCCGGGGTGTCATCCGTGGTGGATAGGGGCTACCGCGCAACATGTCCGTGTCGACGGCGCCCGGATGCACGACCACCGTCATCAAGCCGCTGTCGCTCAGCTCTTCCGCCAAAGACTTGGTGAACCCGACCAGCGCCCACTTGGAGGCGTTGTAGGCGATCTGTCCCGCAGATCCGAGAGTGGCGCTGATGCTGCCGACGTTGACGATACGACCCGATTTCGCCACCCTCATCGCTGGCAGAAGTGCTCGCGCGAGCCAGATGGGTGCCGTCAGATTTACACCCATCTGCCGTTGGTAGGATTCGAGCGTCAGTTCCTCCAACGGTGCGCGCTCCACGATTCCGGCGCAATTGACGAGCGCAGCTGGAGCGCCCCACCGTAGCGCTTCGGCTCCGGCGGCCTCGACGCTTACGGCTACCTGCAGATCGCAGTGAATGACCCGACACGCCGCGCCACTCCGTGTGAAAGAGTCACAGGCCTCCTCCAGCTGGGCAGAAGGACGCCCGACCAGGGTGAGTGCCAGCCCACGTTCCGCGAGTGCGGAGGCCGTGGCGCGCCCGATGCCGCGGCTGGCCCCGGTGACGACGACGTGCTTTCGGATCTCGTCGGGGCTCATCGTCGTTTTCGACTCAAAGCAGCTTCCACAGCTCAATCACGCCTTTGGTGAGGAAGAAGTCCGTGATCAGAATGGAGATCGATGTGACCACCACCGTCTTGGTGGTGTTGCTTCCGACGCCTGCCGTTCCGCCGCGCGTTTTCATGCCGTAGTAGCAGCCGATGATGGCGATGATGGCGCCAAAAAACGGCGTTTTCACCAGGCCAGAAACGTAGTCCATCATCTTCAACGTATGCAACGCTGAACCGAGGAAGAAGTGATAGGGGATCCCGAACTGCAGGTCTGTGATGAACATCGCGCCGGAGAACCCCAGGACCAGAGCAAAGCTCCCCAAGACGGGCATGATCAGAGTGGAAGCGAACAACCTCGGTGCGACCAGCTTCTTGACGGGATCCGCGCCCAGAGCCTTGATGGCGTCGATCTGTTCGGTGACGGCCATCGACCCCAATTCAGCGGTCATGCCGGCGCCGATACGGCCGCCGACGATGACGGCCGTCAGCGTCGGTGCCAGCTCGCGAGCAAACGTCAAAGCGACGACGCGGCCCGTGTACTCCATGCCACCGAACTTCTGCAGCCCGAAAGCGAACTGCGTCGACATGACCATGCCGATGAACACGCTGGTGACGATCACGATCCCCATCGACATCACGCCGAGGCTCTCGATCTGCCGGATGATCTCTTTGGTCTCGAACGGTCTGCGGAATAGCGCGACGCACGCCCCGCGTACCATTTCCGAGATCTCCCCCAGCGCAGCCAGGTTTTCCGTCAGACGCTCGACGAGCGGATTCGCAGGCTCCACTTCCTTTGGCGGGGGCAGTGCCGATGGCCGTCGAACGGAGGGGGCCGAGCTATCCATCGCGACAGAAGTACCACGAAAATGCGAGCCGGTCGCGCCACCTGCACGCCGCGCCCACTCCTGCTGCGGCGTTCAGTCCAACGTCATGAAGCCTGCCACGAAGCGGTCGAATTCCGACGAATCACCAGGGGCGGCGTCGGAGATGCGCCAGAAGTCGTAGACGCAGTAGTCCTTCTTCACGACCACGAAAACGAGATGCTTCTGGACGCCGTCGAGCTTGGCCGTCATTTCGGTGCGTAGGGCGGCTCGCCCCGCCAGCGTCAGGTTGCGCTCGGCGATGACTTCACGATCCGTGAAGCCAATCGTGAGGTGACGCGTCAGTGAGGCGAGCGGCACGTCGTCGCTGTCGCGCCCACAGCGACCAGCGGCACCCACCGTCAGTTCTCGTTCGTCGCTGCGAAACGCAAAGGACGCGAGGTCTCCGTCGAGGCGTGGGTCTTCGAGCAAGCGCCAATGCTCGGGAATTGGCCCCACCCGGAACGCGACGTCCCCTTTCCGAAATACGTTGCCGGAGAGTGCGGGTCCTGCGCAGGCAAGGAAGCCGAGAGCAAGGACCACAACCCTCAGCTGGATCGACGACAGCATGTTGGCCAGGTCACAATAGTGGAGGCTTTCCAGAGTGCAACGGCGCCCGACCCTGGGCCTCATCGGGGACCGGCTCACAGGGCGGCCTCGATGCCCGCCCCCGGCTTGCGCGGCCCGGGGACCGCGCATATCAGACTGCTTGGCGGGCGCGGTCGTTCGCTGTCTGTCCCGGCGTCATGTTCTTTCCCATCAGCGATGACAACCCCACGCGTCAGCGCCCGTGGCTGACCTACGTGCTGATTGCTCTGAACGTCGCCGTGCATTTGCTGCTGGCTGCGCGCCTGCGCGCGGGTGAGTACTGGCTGCACGCCTACTATGGGTTGGTCCCCGCACGCTTCTTTCTCGACCCCGTGGGGGAGTCGGTGACCGTGGTCAGCAGCATGTTCATGCACGCCGACTGGGGCCACCTCGGGTCGAATATGTGGTTTCTGCACATCTTCGGCGATAATTTGGAAGACGCACTCGGGCGTTGGCGATACGTCGTTTTCTACCTCGCTTCGGGTGTGGGAGCAGCTGCCCTGCAGTTGCTCGTTGGTGCATCGAGCACTGTCCCCATGATCGGCGCCTCGGGGGCGATCGCTGGCGTGGTCGCCGGTTACATCGTGCTCTACCCGCGGGCACCTATCCTCTGCCTCAACGGCATCCCGCTCCTGTGGATCCCGCTGGGGGTGTTCGTCGTGCTTCCTGCGTGGACCATCGCTGCGATCTTCCTCGCGGTGAACTTGCTCATGGCGTGGTTGTCGTTGGGAAGCTCCGGTGGCGGCGTGGCCTTCTTTGCCCACGTCGGGGGCTTCCTCGCGGGCTTGCTGCTGATACGACCCCTGCTTGGCAAGCGACCCGTCGTGCGTCGGGTGTGGCGTGGCTTCCGAGACTCGAAGCCCAATCGCTTCCGACGCGGGCCGTGAGTGACCGCCTCAGGCGCCGATGAACAAGCGATGCCCGAAGTTGCGCTCGAGCTCACGATCGAAGACGTCGTCGGCAGCCGTCTCGACGTCGTAGGCGACACGCTTGAACTCGAAACGGTTCGTGTCGGTGTCGAATACGGTGACGCTCGCGCGGTTGTCGGTGTCCCGCGGTTGTCCGACCGATCCGACGCTGATGATGTACTTCAAGTCGGGATTGAGTTCGAAGTCTTCAGGCGGCAGCTCGGTCACGTCATCCTCTGACAACTCGAACACCCGGCAGAGGTGTGAGTGTCCGACGACCGTCAGCGGCAATAGCTCGGCGTACATCGGCAAACACTCCCGCGCTTGTTCCGGCAAGAAGACGTACTCGAACTCTTCCAAGTGGGCCGGCGAACCGTGACAAAGCTGTACGCCATGACGATTTAGAAAGTGCGTGTAGGGCAGGCTTTGCAGCCACTCGTGATTCGCTTTGGTGAGAATTTCGGCGTGCGTGTCGAGCGCTCGGCGGGCCGCCTCATAGTAGTAACTGTAGTCCATCCTCCCAGCCACGGCGGCGTCGTGATTCCCCAGGACCGTCGCTTTGGCAACGGCTCGAATGGTGTCAGCGCATTGGTTTGGTGAACCACCGTAGCCGACGGTATCTCCCAAACAGTAGATTTCCTCGACGTTTGCGCGTCGTAAGACGGCGAGGCCCGCGCTCAGCGCAGGGTAGTTGGCGTGAATGTCGCTCAGAATGCCGAGGCGCATGAAGTGAGACCGTCTGTTGTCAGAGATCAAGAGTCTAGTTGCGTTCGCTGCGTCCGGCCAGGAACCACCAGCGTAATCGACTGGGTCGTTCCATAGGGGCGCGCTGACGGATAGAATCGTCTCGGTGACATCTCCTGACATTGCCCCCTCTGTCCCCACTTCGATCACAGAGCTCGCTGCCGGTTGTGTGCGCTTCGTGCATGCGGCGGTGGGCTTCGAATTGGACTTCACGCACGAGACGCTGCCGCTCTTGGATCACTACGTCGTCGGTGCTCGCGGGGAGATGAGCAGTCGGCCGGAAGCGGTGCCGTTGTTGGCTCAGTCCATGGGCGCGTACTTTGGTCAGGTCCTGGCTGCCGAGCTCACGGGTTTTTGGAGAGTCACCAGCGCTGATGCACACCAATGGTTGCTGTGTTTGCAGCCCGTCTTCTTGGCCATCAACCCCGTTGGGGTGGCCTACGACATACTGTTCATGGATCGTCGCCACGACGGGCCTTCGCCGGAGCTGATGTTGGCGCGCCAAGACCGCGACCTCGTGGAGCGTCGTCTGGCCGCGCTGCCTGAAGAAACCCAAGAGGACTACTACTCGTTCAGCACTCGATTTGACGCGATCAACATTGCCGTCGAAGCGTTGGCGGGTCAAATGCATGATGGCGGCTTGCAGGACATCACCTTCGAACTCGGCGACTACGTTGACGAGTTCGACTTAGACTGACTCCGACGCCAACAGTCGCTCGGGTCGAGGCGACGGGCGCTCAGCGAGCGGCGCCGGCGTCGGGTACCGACACCGGAAACTCGAAGCGTTCTTCTTTCCCGACTTCGACGCGGCGCCGTTCGAGGATGACGTCGCCGAAGACGCCTCGCAGTTCGAGTTCATGAGGGCCGGTGCGGACTCGATTGAAGGTGCGGCGCGACTTGGGTGCGAGGTAGCTGATGGGCGTGCCCGACCACAGGAGGTAGGCGCCGAGATCGCTGCCGTTGACGACTTCGAGACGAGCGGTCTCTTCGTCTCCACCGATGAAGGCCTGCAACGCTTTCGACTCCAAGAACGTCTCCGGCAGCGCGGGCAGCCCGTGTTTGACGAACCGTGCCGTGCGCGGGCGAACCAACGGACTGATCGTTGCTTCGCCTGCGGGCTTGAGCGATGTGACGACGAATTCGATGGTTCCGTGCGGCGTATCGAAGTCCGCACGCACGGGAACTTGGGTCGCTTTGCACGCCTCGACGGAAGGGACTACAGCCAGCACATCGAGAAGCAGTCGACACAGCAGGGGTGCGGCCGGACCGATCTCCGCCAGTTCCACCGTCTGCATCGCGATGCTGCCCCGTTCCGTCTCCAAGCGAAGCGTGGACAAAGGAAAGCCAAAGCGTCGCTCCTTGCTTGCCTTTTCCAAGCTCACCTTGGCCTTGACGAGGGGCGCCACATCCGGACGATACTCCCGCATCACGGCGAGCAGGCTGCCCGGAGGAAGGACACGGTACTGTTCGCCATTGGGCCACACCAGAAGGTGGCCGAAGTGTTGGGCGTCCCCGAGCAATACGCTTCCGCGAGGTAGCGGCAAAGCACCCCCGTCGACGGTCAGCCGCAGCTTTCCGCTAGCCTCCAACTCGATCGTCATTTGCCGACTGAGAGCAACGCTCGCCCGTTTCTGGGCTTCGCCCGAAAGACCTGGCAGTTGGGGTGCCTTGCTCTCGTTGGGCCAGTGCATGCTCGCCTCCAACAGAAAGGTCGTCTCCAGACTGCGGTTTGCGCGATTCGCTTTGGGTTCGACCTGGGTCTCGTAAGGCGTGGGAGTGATGGGCGCCGCCGTGATGAGCAGGCCAGGGGAACGCCCCGAGGGTTCCAGCGGTGTGGGATCCTCCAACGGGCTGTCGGCGATTTCTGGTACCGGCACCACCGGCCTGGTGGCAGGGCTGGCCTCGACATCGGGCTTTCCCTCGCCCGTGTCGCCACTCTCCTCGTTGGCGCAAGCTGGTGCCAGAAGGGCGAGTAGGAACGCTCCCAGCAACGGAGTGAGACGGCGGTTGAATGGGCTTTTCACGAGGCCGGTTGGGGTGGGCACGGCTGATGTACCACGATCGAAGGGGGATGGGTGCCGGGCACGGTGCAACGTGGTAGCACGTCAAACCGTAGCCTACCTGGCCGTCGTCGGAAGGAGGGGCACCCAGACCTGGGTTTCCGCAATGAGCAGCCTGCCGCGCAACACGCTTCTGAGCGGACCCATCGCTGGAACGCTGCTGCGCCTCGCCGCACCGATGGTGATCGGGATCGCGTCGATCGTGCTCTTTCAGGTGGTCGATACGTTTTTCGTGGGTCAGCTGGGAGTCACCCCGCTGGCCGCGATGAGTTACACATTTCCCATCACGTTCATCGTCTTGAGCGTGGGCATGGGGCTTTCCATCGGGGCGACGGCGGTGATTGCGCGCGCCATCGGGCAAGGCAACCAGACCCTCGTGCGGCGCTTGACGACGCACTCACTTCTGCTCGCCGCAGTCGTCGTCACCGTGCTGGCGTCGTTGGGCCTGCTCACGTTGCGTCCGCTGTTCACGCTGATGGGAGCCGGTGCTGACACGATACCGCTGATCGTGGAGTACATGCTGCCGTGGTACATGGCTGTCGGCTTCTTGATCATCCCGATGGTGGGCAACGGCGCTATTCGCGCTAGCGGCGATACGAAGACGCCGATGTACATCATGCTGGTTGCGGGGCTGGTGAATCTCGCGCTCGACCCGCTGCTCATTTTTGGATTGGGACCATTCCCACGCATGGAGCTGCGGGGTGCGGCTTACGCGACAGCGATTTCCTGGGTGCTCACCTTCGTCTTCGGGCTGTGGATCTTGCACTACAGGGAGCACATGTTGGAGCTTGAGCGGCCGCGACTCAAAGAAGTGCTCTCCTCGTGGCAACGCGTGATCCGGATCGGACTGCCGGCGGCTGCGACCAACCTCTTGCTGCCGTTGGCGTTGTTGATCATCACTCGGTTCGCTTCGAACTTCGGCGAGGACGCAGTCGCTGCCCTGGGTGTGGGGACACGCGTCGAGGGGTTGGCTCTGGTCGGTGCCAACGCCTTGTCGACCGCAACGACGCCGTTCATCGGCCAAAACTTCGGTGCTGGCAACCACGAACGTATCCGAGGGGCATTCGGGTTTCTCGTCAAAGCAGCGCTGATTTGGGGGGCGGGCGTCGCTCTGCCCTTGTTCGTGTTCGCGGATGAGTTTGCGAGTTGGTTCAACGACTCACCCGCGGTCGTCACCCTGGCCGCAGAGTTCTTGCGCATCGTTCCGGCCAGCTACGGCGCGCTGGGCGTGGGGGTGATCATCGGGACGTTCTTCAACGCCTTGAACGAACCAGCACGTTCGGCATTGGTCATGGTCGTTCGCCTTTTCGCCCTCGCGGTTCCGCTCTCCTACGTCGGCATGCGCCTGTACGGCATGCCCGGCATCTTCGCGGGCCTCAGCGTCGGCAATTTCGCCATTGGCGTCATTGCATTCACACTCGCCTCTGCCTCGTTGGCGCGCGTGCGACGACGAACGTCGATGCAACCGGCAGCGCCATCATCCTGAGTGGGCGAGCACGATTGTCGGGCTGTTCCTCTGGCCCCGGGTGGGTGAGGGCCCGAAAAGCTGCCCTATTGCAGTCGTTCGACTCCATTCTCTATTCTCTGTTGCATCGAGTGAGCGTTCGCGAAGCGCGCTCGCTCATTTGGAGCCGATCCCGAAAACTCAGCAGAGGTTCACAGTTGCTCTCTGCCGTCGGCGCTGGGGCGGACGAAGCATGCCATCTCCAGCGCATCGACGCCGTCAGCGTAGTACCCGGGTCGGGTGCGGATGTGTTCGAAGTTGCAAGCTTCGTAGAGGGCGATTGCCGGCGCATTGTCGCTCCTGACCTCCAACCACAGCGCCTGGATACCGCTGTCCTTGGCGAAGGCGATCAATTCGCCCAGCAACGCTCGCGCCAGTCCGCGCCGACGCGCGTGGGGGGCCGTCGCCAGATCGACGACTTGAAGTTCATCAGCTACCCACCAACACAGGACGTATGCTTCCGGCGATCCGCCCTCGCACGACGTGGCGATCCAGATGCGACAATGCGGCTTCCTCACCTCCGCCAGCACGTCCAGGTTCGTCGCCTGAGTCAAGCGACTCAACTCCAAGACCGATGTGGCGTGGGAGCTGGGAAGCGTCTCGACGCGGGTGACTTGTCTCGCCACTAGACCGTCTTGCGGCGGACCATTCCGGAGTTGAGGAACTGGTACAGCGCTTTGCACACGTCGAAGGTGCTGGCGTCGACCTCGTCGACGATCTGGCGCACGTTGAGCTTGCCGTCGATGGTGGCCAGCACCAACTCCTCGAGCGCCTCGAGTTCGGAGCGCTCCGATAGTCGCGCGATGGCCGCTGCGTCCGTATGGAGCACGTCGTCGAATTTGAAGGAGCCTTCGATGAGCTGCCATTCGTCCACGCGACGGAATCCCTCCATCAGCAGACCTCCGGGTGCCATCGAGAGCTGCGCCAGGGCGGCTTCCGGGCAACTCTGATCGACGTCGAAGGTGAAGCGCCCATTCTTCCAACGCACGGCTTCGTAGACCAATTCGCTGGTCTGTCGTCGCAGGGCGCCCCTGATCTGCTCGGCTTTCGCCATCCCGCGCTGCTCCAGTTCTTCCCCGAGTAAGCGCCGACTCGCCGAGTCTTGCAGCATCGGGTCCAGCTGCTCACGCGTGATGATGCCATCCTCCACCAGGAAGCGGCCGAGTTTGAAACTCATCGGCAAGTTCGACGAGCTTGCGAAATCGATGCGACCTTCGGCGAGGTACAGGGCGATCTCCTGGTCGCCGTAGGTAATGCGCAATGCGCCAGTTTGGCGCTGGAGTTCGAGCATCTGCAGCACTTCGGCGATGGAGATGAAACCGAGATCACCCGCCAAAACGGCCGAGTCGCTACGTCTCTTGTCGAGCAGGCTCAGCAAGCCGCCGAGCCCCCGGAGCTTCTCTGGGCGCAGCGCTTCGTTCAGCGCCCGGGTGAGACGAGTCAGATCCGGTCGGGGGCCGAGCTTGTTGATGATGGGCACCACCTGCGCGGCGAGACCTTTCGCGAACAGACTGGCGACTTCCGTCGCTCGTTGCTCAGGGTCGTCGATCGACTCCAGGCGCTCGAGCTCGAGTGCGGGGTCGTCCGCCTTCTGAGGACTCTTCGAGTCTCGGGTAGGCTTGCGCAAGGTCGTCTCGACCACGGCGACCAAAGCACGGGGGTCGAACGGTTTGGTGATGGCGTCGACTGCACCCGTTTGTTGGACGAACTGACCCCGGATCTTGTCGCCCTTGGCGCTCATCAAGACCACCGGCAATTGATTCAGCTTTGGGTCCGCGCGGAGCTCGCGGCAGAACTGGTAGCCGTTCATCACCGGCATCACGAAGTCGAGCAGCACCATGTCCGCTCGTTGTTCGCGCAGGACGTCCAACGCCTCACGACCATCCCCAGCAGCAAGGGTAGAAAAACCCCTCGCTTCGAGCACGCCGGTGACGACCTTTCGGATCGTCGGGCTGTCGTCAACTACCAGGATGGTTGCGGCCATCACCCTCAGCCTGGGCCTTGATGTCGTGGCAAGTCAAGGAGTTACGATGGCTTCGCGAGCGTTGTTCGCGGCCTCCGCGGGGCGCTGGGAGCATCCGGGGATGTCGCTCCATCGTGGGCAAGCAGGCGCTGTCGGCCTCAGGGCCTGCGTCTTTCGTCGAGGCAAGGCGCAGTCTCTTCTGCTGGACGTCAGCAGGGCTTCCCGCGGATCTGGCGTAGACGGCGGCTGAGCCGCATGCGATTTGAGGCGTGATCAAGCTCAGGTGGCAACGGAGTCGCGTCTTGGAAGAGCTCGATATCATTGTTGTTGGTGGAGGCGCCGTCGGGCTCGCGTTGGCGCGTGCGTTCGCCCTGCGGGGTCGTGAGGTGACGCTGCTGGAAGCAGAGCGGCAACTCGCCAGTCATGCGAGCTCGCGCAACTCGGAAGTCATCCATGCGGGCATTTACTATCGTCCGTGGTCTCTCAAGGCTCAGCTCTGTGTGCGAGGACGTGCGTTGCTGTACGAGTACTGCCAGGCGCGCAACGTGTTGCATCGACGCCTCGGCAAAGTGATCGTCGCATCGGGCGAGCACCAGCTGGCGGAGCTGCGTCGTCTGCGACGAGTCGCGCAGGACAACGGCGTCGATGACCTGCAGTGGCTGGACGCGAGAGAGGTCGAGCGGCGGGAGCCGGAGGTGGTAGCTGACGCAGGTTTATGGTCACCGTCCACCGGTATCATCGACAGCCACCAGCTGGTTGCGAGCTACAAGGCAGACGCCGTGGCAGCTGGCGCGGTCGTCGTCACGGAGTGTCCGGTGTTGGGTGGGCAGGTTGCTGCCGAGGGTGTTCGAGTTCGCACGGGAGGCTCCGATCCCGCTGAAGTCACCTGCCGGCTGCTGGTAAACGCGGCGGGATTGGGTGCGCAACGATTGGCGACTGCGTTGGAAGGTTTGCCGCGAGAGACGGTGCCGCCGCAACATCTGGCGAAAGGTCAGTATTTCCAGTTGCGAGGTCGTTCACCGTTTCGGCACCTCGTTTACCCCACGCCAGTAGGTGGTGGGCTCGGCATCCACGTCACTCTCGACGCAGCAGGTGTCGCGCGTTTCGGCCCGGACGTCACCTGGGTAGAGCATGTCGACTACGACTTCGACGAGGCGCGCCTGCCGGCCTTCGTTGCCGCCATCCAGTCGTACTATCCAGGACTCGACCCGAACCGCTTGGTAGCTGGCTACACCGGGATCCGTTCCAAGCTCGTGGGGCCTGGACAACCGCCAGCCGACTTCGTGATCCAAGGGCCCGAGCAACTCGGACTGCCCGTGGTCAACCTCTACGGCATCGAGTCGCCTGGGTTGACCGCGTCGTTGGCGATCGCCGAGCACGTTGTCGGCATGATCGCGTCTTGAGTTAACTCCAGGCGCTCGGCCCGCGCTCACTCCGCGATGGAGCGGATCCTGAGCTCTGCGAGCTGCTCGGGGCTGACGCCCGTGGGTGCATCGCTCATTTGGTCCGTGCCGCGCTGGGTCTTGGGGAAAGCGATCACGTCGCGGATGCTTTCGGAGCCGATAATCAACATCGCGATGCGATCCATGCCGAGGGCAATGCCTCCGTGCGGGGGCGCACCGAACTTCAGGGCGTCGAGCAGGAAGCCGAACTTCTCGCGGGCCTCCTCGGGGCCGATACCCAACGCACCGAAGACGCGTGCCTGTACTTCGGGGTCGTGCAAACGAATTGAGCCGCCACCGATCTCGAAGCCGTTGAGGACCAAGTCGTAGCGGTAGCATTGCACCAGCCCTGGGTCCTTTTCGATCAGATCGATGTGTTCGTCATGTGGGCGGGTGAACGCGTGGTGTGCGGCTGACCAACCCTTGCGCTCGTCGTCGTACTCGAAGAGCGGCGGATCAATCACCCAGCAGAACTCGAAGCGATCACCGTGGCCCGTCTCCGGGATCACGCCCGCACGCTTGGCCTCGAATAGGCGCAAGTTCGCCATCACGGTGTGAACCAGCTGTGTCTTGCCGAACTGGAAGACGATCACGTCGCCTTCTTTCGCGCCCGTCAGCTCGTTGATGGCGGCGCGAAATTCGTCGCTGACGCTCTTGGCCAGGGGCGACTGCGTCCAACTCCCATCGGCTGCTACCTTGGCGCGGGCCAGGCCGCCAGCACCCATGCTCTTGGCGTACTTCTCGAGCTTGTCGCCGTCTGCACGCGATAGCTTGTGGGACGCTGGGATGACCATCGCCTTGACGATCTCGGGGGGGAGGTCTCGGCGATAGCTGCCGTCCTTGAACTTGTCCGCGATCGGCTTGAAGAACGGAATGCCGCCGCCGCCGTGTTCGACAACCAGGTCGGTCAGGTCGACGTGCTTCATGTCGAAGCGCAGGTCCGGCTTGTCGTTGCCGTAGTCGCGCATCGCGTCGTCGAACTTGAAGCGGGGGAAGGTTCCGCTGGAATACTTCTCGTGCAGATCGATGCCGAGCACTTCCTTCCAGATGCGGAAGACGAGGCCTTCGACGAGGGTGAAGAGGTCGTCTTGGTTGATGAAAGAGAGCTCGATGTCGATCTGGGTGAACTCGGGTTGGCGGTCGACGCGCAAGTCCTCGTCGCGGAAACAGCGCACGATCTGAAAGTACTTGTCGTAGCCAGCGACCATGAACAGCTGCTTGAACAGCTGGGGGCTCTCGGCCAACGCGTAGAACTTCCCGGGCGAGGTACGCGAGGGCACCAAGAAGTTGCGTGCCCCGCCTGGCGTGTACTTGACCATGAACGGGGTCTCGAGTTCCAGGCAACCGGCGTCAGACAGGTAGTTGCGGGTGGCCTGGTTGAGCATGTGGCGCTTGCGCAGGGCGTTCTGCAGCGGCTTGCGTCGCAAGTCGAGATAGCGGTACTGCAAGCGCACTTCCTCGCGCGTATCGACGTTGTCGACGATCTCGAAGGGAGGGGTCTCGGCCTTGTTGAAGACGGTCACTTCGTCGACGAGCACCTCGATCTCACCTGTCGGCAAGTTCGGGTTTGCTGCGCTCACCATCTCGTTCTTCTTCTTGCTGAATTGCTGTCCGCGGCTCCGGACTTTGCCGCGCACACCGATCACCCATTCGCTGCGGAGCGCTTCGGCGGCGCCGTGAGCTTGGGTGCTGGCGTCGGGATCGAAGACGATCTGCGTCACCCCTTCCCGGTCGCGCAGGTCGACGAAAATCAGATTGCCGTGGTCGCGGCGCTTGTCTACCCAGCCGAAGAGCACGACCTCCTGGTCGATGTCGCTGGCCCGCAGGGCGTTGTTGTCGTGAGTGCGCTTGAGTTCGTCGATGAATCTGGCCACTGTTTGCTCGCTGTTTGCGGGGCACGCTGATGCGCCCGGGGACTCAAAGGGACCCGCATTTAGCGCGCGGAGCGGGCCTTCACAAGCTTGCCGGCCCGAAAGACGGCTGCTGCGAGCTTGCGGGCCGCCGAAGGTGGGTGGCGCTGCTGCCATCGTGGGCCCAGTAACCCTGTAGAAATTGGGCCGGAGCCGCCCGAGCGTGCCAACACCGAGGTGGTGAACCGACAGCGCGGACCCTGGTTTCTCAGCTGTGCTTGGGCGTCGTTTATCGTCCCACTCGCTTTCGCCTTGGGCCGAGTCGACGGCAACGAGCGCTGGGAACAAGACATCGGCGTGGTCCGCGCGCTGGAGCTGGTGCAAGCGGGCGGCGAAGGAGTGCTTTCCGCCTCTCTCGGGTCCTCGTTCAGCTTGCTTCCGATCGGGACCACTTTGGTCCGGCTCAGCCTGCTGAGTGCAGCGGCTGTAGCCGGCGCTGGGTTGGTGACTTACTGGGTGGCGTACCGCTTGTTGGCGGGCGTCGCCGGGCGCTCGTTGCTGGCGCTGTGCGGCTCGCTGGTGGCGGTCTTGGCGACCAGTTGGCAGAGCTCGGCGCTGTGCGTCGGGGGACCCGCGTTGGCAGCGGCATTGGCCCTGGGTTTCACCGCGAGTCTGCCGCGACGGCCGACGGAGCACGTCACCCGGACGTGGATCGCCTACGGCGCGTCGCTGGGCCTTTTGTTGCTCGAGTCTCGGGTCGTCGGGATCTGCGCGGTCGCGGTGCTCGCGGGCCACCTCGTCTGCCGCTTCGAGTTACCGGCGGTGCGCGATCTGTTGGCTGCAGCAACGGCATTGCTCCTGGTTTGGGTGTTGGGCTTGTTGCCGTCGCTGCTGGACACCGGCGCGAAAGGCCTGATCTTCGGCTTGGACATCTCCTTACCTGCCTCCGACGCGTCCTCCCTGACTGTAGCGACCGAACTGGGAGCCTACCTGCTCGTTTTGTCAGCGCTGGGCATCGTCGTCGCGATGCGGTCCCTGCCGCAACGTGAACTCGCGGTGCCCTTGGTGATGTGGGTCGTGATCGACCTGACCGCCGGGACCAGCGCTACCCATCTCGTGGCCACGGCGGCGCTCGGGGCGCTCAGCAGCCTCGGCCTGGTCGGT
>JBNKZR010000087.1:0-21186 GCA_050301735.1 Polyangiaceae bacterium | reverse complement strand
ACGCGCTGACCGAGCAAGAGCTGTTGCACAGCCCAGCCGTACCATCCACGTTGCCCGCTCCGTCATCACACTGTTCGTCATCGTCCACGATGCCGTCGCCGCAAGTCGGCGGTATCTCGGGCGCTGGCACCTCGCCCGTTCGATCGTCCTGTCGGCTGCCGTCGGAGCCGCCAGCGCCCAGCTCGTCGTCCGCGGAAGCTATAGTGTCCGCTGGCGGCGGCAGTACCGGTAGATCCCCGACTGGTCGCTGATCATTGTCAGCGTCTACCGCAGCGTCGAGGCTGCCGTTCGGCTGGGCATCGCTACCGCGGTTTTCGGCCGCGGGAGCGTTCGCGCTGTCGTCACTGCCCTCCCCAACACCGGCGTCCGCGCGAGGACAGCTTGCTGTATCCGAACAATGCCTCGGTTCATTGCACGCAGCCAGAGCCGAGCACCCAAGTATCACGAGGGCGAATGCCGCCCGCCTCAGCTGAGACCCACCGCGAAACATGTACTACGCTCTCTCAGGGGCAGCAGATGACGAAGGGCCAGACCATGCCGGACTCGGCGGCGCAGACCCAACCGCGGAGATCCTCTCTCGGGCCGTCAGGCACGCCACTATTGACGGTCACCGTCGGATGGCTAGCGAGGATGGGAGAATCAACCGTATCGCACCCACCCCCAACCGGGTATTGTCCGCTCGGACAAGAAACGAGGCAGGGTCCGCCGTTGTCGCAACCGTCGCTCCGACCCGTCCAGCAGCCGTCCAAGCTAGGCGGTGCGTTCTCCAAGTCCTCGACGGCAGCTCGGAGTATTGAGAAGTTCTCGTTGACTGCCGTCGCGGATATCACGGTGCTTGCGCTGAAGGTGTTCATCGGAGCGACCGCGTAGACGACGCCCGTACCAGCGACGAGAGTCACGAGGCCTGTCGCTACTGCGAGCAGCGGTCGATTCGTTATACGCTTCACAACCGCGATGATGCGGTCATCAATGATGATGCGAACTTCCATCACTATCTCCTCAGGCGGCAAAGACTACTGGAGACGGCCACAATTCTCAAGTGGCCATTCGCGTGACGGAGGGCGTCGAGGGAGAACGCATGGCACTGAGCGGTGAGAGTGGCGCACCGCACCATGCATGGCGAAAGGTTCACACATACCGCGCACGAAAGCGAAACTCCAGCCGAAGTGGGTCGCTGCGAACGTCAGTCTCGCGTCAACAGGCGCCGCCGAAGACACATCCCAGGTAGGGCGTCGGCCCCCAAGAAAATCGCTAGGAAGGTCCACTTCGCAGGATATTTACACGGAGGCGACCTGTCGTGTGTGCTTGCACTTTGCGCGGGCGCTCTCGCACCGTCGTAAGAGCAAGCGTATAAACCGCCTGTCAGGGATTCAGCGCACCGCGGAAACGCTCCAGTAGGGCGTTGACCGCGGGGCGGTAGCCGAAGTCGGGAGCCAGCGTGTTGCCCATTTCCTTGGGGCAGATGGAGGCCACCACGGAATTGTCACCGAAGTCGCGCAGGACCTGCAATTGTCGTAACCCGGGGTAGGCCTTGCCGTAGCTTTGGGTCAGGCCATAGCCGCCCCCCGGGCCCTGACATACGGGGTTGGCGTAGAGCTCGTCGCCGAAGTCGGTGCAATCGCAAGCGGGCGCGGCCTCTCCGGCGAAGGCGAGGTCTTCGTACTCCTCGGGCGTGAGGCAGTCGGTCTCGTTCGGCAGCGGGAAGATGCACGCGTACTGCAGATCGTTGTTGTCGGCGATGTTCCACTCGTGGCCGTTGATGGGGTTCTCCATGTAGCCCGCGCTGGGTTGGGCCAGGGCGATGCCTGTCGCCGGGTTCACACCGCTGCGCGGCGCCACACTCTCGCGCATCAGGGGATCGCCCGGCACGGGAGAATCGATGACGGGGTCGAACTCACCCAGGATCCAATCCCAATTGATACGCTCGGCGGCTCCCGCGGCGTTGCTGCGATAGCGCAAGCTTTCGCCCCCGGTAGGGTCGACCGCGATGTCCTGCCACGGCACCCCCAAGATGCCCGCCAGGAACACCCAATTGTCACGTCGACGCGCCCCATTTTGCAGGCCGAAGATCGGGTTGCGCACCAGCGGGACCTCGCAGTCGCCGGCAGAGAGGTCGTCGTTGGTGGGGCAGATCCCCTCCAGCATCAGTGCGTTGGAGTAACGCTCCACGGGGTAGAGATAGTCGAGCCCGAAACGGCGTTTTTGTTGGAAGCAACGCAAATTGGGTGCATCCAGATAACCGTCGCTCCCGTAGCGCCGGCCGTCTTCGCAGCCAAGAGCGACGACCGTGCCGTCTTCCATCGTGCCCGTGGGGCAGCCATCGGGGATCGAGACGAGCCCACACGAGGCGCAGCATTCGTGGTTGGCCCCCATTGCTGGATCGTCGCAAGCCGCATTGCCGCGGAATCCGGGGTTGAATGTGCCATCGTCGTTGACCGTCTGAGACAAGCGCCAGGCCTGCCCGCTGGCGCGGAAGGAGCAGTCACTTTCGTCGCTGAACATGACGACGGCCAACAGCGAATCGGGACGCAGAAACTCGGCACGCTGAGCCAGAATCGTGGTGTCCACCAGCTGATTGCCGTCGCCGTCGACTTCGGGGCCCGCGCACAAGTTGTTGGTGTCGCTCTCGATGCACGGTTGGCGCGTCACCCGCGTGTAGGGGTAGGGGTCGACCAAGAAGCGCACCCACGACTCGAGCGTCGCCTCCCAACCGCAGCCGTACTCGCCGGCGGTGACCACCAGATCCGCAAAGTCCTGAACCAAGGGCCCGCTGTCGTCCCCCGCCGCCCACGACAAGAAGCCGCTGCCCGCCGCGCTGGGCACCGCTGCCGCTCCGCGTTCGAGCGAACCGAGCAGATGCCCCATGTCGACGTTCTGCTCGCTGCTTTCCACCGACGTCGCGATACAATCCAGTGCAGCCCCGAAACCGCCCAAGCTCGTCGTGATGATGCCGAGGTGCAAGTCGGCGATGGGAGGGAACTCCAGCGCGGAGCCTGGCGCACACTGCCCCGCGCCGTCGGGCGCTTCGAGGTTCCCCTCGGCGTCTCGGCAATTGGGGTTGACGAGACGCTCGACCAAGTCGGGCAGGGCCGTCGCAAACAGCACCTGCTTGTCCGCCATGCTGAGGGAGTTGTCGATGACGAAGAGCAGATCGACCTTGTCGGGCTGACCCACGAGTTCGGGGGCAGCATCGAACGGCGGCTGGTCTTCGGGCAACTGTCCATCGGTCATCGTCTCGTCCGTGACCATTTCGTCGCTCGTCGTCTCGTCCGTAACTACTTCGTCACTCGTCGTCTCGTCCGTGACCACTTCGTCGGGTGGCAGCACGTCCGTCTGCTGTGCGTCCGTGGCGCCGACGTCGGTGCCTGACCCGTCGTCCGTCGCAGCGGACTCTGGATCGGTCGCCGGGGCGCCGGAATCGGGCTCTTCGCCAAGCGCGTCGGGATCCGTCGGCTCCGGCTCGTCCGTCTGTGCCGTGGGTTCACCGTCGCTGCCGTCACTCGCCGTGCCATCGTCCGTCGCTGTGCCGCCCGTCGCATCGCTTGCGCTGCCGTCCGTCGCATCGGTCGCGGCACTTGGCTCGTCCGAGCCCGTGTCGAGCGCGTCCGAAGAGGCCCCATCGCTGGTCGCTTGCTCGCCGTCTGCGTCGGTTGCGCACTCCGTATCGCTGCAATCGGCAGGGACAGTCTTGGAGTCCGTCCCGCCGCACGCGACCGCCCACATCCCCAAAACCAAAACACAGCTCAGCTTCTTCATTTCACGTCCCTCTTCAACCCCTGCGAATCGAGCAAGGCCGCCGCGGGTCCAACTGGCCCGTAGCTCCGTGGTGCGCATGACAACCACCGCTGCTACGCGCCATAGCGTATCGTCCTCCCCTGCCCAAGCAAATGCGCGGCGCGGGCCGCGCGCCCGCCGCGGCCACGTTCCTGTTCGGTCCGTCCTTGTCTCACCGATGGGACCGCGGTCCGGCAGGGAAAAGGCTGCGCCTCGCGACCTCGCGGGCTACAAGGGCCGCATGGGCTTGTCCGCAGGTGTGCTCGTCATCGCGTCGGTGGTCGCCGTCAGCGTGATTGCGTTTTCGAATCAAGAGCTGCTGGAGCGTTTGCTGCTCATCCCCCCACGCGTCATCCGGCAACGTGAGTACCACCGGCTGCTGACCGCGGGCTGGGTGCATGGTGACGGCGGCCACTTGCTGTTCAACATGCTCAGCCTCTACTTCTTCGCCGGTTCCGTGGAGCGCGCGATCGGTACCCCGCAGTTCCTCTTTCTCTACGTCAGCGCGGTGGTGGTCGGCTTCGTGCCCACGGTGCTGCGTCATCGTTCGGACCGCAAATACCGTTCGCTCGGCGCGTCCGGTGCCGTCTCCGCGATCATCTTCTGCGCCATCATGCTCAATCCGGGCCTGCGCATGTACCTGATGTTCATTCCCATCCCGGTGCCCGGCTGGTTGTTTGCCCTCGCCTACCTCGCCTACTCCGCCCACAGCGCCAAACGCGCCCGAGGCAACATCAACCACGACGCGCACTTCACGGGTGCCGTCTACGGCGTGGTGATGACGCTGGTGTTGGCGCCGAGCACCGTCAGCGCCGGCTGGCGGCAGCTGCTGAGCTGAGACGAGGCGAATGAGCACGCGCTCTCGACATTCCCAGCCCGGCGCCTAGACTGACTAGGTGCGTTTCTGGCTTCTCGTCGCGGGTTTGTGTTCCATCAGCTGTACGACGACGAAGTTCTTGACCCAAGCGGCACTGGGGCAGCTGGAGCTCGCCACGCAGGGCGAGCCCCTGGAAAAAGCCATCGACGATCCCAAGACCGACGACCGCACGCGCATGCTGCTACAAGAGATCCTCCGCATCAAGAGCTACGGCAAGCGCTTCGGCCTCGACATGCACGAGAACTACGAACAGTTCGTGCAGCTCGATCGCCGTTTCGTCGTGTGGTTCGTCAATGCCAGTGAACCTCTGGCGTTCGAACCGAAGACGTTCTGGTTTCCCGTGGTCGGCTCATTTCCTGGGCTCAGTTGGTTCGACGAAAAAGACGCCAACGCCTTCGCCGACGATTTGCGCGAAGAGGGCTGGGACGTGAACGTGCGCGGGGTGACGGCGTTTTCCACCGGCGGCTGGTTCGACGATCCGGTCGTCTCCAGCATGTTCGCCGAACATCCTGCGGCGTTGGGCTTCTTGGTCAACACGCTGATCCACGAATCCGTACACGCGACGGTGCTGGTTCCAGATCAACAGTACTTCAACGAGAGTCTCGCCTCCTTCGTGGCCCGCGAGCTGACACCCCCCTACCTGCTCGAGTTCTACGGGCTCGACGCCCTCGAGACGCAGGAATATTTGGCAGCCTTCGAGCGAGGTAACGTCAATTTGGAACTGATGTCGGAGGCAAATCTGGCGTTGACCGAGCTCTACATGAGCGAGCTCCCCGACGCGGAGAAGCTCCGCCGCAAAAGAGCGATCCTCACCGAACTGGCTGAGAAGGTACCGTTCGAAAGCCCGCCCAACAACGCCACCTTGATCGGCGTCCAGCTCTACAACGAGGGCAAGGTCGAAATGGAAGAGCTGAGCCGGGTGTGCGGCTCTTGGCCTCGTTTCCTGAAAGCGGTGGCTTCACTGCGCACCCAACACTTCGGCATCGAACAAGCCCCAGAGATCGGACCACCACTGAAAGCACTTTCGGAGCGCCGCTGCGTGCCCTTCCCCGCCCCGCGCCGGACGACCTGGTCCAAGCAAGTCCGACAGCAGAAGCAGCGCCGGAAGTATCGCTAGGGCGCAATCCGGTCCACCCGATAGCGGACCGCAGCCACCGAACACCGCGCTCCAGCAGACGCGCACGCAAAGAAAACACGAGGGTTGTTGCAGCGCTCTTGCTAGAGTCCGGTCGAACCCCGACCACCATGCGGCCCCGACCTACAGCCTTCTTTCGAGTTGTTGCTGCGCGCCCCGCGTCGTTTTCAGTCGTGGGGGCGGCGCTCGTCGTCGCCATGCTCGCCGCCAATTGCCGCGTGCGCAAAATCGCTCCGGAGCAAGGCTCAGAAGCCACTGAAATCGCAGGAGAAATGATTCAGACTCCGGGCGACGTCGCACCCGAGCCCCCCTCCATTTCGAGGCAGCACCCGGCGCCCCCGGCGGGACTCGTCGTGACCATCGGCTTCGGCGACGTGGGCTTCGCTGGGATCCGGCGCGCTCAATTGGAGGCCGAGCAGCTGTTGCCGGCCCTCGAACGACAAGACAACCCCTGGGGTGCGTTTGCCACCTGGCTCGGCGACATCGCCGAGCGCCGTTGGGGTCGCGACGAGCGCTACGACAAGCGCGCCGGTCTGCGCCTCTCCGAAGGCGGCAGTGCGTCGCTGCAACATCGCACGGCTAGCGAGTTGCTGCCGCGGGCGCTCTCTGCGTTAGGTAAACACGCCCCGGAAGTCGACACCGAAGACGCGCCCAACGCCGATTGGTCCTTGCTGGACGGGCCGTTGGTCGCCATCGCGCGCACGGCGAAAGGCGAGTATGGTGTGGTCTGGCTGGAGCAGCGCCGATCCACCGCTCCCGCGCGCAGCATCAGTATGGCTCACCGAGTGGGCCCCACGGGTGCACTGAGCATCGTGTGTGCCTGCGAGACACCGGCCCTGGTCGAAACCGTTGCCGAAGAATTGCACGCTCACCTGAGCTCACCTTCGGACCTGGCTCGTCACGCGGCGGATCTCGCCGCAGAGTTGGATGACGACGCCTGGCTCGAAGGCAGCTACGCGATGATGGTGCTGACCGATCGCAGTCTGGTCGTGGAAGGGACCGCCGACTTGGTGCAAGCCAGCGCGGGCTACGTCGGGGGTCCGGGGGGTAGCGCCGAAATCGCCTCACCCGACGTCGCCAGCGAACCCGATGCCGGAACGCCCCCCGCGCCGGACGCCGGCGCCCCGCGCTCAGAGTCCGCGCTCGCCGCAAAGACGCCCCTCGCCACCAGCGATGCCGGCGCGACGAGCACCACCAACGCAACGCCGAGCAACAGCGCGATGCCGATGAGCGGCGCAGCGCCGAGCAACAGCGACGCAACGCCCAACGGCGCGAGCACACGGGGTTCCACCACCCCCAGCCCCAACGCTGCAACCAGCGAAGATCCGACCTCAGCGGAGCAGCTGCCAGCGCCCCATGCTCGCGAACAAACCGCACCAACGGCTGCCCACGCCGCGCCCGATGCCCCGAGGCCGAAACAGCCCCCCTCGCCCCCGAGCCCGAAGCAGGAGAGCAAGCCGTGAGCGTGACGTTACTGTTGGTCGGCTTGGTCGTGTTCGCCTTCTTCGTGGGGCACGTGCTCAATCGCTACGTTTCGCGCTACGTCGCGCTTTCCGGTGCAGAGTACCTGATCGTCGGAGCGCTCATCGGTCCGCAGCTGCCACCACGCTTGGTCACCGCCGACTCCCTCGAAAAGCTCGTGCCACTGATGTCGCTGCTGCTCGGGCTGACCGGGTTCCTGGTGGGACTGCGCGCCCGCCACACCTTCGGACGCGTGCGCTACACGCTGGTGGGGACGATCAGCTCCGTGGGTACCTTGCTCGCGGTGGCGGCGGCTTGCGCCACGTTGGCCGTCAGTCTCGGCGTCGGCGGGGCACAGAGCGCCGTGCTGTCCCAACCGCTGTTGCAGTGGGGGTCCTGGGTGCTCGAGATCCACGCGAGTCCGGATCAACTCTATCTCGGCCTGGCGCTGGGCTCGGCGGCTGCGGTAGCCACCTCCGGCCTCTTGTTGGCGATCGGTGAATCGCTGAACGCCAAGAGTGCCACCTTCGAGTTGCTGCGCACCTCCGCGGTCGTGAGCCAGCTACTGGCGATCGTCACGATTGGCGTCGTGCTTGCCGTCGCGCGAGGCGAAGCCGGCAACTTCATCGCAGCCCTCGGGTCCTGGGGCTGGATCGTCGGCGCCATCGGACTCGGCCTGATCTGCGGCGGTTGTTTTGCTCTGTTCATCGGCAGCGAGAGGTCGACGAGTCGCGTCTTTCTCGCAACCGTGGGTACGGTCACCTTCGCCTCCGGCGTCGGCTCGGCACTGGGCGTCAGCCCGCTGTTCGTCAACTTGGTCGCCGGTCTCGCCGTAGGCTTCTTCTCCCGTCACGAGGCCGCGCTGCGGCAAGAGCTCGATCGCCTACAGCACCCGATCTTCGTCCTGCTCTTGATCCTGACGGGCGCGCTGTGGACACCCGCCCCCGCCTTGCTGTGGGCCTTCCCACTCGTGTACGTCATCGTGCGTTTGACGGCAGGGCGCCTGTTGTTGCGCACCCTGACCAAGCTGCTGACCTCGAACAACGCCGACCGCATCGGCTCGGGGCTGTTGGCTCAAGGGACTCTGGCCGTAGCCGTGGCCGTCGATTTTTCGCTGCAGTTCCCCGAGTTCGCGTCCATCACGTTGACGACCGTCTTGGTCGGCACGCTGGTCTGTGACATGTCCGCCGGCGGCGTCGTGCGTCGTCTGCTCGTCGACGTGGAAGCGGACAACATCGATCTCGGTGCCACGCGCGCCGTGCCCACGAGGGAGGCGGGACTGTGAAGCGCATTCTGGTCATCGCCGCGCTGTTGGGCGTGATGTTGGCCCTCGAAGGCTTGAAGGTCGACTCGCGCTTCGCGGCGCACCCGATGACGCTGGCTGCCATCGGCTTCGTGGTGCTCGCCGCGTTCGCCACCGCCGAGCTCGGCAACGCGCTGTCACTGCCCCGAGTGACCGGATACATCTTGGCGGGTGCCGCGCTCGGCCCCTCCTTGGGTAACATCCTCTCCGGCGAGGTCGTGACGGAGATGCGCATGTTCAACACCCTCGCCTTGGGGCTGATCGCCACCAGCGCAGGGTTGGAGCTGGATCTGCGGCAGCTGCTACGACTGGGCAAGACCCTGAGCGCGACCATCGCGGCCAAGATCGTGCTGGCCGTGACGTTGGTCGGCGGCACCCTGCTCGCGGTGGCGAGCGTGCTCGACGTCGGGCTACCCCAAGCGCTGGCCCAAGACGGCTCAGCGACGCTGTCGCTGGCGCTAGTGATGGGCGTGTTGGCTATCGCCACCTCGCCGGCCATCGCCTTGGCCGTGTTGAACGAGACGCAGGCCAAGGGCCGCTTGGCAGACTTGGTGTTGGGCGCCGCGGTGTTCAAGGACTTGGTGGTGGTGGTGAGCCTCGCCGTGGCCGTCGCCGTCGCCAGAACGCTGCTCGTGCCCGGCGCGACCCTCGAACCGGCAGTGCTGGTCCACGTCGGCGCAGAGCTCGGCGGCTCCCTCGTGGCCGGCACCATTCTGGGCGGGATCCTGATCGCCTACGTGCGCTTCGTCAAAGCTGAGATGCTGCTCTTCGTCGCCGCGATGATCCTCGTCGTGGCGGAGCTGTGTCGGGCGTTTCACTTGGAGCTTTTGCTCGTCTTCATCACCGCCGGTTTCGTCGTGCGCAACCTCTCCAAGTTCGAGCACGACTTGATGAAGCCCCTGGAGCTCGTGGCGCTGCCGGTCTTCGTCGTCTTCTTCACCAACGCGGGAGCGGGCATCGATCTGATCGCGACCTGGAGGATCCTGCCCGCGGCCGCAGCCTTGTGCGCAGCGCGTGCGGCCGCCTTCTACGTCGCGGGCAGATTCGGAGCGCGCATCGGCGGGGAGTCCGCCGCCGTCGGCGACAACGCCTGGTACGGCTATCTGCCCCAAGCAGGCGTCACTTTGGGTTTGGTGGGTTTGGCCGCGCAGCAGTTGCCCACCATCGGCAGCGCCATCGCCACCACGGGCATGGCCGTCGTCGCGATCAATCTCCTGGTCGGTCCGGTCAGCTTGCGCAAAGCCTTGCAGGTCGCCGGCGAGATCCCCGCGCCCACGCGGAAACCCGCCCAGACGTCGACGGCGAGCCCGGCAGGGAGCACCACGCCCCGTGCGCGTTTTTCGACGCAGTCCCCCGACGTCAACGCGGTCGAAAAGGTGCTCCAGGACGAGGCGCTGGGGCAGCTCTTCGGCGAGTTCAAAGAACAGACTGAACAGAGCATCGTCGACTTCCGAGCCAGCGTCAGCCCGGAACTCCCGTCACTGCCGCGAGCGGACACGGAGCCCACCTTGGTGGAGTTCGAGAAATTCGTCGCCGCGCACCGCAGGGCCTACCGGGGTCTATTCGACGAACTCGTGGCTTCGCTCGCCGACTTGCCCGTAGCGGTGACGGCGGAGCTGCCCTTGGCGATCCTCACGCCGGCTCCCGACGCGCCACGTCTGGAACGACTGCGCCTGTGGCGCCTACGGCTCTGGCATCGCTTCTTTTCGTCCTCACGCGAACGCCAAGTGGCGGTGCGACTCGGGGCCCGCATCACGCTAGAACGCGCCTTTGCCGAGCTCGCACACGCGATGTTCGAGTACAGTGTCTACCAGCGATTCAGCCGCCTCGCGCACCAGCTGAACAGCGAAGGCAGCGACGACGAGAGCGGCATTCAGCGGCGCCTCGACGCTTTACTCGACGACGCATTTCGCGAGTTCGCGCAACTGTTGCTCCACATGGGCACCCCGCGCTGCCCCACGAGCCAGTTGCGCTTCTCCGCCGTGGAACCGGAGATCCGCGAGGCCGTGCGAGCTCTCGACCGCAGTCAAGAAGAGACCTGGGCGCGTCGAGCGCAAGCCGTTTGGGGTTCAGCTCTGGCCGAACGACACATCACCGAACTGGAGCAACGGATCCATGCCGCGGTCGTGCGGGAGTTCACCGGTCCGGCGCTGACGGCAGCTGGCAAGGTGCCGGGAGCACTGCAGACGATTCGCGCCGAACTGGCGCGCATTCAAGAGGAAAGCAAGCACGCACCGACACCGAACCCGTTGAAGCAGCTGCGCACCTGGCGCGATCGCGTCGAACTGCTGACGAAGGACACCCTGCTCGAACTCTCACGCGAGTTGCGTGCCTCGGCTGCCGTGCGCGCACTGGGTCAAGACCTGAAGGAAGCCACCGACAATCTCCCCGAACAAGTGAGATGCCTGCAGCTGATTCCGAACGAGCCGTTGGGTAGCGGTGGGGTGCGGCGGGTAGAACTGCGTGCTCTGGCGGAACGCCAGCTCCTCAGAAGCCTGCTGCCCAGTGTGGACTTGGCGATTCGAGCCGCCTCCAATGTCTTCGCCCGCCTTCCCAAACGCACCTTGGACGTGATGGATCCGTCTTGGTCCAAGCTCCAGGCCCTCGCTGAACGGCTGTCGGAGGAGGACTTCGAAGCTCGCGTCGCCGAAGAGCTCGCTCTGGCCGAGCACCGCCTGGAGCTGATCGAGTCTCGGCTCAAACGCCAGCTCAGCACGCACCTCGATGCCGTCGAAAGTGGGTGCCGACTGGCGGTCCGCAATCTGAAGGACCAGCTGCAGCACCAGAGCGACGACAGCTCGACCAGAGAGCGACTCCTGTCGCGCTGGTCCGATGCCCTCAAACGCAAGATGACGACCGCGACCGAATGGCTCAAGCGCCATGGCCCACGCTCCGTCGCCCTTCGAGACGCCGCCGATCTGCGCGGCGCGATCGAGCGTTGGCACGGCGATCACCTGCCGGAAAACGTCGTACGCTGGTTCTCGCAGGCGCCTCTGCGAGACGAACGCATCTTCACGGCGCAGCGCTCACTGCTCGAAGCCATCGCCGACGAGGAGGCGCACTGGGCTACCGGCAAGAGCACGGCCATTCTGCTGCGCGGAACACTGGGCAGCGGCAAGAGCTCGCTACTCAACATGTGCGCCCTGGAGCTGCGCAGCAATCGTGTCGTTCGTCTCGACGGCGAAGGCGCAGACCAGTCGGGGACGCTGCTCCAGGGTTTGGCGCTGTCGTTGGGTTGTCGCGCGGACGAGGCGGCCCTCTTACGCCAACTCGAACTGCAACGTCCGGCCGTGCTCGTCGACAACCTGCACACCTGGGTCTCCCGTGGGCGGGACCGTGCGCAGGAGCTCAACCGGCTTTTGTCCCTCGTCACCCACACCCGAAATGACGCATTCTGGGTGGTCGCGGTCGGCGAAGACGCGCTCGAAGTCTTCGAGGAGCTGAGCAACGTCTCAGAGGCGTTCACTCGCGTCTTGCGCTGTCAGCCTCTGAACTCTTCGGAGCTGGGTGAACTACTCGAAGCGAGACGCATTCGGGTCAACATGAAGTTCGACTTCCGGCGCACGGTCGTGGGACGCCTGCTCAACCGCGTGGGCCTCGGGGGTGAGCGTGAGCTATTCCTCCGGACGTTGACCCACGTCAGCGAAGGCAACCCAGGCCGAGCGCTCTCCGAATGGGCGCGTGCGGCGACCGTGAGCGAAGGCGGCATCGTGCTCGACACGCGAGCCTTGCGCCGAGGCAGGACGCGCTTTGCCCAGTCGTTGAGCACCGCCCAGCTCGGGGTGTTGTCGATCATCGCTCGCTACGGGGCGGCCGATCCAGAGCAGCTCGGCGCCGAACTCGGCCTCCCCCCCGACCAGTTGGAACGGCACGTCTCCTTCTTGATGGGGGCTGGGCTGTTGGACAACAGCACCGATGGCACTCTGTTTCAACTCGACGATCACGCTCGCTGGGCGGTGGTGCTCGAACTTCAACGTCTGGGCGCGCTGGGACAGGGGCTCGCATGATCCAGGTCGGAGCCTCACTGTTCGGCTTGGGCGTCGTCATCGCTTTCGGCGTCTTCGCCGTCTTCTTCGGAAGGCTCGCCGCCTCGTTGGTGCATCGCATCTGGCGGGCGGGATACGATCCGAACCGGCGTTTGGCCCTGGCCTTGACCCTGGTGCGCTTCATCTTGATGTGCACATGGCTCGCGCTGGCATTGGCGCTCGTGCTGCTTCCGACTTTCGAGTCTTGGTCGCCCATCGTCGCCGCATCGGTTGCCGGCGGACTGATCCTCGCCTCGTTGCCCGCGATGCAGAACATCATCGCCGGGCTCTATCTCAGTGCCCGAGGGGATTTGCGAGAGGGCGATGCCATCAGCGTCGGCGGCACCGTCGGCACCGTGCGCGAAGTCGGTCTCGGACGCTTGCGGCTGAGAAAAGACGACGGAACCACGGCGCTGATCCCCAATCGCCTCTTGCTGCGCGAACCGGTCGAGGTCCAGCGAGCCAGCGGCCGTGCGCGTATCGACGTGACGCTCGACGACCGCGAGTATGAAGCGAGCGACGTGGTCAAGATCCGTCAAGTCGCCCTACTCTGCCCCTATCGAGTCGCCTCGACGCCGGTCCACGTACACTTCAAAGCTGGCGAGGTCCGGGTCCAACTCCAGACTTGGCGCCCCCGATGTCAAGAAGAGGTGCTGTACTACCTCTCGGCAATGCTGGATCCGATGCCGGAAATCGTCACCGAGACCGAAACCACGGAAGAGTCATGAGTGTGAAGCTAGAAGGGTCCTGCCACTGCGGCGCCGTCGAGTTCAGCGTCGAGAGCAAAGAGCCGGTGCCGTACATGCGCTGTTACTGCTCCATCTGCCGCAAGACCGCCGGTGGCGGAGGCTACTGCATCAACCTCGGCGGGGACGCCGAAACCCTCGTGGTCGAAGGCAAGGAACACCTCAAGGAGTACCGTGCGCTCTTGGAGAAAAACGGCGAACGCGTACGCAGCAAGCACCATCGCGTGTTTTGCGCGGAGTGTGGCTCCCACTTGTGGGCCTACCACGACGACTGGCCCCAGCTGGTGCACCCCGTGGCTGGCGCGATCGACTCCGAGCTGCCCACGCCCCCCTCACACGTGCATATCATGCAAGGCTCCAAGCCGGCTTGGGTGGAAGTCACCCCCGGGCCGTCCGATCAACGCTTCGAGCACTACCCCGACCAGAGCCTGCGCCAGTGGCACTCGGAACACGGCTTCGAGGACTGAAACGGTTTGACGACAACCTTGCACCCCCACCCCCTCTCTTCCGTTACGCAGCTGCTGGCAGGTCTCGTCCTGTTGCTTCAGGCCTGCTCCCCTCACCTACCCCCCGCGAGCGAGCGCCGACCGCTGCCCTCAGAGGGTTCGGTAGGGGTCGACCTAACCCCGAACGGCGACGCCAACCCTGCTGACGGCGAACACGACGACGACGACGAACACGACGCCCCGCAGGGCTCGCCCATCGCCGAGTTGGCAGACGCGGGCGCCCTGGACGCCGCGCCTGTCGAGGCCGAGGGTGCGCCCAATCACGACGCGGAACCTTACCGCCAGGCGCTGCCCCAACCGCTGGTGACGAGCAAGTCGCCGGCGCCCCGCTACGCGAACCTCTCTCCGTGGCAGTGTAGGAAGGAGCTCGCGCGTCGAAAGCTCCCGCTTCAACGTCAACGCGAAACCAAGGGCATCGCAACGGCGCTGCGCTTCACCGCGCCGATGAACGGCGTGCGTTTCATCACGGCCGGCCCCAAGAGTCCGTTCAGTTTGCTGGATTGTCGCTTGGCGTTGACGTTGGACGACTTGACCAAGGTGTTGAACGATCGAGGTGTCGTCGGAATTCGGGTCGACAACTTCTACCGACGCGCAGCACGCCTCCCCGGGTCGAGAAAGCGGAGTCAGCACGCCTACGGCTTGGCGATCGACATGACGGAGCTCGAATTGGCGGATGGCCGGGTACTGAACGTCGAAGCCGCGTGGGGTGCGCCGATGGGCGTGCCGCCTTGCGGCCCCGAGGCGCGTGTGGACGAGGGGTTACCCGACAGCCTCACCCTGCGCAACCTGGTCTGTCTCATCGCGGCGGGCGGTCACTTTCACCACATCCTGACGCCCGCTTACGACAGAGCACATCGGAACCATCTGCACCTCGACATCAAGCGGGGCACCAAGTACGGAATCATGCGGTGAAAATCCCGAGCTTTCCAGGTTGAGGCGATCGCAAACCTGGTAGCATGAACGGTACGTGCCCTGGTCGAAGTCAACTCCGCCGGACGTGACACAGCGAGTGCTGGCGCAACGGGCGGCCGTCCCCTACCGAGGTTGGCTGCGCGCGGGGATCTGGGCAGCGGTGCTCGGCTACGCGCTCTCGTTGGTGAGCTACGTGTGGGACTTCGGCCCGCAGCGGCTGCCGACCATGCGCGACCCGTACGTGATTGTCATCGGGTTGGTCGCGGCCGCTTTGGAGCGCCGTGGCAAATTGGCGTCTAGTGCTTGGCTGTTGCTGGGTGCTTTGTGGTTGGAGCTGCACGCCTCGGTGATCGAATGGGGGATCCTGACGACGGCACTGAGCGTCTTCCCCGCGCTCACCCTGGGCGTGACGATGTTCCTCGGGCCGCGCACAGGTGTCGCTTGCGCCCTGTCGACGTTGCTTTCCACCCCACTGTGTCTGTGGTTTCACGCCCAGCTCGGCGGGGGCCCCACCTTCGCCACCGGGGATCTCACGCGTTGGGTGATCGCCGAGGCCGCGTCGCTGACGACCGGTATCTTGCCAGCGCTATTCATGAACGCCTTTGGCGGTGCCATCCACCAAGCCGACGAAAATGCGCGCCACGCCCGCGAGCTGATCGACGATGCCCCGGACGGCATCCTGGCCGTAAACGAAAAGGGAGAAATCCACGACTGTAACCCCATGGCCGCCAGGATGCTCGGCCTCGAGCCTGAGCAGGTCATCGGCGCGAGCCTCAGCGCGATCGGTCTGACGGATGCCTCCAAAGCGGACCGCGCGTCCATCGAAACCTTCACCGGCGACGTGCGTGAGTATTTCGTGGAAAAAACGGGCGCCACGTTGGAGGGGCTACTGCGCACGCACGCGCGCGGCGGCATGCCCAGCGGCATGATCATGCTGCGTGACGTCAGCGCGCGAAAAGAGGCGGAACAGCGCGCGGCGGAACTGCAACTCCAGCTTCAACACGCACAGAAGCTCGAAGCGGTGGGTCAACTCGCCGGCGGAGTGGCTCACGACATCAACAATCTGCTGACGGCAGTTGGCGGCTACGGCGACATGCTCGCACACCACCATGAGCGGCTGGTTCGCGACATCGCCCTGGAACTGACCGCGGCAAGGGAACGTGGAACGGGACTGACGCGTCAACTGCTGGCGTTCGCCCGCAAAGAACTCGCCGAGCCTCGGGGCATGGACTTGGACGAGACCCTCCACCGCATGGGGCGGCTTCTGTCACGCTTGGTCGGCGAGCAGGTGACGCTGAACGTCGACACCCAGGGCCCAGCACCGATCTTCGCCGACCCCGGACAGATCGAGCAAGTCGTGCTCAATCTGGTGATGAACGCCCGCGACGCCGTGCGCGACCGGGGGCGCATCGACTTGAGCTGTCGACCCAACTCGATGGAGGGACGCGTCTACTTGCGTGTCAAAGACGACGGCGTGGGCATGGACGAGCCGACGCTCCAGCGCGCCTTCGAACCCTTCTTCACGACCAAGCCCAGGGGCAGCGGTACCGGGCTCGGCCTGTCCACGGTGCACGGTATCGTGCAATCGACCTCAGGCGAGATCGAGATCATCTCCGAATTTGGGCGAGGCACCGAGTTCGTACTCAGTTGGCCCGCGCACCACGAAGTCTCTCGCACCCATCCTTCGGAGGAGCCCTCTCCCGTGCCCGACAATCGGCAAGGCCGCATTCTCCTCGTTGAAGACGACGAGCAGAACCGCAAGTTCCTACTGCAATTGCTCTCCGCCACCGGCTTCGAAACAGTCAGTGCCAACGATGGCAAGAGCGGCTTGGTGCAGTACCAAGAGATGCGGCGACGTGAACAACCGCCGGACCTACTGCTGACGGACGTCCGCATGCCCGTGATGGATGGCTTTGAGCTGGCGAAGCGCATCCACGCCGGCGACCCTACGCTGCCGGTGCTGTACATGTCGGGCTACTTGGAGCAGCAGGCAGCACCGGAGATCGCCAGAGATCTATTGAAGAAACCCTTCTCCGCGGAAGCACTACTCGACCGCATCGACCACAAGCTGGGACGCTCCAGTTCTTCCTCGATGAGTCTGCGAGCCCAACGCCCCGACGAAGCGCTCGAGGCCGGCCCGCCCGGTGCATCGCACTCCTGACCCGCGACGGCCGTGCTCACATCGGCAAGTAAGAGCCCAGCACGAAGAAGACGTAAACGCCCACCAGCTGGTGCGACACGATCACGCCAGCCAGATTGCGCTGCCTGGAGAAGAGCCATCCCCAATACAGCCCAGGCACGAAAGCCACGGCCGCAAACAGAAACGACATGTGCAGGTGGCAGACGGAAAACAGCAGTGCCGAAACCAGCACGGCATGAGCCCTGAAGTGTGTGCCCGTGAGAAACATCTCCAACGTGCTCTGCAACGCACCGCGCACGGTGAGTTCCTGCACGATGCTGGAGAGTGAGTAGATGATGAGCCACTTGTAGACGTGCGGTTCCAGCATGTTCAGCAGCCCATCTGTGTGCGCGAACAGGGGAAGCTCCTCGAAGTCGGGGTTTGCGCTCAGTATCGCCCACTTGACGACCGTCACCAGCATGAGCAGGGGCAGCGTGAGCAGCACGGCCTCGCCCAGCACCGACCACATCCCGCGACGTCGAATACCGAAGAAGTGGAGCGGATAACCACTGCCTCGAATGAACTTCCATGCCGCGTAGCCAAAGACGATCTGGATCGGAATGCTCAAGCGCGACGCATCGAAGTCCACACGGGGTTGCAAATACGGCAAGCCCCCCAACAGAAACACGTACAAGCTCAGCATGATCAGCAGGTTGACCACCAGTCGCCCCATCGCCGCGCGTCCCTGGGCAGCAGCCAAAGACTCGTCCGTCTTTTCCCGCAGACGGACCACGAGGTACTCGCTCATGTTCAGCACGAGTCGCTGGTAGGTGCGCCCCAGCAATGGGTCACGCAAGGTCTTGGCCTGCTTGCGAATGTGCGCGATCGGAATCGCCACCAGGCGCACTCGCGTCTTGGCGCGAGCCGAGGCTGTGCGCGGCAATTCGTCCACCAACGCCATCTCGCCCATCGTCTCGCCCGGACCGAGCACGGCGACTCGATGCTCACGCTCTCCATGGGGTTCCCGCTTGAGGATCTCGACCTGGCCGCGCTGGATGAAATACAAGTGCTCAGCCTTGTCTCCCTCGTGCACGATGTACGTGCCATCGGGGACCTCACGAACCTCGATGAACCCCTCGAGACACGCGAGTTCCGCCTCCTCGAACTCGCGAAAGAGCTTGGCGTTTTGCCAGCGCGTGCTGATCGGGCCGCTCAACCGCTCCTTGAGGGGGATCCTAACCATGCCGCAAGTGGCATCCTACGCTGGGTGTTGGGCTGGGGCACTGCCGGAAACTCCGCCGGCAGGGTCGGCGGCCGCCCCCGGACGTGGCCGCTCCGACACGCCACTCCGGCACGCGCCACGCATCCGCAGCGTGTTTCCCCGGGGCACAGGGGCGTAGCCGCAGGCGCGTCTGAGCATGCACGGCTAAAGTGCCGCGGAAACACTGCGCTTTGGGCGGAACCCGGGCTACCGCGAGGCTGATCGTCTGGGGGGTCTCTGAGAACAGCGAGATCCCCACGACGTGCGCGCTGCATACATTACCCCCACCCCGCGGCCTTCTCCTACCTCAGCGTGTTAGGGTTGCGCCCCATGAGAAACGGCCGCGTGGTTCTCACGTCATTCGTAGCTATCAGCGCTTTGCTCACCGCCTTCAGCTGCGGCGGTGAAAAAGGCGACATTTACGCGCCACCGGGCTCCACGGCGTCGACGGGCAACCTGACCCCTGGCTCGACTGCGACGACCCCTGGCGCAAGCGTGATGCCCAGCATGACCACCGTCACCCCTGGGCCTGGAGTGACCAGTCCGGCAAGCGCGCCAGGTGCGACGGGGGCCGCTACCGGCAGTGAGGCTCCCGCCGGCGGAGCGACGGGCACGCCCCCCGTGGACGGCGCACCGGCCCCGGCTGACGGGGTTCCCGCCGACCAGACCGAAACCCCGGGACAACCTGCCGATGGGACGCCTGTCGAAGAACCAGGTCCCAACGAGGCCCTGCTGGACGACTTCGAAGACGGCGACTCGGCCATCTTCGACGTTGCCGGACGCGCTGGGCACTGGGGCACCTACAACGACGGAACGGGAACCCAGAGCCCCGCGCCAGGCTCAGCGGTGACGCCCGAGGCCGGCGGGGCCAACTCGACGGCGTACGCCGTTCATACCAGTGGCTCGGGCTTTTCCGAATGGGGTGGGGGCCTGACCGTGGACCTGAACAACTCGGGCACCCGAGCCGCCTATGACGCGAGCGCCTACGGAGGCATCACCTTCTACGCGCGAGGCAGCGGCAACATGCGCGTCGAGCTCGTGACGACGGCCATTGCCGAGCCCGCCGACGGCGGCAACTGTGCTGCCGACTGTTACGACTCGCACGGCAAGGCCATCACCATTTCCGCCGATTGGGAACAGCACACGATCTTCTTCAGCGAGGTCGATCAAGAAGGCTGGGGCGCGGCAGCCGATTTCGATCCGAGCCAGATCCTGGGCATCAACTTCAAGATGACCAAGCCCGACGAGGCGACGCCGGCGGATTTCGACGTCTGGCTCGACGAGTTGATGTTCCTGGACCCAGGTGCGACAGGGCCCAACGGTGAGACCCCAGTGCTCGACAACCCCGCCGAGCAAGCCCCCGAGCCCGAGCCAATCGAACCGACGAGTGAACCCGGTATGTGCAGCATGGATATCGGGCGCTACGACGGCAACGGCTCGGTCACCTACTACACGTTCGCCATGGGCTCGACCGAGGTCAATTGCAGCTACCCGATCATCGGCAACAACCCCGACCGCGTCGAAGGCATCTACACCGGCGAAGGCCGTTACTTCGGCGCCATGAACACGCAAGACTACAACAACGCCGCCATGTGCGGCGCCTGCGTCGAGGTAACCCGTGACGGCGGACGCAACGTGGTCGTCACGATCGTGGACCAATGTCCCGTCGCCACCAACCCGAAGTGCACGGCGGGTCACATCGACCTCAGCCACGAAGCCTTCCGCCAGCTGGGCGACGACTCCGAAGGCCACCTCGGCACCGGCAACGGCGGCGCAGCGGGCAACATCTCCTGGCGCTACGTCGAGTGCCCTGTCGGCTCGCAGAACGTCACCTTCCGGCTGAAGGAACCGCAACGCACCGACTGGAACGAGCTACTCGTGCAGAGCCACCGCTGGCCGATCACCAGCGTGGAAATCGACGGACAGAACGCGACACGCAAGGCCTACAACTACTGGGAGCCCCCGGGGAACATGGGCGAAGGCCCGTGGCACGTCCGGGTCACCGATGCGGTGGGTGGCGTGGTCGACACGCAGATCAGCCGACAGGACATGGACGCCAAGGTGCAGTTCACCTGCCAGTGAGCTGAGGTGCGGCACGACGCGCGCCGCCCTGAAAACCGGAAGTCGCGCCCGTTGAAGCAGCGGCGCTGACGTCACCGAGCCTGCGGGAACAGCAACGCGGCGCCCTTCAGATGAATGGGCGCCGCGGCCGCATGATGAGCGATTGGAGGGCCGTCGGCCCCTACAGAGTCTCGACTTCTAGCCCCAAGAACGCCCGGGTCAGGTCGAAATTCGTGGCGATGGACACCTCCCGCTTCATGTTCGAGCGTCGCTGCAGGTGGGAACCAAATGCCGAAATCATGAGCCCGTGCTCGAGCCCCAGCAGCTCGAAGTCCCAGACACGATAGCGCGCTTCCAGCCCCAACTCGAGACTGACGTCCGCGCGCGTCTCCCCGAGCCACTCGTTGTCCACGCCTCGGGCCTCGTAGTTGTCGAAGTTCCGAAACCAGATTTCTGCCATCGCATCGAAGCGCAGCCTCTCGAGCGGTTGAATGACGCTCGTCGACTCGATTCGGTGCCGGCGATAGTCATAGTAGTCGGGGATGAACTTCGCGACCAATTCGCCGTCGACGCGCCCGGTCATGCGGCGGTCATAGTCGGTGGCGTCGTTCAACTCGTAGCCATATCGCAGCTTGGTTCGCAGCTCGTCGAACGGACGCCATGCGGCAGACAGGAACGGCGAGCGCTCAAAATACACCTTACTGCGGGTCGCACGCGACAGCGTACCGTCCGCATTCAGCACGTCGTAGCGGGCATCCAAGTATTTGGTGTAGTCCAGCTCTGCCCCGACTGCGATTCGCGTGTAAGCCTCAAACGTGTAACCCAGCTCCACGGTGGAATCCGCACCGACTTGGTCGAGCTTTCGGTCGGCAACTTCATACTGAGGGAAGACCTTGTAGAAGCCGTCGCTCGCGATTTCCCCGTACAGGCCTCGCTTCTCACCGATGGTGAGCGATGGCTCCAATCGCAAACTGCGCCGCTCATCAAAGCGCAAGGCAGGCAGCCA
>JBNKZR010000086.1:0-21604 GCA_050301735.1 Polyangiaceae bacterium | reverse complement strand
GGGCGGGGCGCCATCGGACCCCGCTCCGGTGTTCGTCGGCGGCGTCGGGGCGCCGGTACCGCTCGACGATTGGGTCGGCGCCTCGGGCATCATTTGTTCCGAGCCGTCCGACCCTTGACAGCCGATCACGACGAGCAAGCAATTCCACTGAAGCCAACGCACGTGCCTAGCATGCAGGTTTTGGGAAGGACTCGCACCTCTCGTGAAGTTCCTGGTGGCGATAAATCGGTGGAGCGTCGCTTTGCGGCACCCCGCTCTGGAGCACCAATGGCTTCTCACCGCTGAAAATCCGCAGCCTCGCTCCAAATCGAGAGGAGGGACGCTGACTGAGCCGGCCATAATTGGTGCTCGGTAAACGCCCACGCCCCTCGACCCGCTGGGGCCGAGGGGCTGGTAGCACACTCCGCAAGCGCTGGACCCTTCCCTTCAGTGGCTGGGCACCAACTATGGGAGCAGGTCCGCTTCCACCGACAGTGATTCGAGCACGCCCTCCAGTGCTTCGATGTCTTGGGTCGTGACGGCTTGGTAGGTGAGGTGCACGGTGTGATCACCTGCCGCGAGCACCATCTGAGTGATGACGCTATCGCCGCCCGGGCAGCCGGAGTAGAGCTCGTAGGTCCCTTCGTACTCGCCCAAGGACAGCGCCTCCCGTTCCGTCGTGGTGTCGCACTCGGACTCGAAACTGTAGTAGTCGAGAACCTCATCGGGTGACTCGCTGGTGCTTGCCCAGGCGGTGAGCATCAAGCCAGCGGCGTCGTAGCGCGTGTTGAACGCTTCTTCGTCGGGAGCCACGACCAGGGCGTGACCCGGGTAGTCGTCGTAGCGCATTCGGGTATAGGAGCCGACGTCGTTCCACGTCGAAGGAACGCGTACGCCGAGGCTGCCCGTGGTGTGCGTCGCCATTTGGGTCGTTCCCGGCGACGTCTCCGTCGAACCGCCTCCGGCGACGAGGTCGACGGCTTCACTCTCGACCACTTCGATGGTTCGCCCGTTGATCTGGCCTTCGAGTACCTCTGCCGTCGACCAACGCACCAGGCGCACGTCGATAGCTGCACCTTCGCCGTGGGACCGGAGGATGTCACAGTAGTCCTCCATCGTAACGATGCCTCTGTCATCGGGGACTAGCGGCAGGTTGCCGAAGTGCGTGATCAAGTCACCTGGTTCGATGCCGGCGCGGTCCGCCGGAGACCCCGCCTGGACGGCGAATACCCAGATGCCCGAGAGTTGCTCGTCGCCGACGGCGGTTCCGGTCAGCCCGATGGAGTGCACGTCGCGTCCCTCAAGCAACTGCTGCACGATGCTCTGCGCCTCGTTCTCACCGATGGCGTAGTACTGATTCAACGACGTGCCCGCGTAGTTGATGCCCAGCACCTCGTAGTCACTGCTCAGGAGCGGTCCGCCGGAGCTTCCGGGGTTGATCGTCGCGGTGTGCTCGACCACATCGTCTACCGAAGCCCATGCCGTGTGCGCTGCGGTGGAACCTTTGGAGACGATGCCGCTGGTCAGCGTGATTTCGCCTCCGAGTGGATACCCGACGGCCAATACCTCGGTTCCCAACTCTGTCGGTTCCCCGCTCCAATCCAAGTAGGCGAACTCCCCGTCGTTGCCGTCGATCTTGAGTAGAGCGAGGTCGGAGCATTCTGCACGCGCGACGACTTGCGCATTGCGATCGCGTTGCTCTCCCGGAAACATCGTCCTGAGCAACGTCGCGCCGGAAACCACATGGGCGTTGGTCAGGGCGTAGCCGTTGGCGTCGATCAGAAAGCCCGTGCCGCCACTGACGGAAGTGTTCTCGGAGGACAGCGGTGTGGCAAAGGTTCCGGTGGCTTCGATGCGGAAGACCGTGCGCTCAATCAGCTGTTGTGGTGACAGACCAGCTACGGGGTCCGGGTTGCCGGCTTCGTTGGAGCCGCTACCGTCATCGTTTGAACCATCAACGGCGGCCCGCTCGAGCTCCGCACCCGCCAGGTCGATGTCGTCGGCCGTGATGGCGTTCTTGCCTCCGGCATCGTCGTTGGCTTCTGCCACGTCAGTGTCTGCTGACGGCGCACTTTGGTCCGCGGCGATTTGGGGGGTCTCGCTGACCTGCGCGTCACTCGGCTCCGAGCCTTCGGCGCCGCTTTGCTCCGCGTCGGCTTGCTTCGATTCCTCCGGGTCGCGCTCCTCATCGTTTTGCTTCGATTCCTCCGGGTCGCGCTCCTCATCGTTCGGCTTCGAGGTGTTGGCCTGTTTCGAAGCTGGTGGGGCGTTCCACTCTCCGTCGGCTCCTCCGGAGCAGGAGTAGAGCAGTAGCGCACCCAGACTGACGATGACTTCGATGGTCTTGTTCGTATTCATGATCTCTCCTGGCACTGCCGCAGCATCGTGCGGTCGAGCGAAGGCGCCCATCGTGGGCGACTTCCGCGGGTTGACGTTGGGGGACGGTTCTGGCGTCCACCCGCGTCTCGACCGAGCCGGGGGTGCGGTTGCGCAAGAATGCGCAAGGCGAGATCAGTTTTCCTTCTTGGGCTTCTTCTTCTCGTAGCCGGCGGCCTGGAAGACGGCGTTGATCTCGTCCAGGCGAGCTTCGACCAGCTTGATTTCGGCTTCCGTCAGGGTGTAGCCGGCCTGGCTCGCGGTCTGACGGATTTCCCGTCCTTTGCCGTCGCGCTCCTCGAGTTTCTCTAGAGTCAGTTCGCTCTGTCGGAGCTTGCGCTCGAGTTCCTTTTTCGCTTCGCCTTCGGCATTCGCGACCTCTTTTTCCAGCTTGTCCCGTTCGGCTTTCAGCTTGTTCGTCGCGTCGGCCATGCCCTTTTCCAATTCGAGCCGAGCCCGGGCGTCGTTGAGCTTCACGAAGTCCGTGTAGAACTGGGTGATCCGCGTGTCGTGGCTTTCGAAGAAGGACATGTAGTCCGATAGGCCCGCCACCGAAGTCGCGAGTTGGGAGAAGTCGTTGGCGTTGGGATCCGGAGTCCACTTCACCTTCGCCTCTTTCGAGAACTCTTTCAGGCTTGGGATCACTTCCAGTACCTTCGAGATGCGCGCCTCGGTCAGCGGCGCTTTGACGTCCTCTTCCAGGTGCGTCCCGATGGTTCGAGCGGCGCTCAGCCCACCCACCAGCTCGCTGACCGTGTCACATCCCGCCAGGCTCAAAGCCAGCGACAATACGATTGTTGTCCTCCACATGGGCGGAGACTAACACGAGGGTGACGCCGCGCGCCACCGCCCTCACCGGCTCACGTCCGGCACGCGGCTCTTGCACGTCGAGCTACACCGATTGCTGCCTTGGGGGCCCTCGTCGCATTGCTCGCCGGCCTCTTTCTGGACCACGCGGTCTCCACAACGCGGACCCAGCTGGCAGCCGGGGGCGCATTGCCCGTAACCACCATCGTTGTCTTCGTCGTCGCACTGCTCGCCGCTCTGCACGACCCCATCACCGCAGCGCGGTCCCAGCACACAACCCGGTGCGCACTCACCGTAGCCGCCGTCATTTTGGCCGTCGTCGCATTGCTCGCCCTGGTTCGACTGGCGCTCTCCGTCGCCACAGCGAGGAGGAAGTGTGCAGTCTTCGTTGCAGGTGCCGTACTCGCCAGTGTTGTCTTCCGGCCCGAGGTCGCATTGTTCGGGGCCGTTGCGCACGCCATCACCGCAGCGGGGGGCTGGTTGACAGTCGAAACCACATGCTCGCCCGTAGCCTCCGTTCTGAAGTCCCGCGTCGCAGGCCTCGCCGTTCGCCGCGTCCAGCTTTCCGTCGCCGCAATAGGGCCCTAGTTGGCAGGTTTCGCTGCAGCCACCGTAGCCGCCGGTGTTGTTCGCCGCTCCGAGGTCGCACCATTCGAAGCCGGGTTGCAGCACGCCGTCTCCACAGCTCGGCGGCGTTTCGCAGCCCGGCGCGCATCCGCCGGGCTTGGCGTAGAAGTCGATGTTGACGCCGTTGTCGCAGTCTTCCTCCGGGTGAACTTGGCCGTCACCACAGAAGGGGCCTGGTTGGCACATAGGTGAGCAGCCACCGTAGCTATCGTCGTTGCCGTCGTCTCCTTCGTCACACCATTCGAAACCCACGTCCAGGTTGCCGTCGCCGCAGCGGGGCCCCCACACGCAGCCTTCGGCGCATCGACCGTAGCCGCCGATGTTCAAGCCATCGTCGCACTCTTCACCCGTTTGCACGATGCGGTCACCGCAGCGCGGAGGCCAGGTGCAGTCCGGGTTGCAGGTGTCGTACTCTCCGGTGTTGTTTTCCTCGCCGAGATCGCATTGCTCCGGGCCGTTGCGCACGCCATCGCCGCAGCGGGGTGCGGGCCGGCAGTCGTAGCCGCAGGGGCGGTCGTAGCCACCGTTTTCGTTGCCCGCGTCGCATACCTCGTCGCCTTCGTCGAGATTGCCGTCGCCACAGAAAGGACCCCACGTGCAATCGGCGTTGCAGCCGTCGTAGCCGCCCACGTTGTTTGCCGTGCCGAGGTCGCAGTCTTCGTAGGCGCTCTGCACGATACCATCACCACAGGACCCCGGGAGTTCGCAGCCGGGCGCGCAGGCGTTGGCGCTACCGTCTTCGTACAGAGAGATGTTGAGGCCGTTGTCACAAGCCTCGGGTCCGTTTCCGATGTCATCGCCGCAGAACTCACGGGACAGGCACTCGACGCACGCGCCGTAGACGGCATCTTCGCTGCTGACGTTGTCGTCGCCGTCGTCGCAGACTTCTCCGCGACGTAGCTCGCCGTCGCCGCAGATCGGCGAGCAGTAGGAGCGCGGAGCGATGAACCCCTGAAGCGTCAGTAGGAAGTTGGACGCGGAGAGGTGCCGCTCGGCGTGGAAGAGCACGATCTCGTAGACGCCGCCTTTGGTGATGCCGAAGCGGTCGTCGGTATCGTCGGCTCGCTCCGCGGCGCTGTAGTCGGTGCCGGTGCAGGTTGGCAGTGTGCCCACACCGCTACAACCGCCTCCGAAGTCGGCCTGGTGCAATGAGCAGTCGGAGTCTTCATCGCCCAAGACGACTCGGCCCGCCATCGCACAGTGAACGCCACCGACGTCGACGGCGAGTCGGCCGTTGATGAACACCCACACGTCGTCATCGCCACGGAAGGTCAGGGTTTCACCCCCTTGATACTGGAAGAAGTACCGGAGCTCGGACGTGAAGTGGTAGTTCTTGCCGCCACAGCTGCCGTCGCAGCAGCTGGTACTGAAGCCCTCCCCGGTACAAGAGTCTCCAAAGCCTTGCCCATCGATGGGGAAGAAGCCACCGCGACCATCGGTATCGAAGTCCGAGCTGTCGTATTCGTAGACATCTGAACCCGCGCCGCCCACTTGATTGAGCGTCAAGGTGCCCGGGAGCACGTCGACGTCGATGTCGATGCTGTCGTCCGGATCGTCCGCGCGGTACCACTGCCAGAAGCTCTCGGGGCTGTCGATGGACCCGAAGTCCGAGTCGTTGGGGTTGTTGTCCAGGTTGGCGAGCACTGGTTTTCGGTCAGTATCGAGCTGTCCGCAGGTGTCGAAGTTGGCCGGGGTGCACGGTTCGCCCACGATGCCGCTCTGGGTGGAGTTGACGTTCTGGAAGTCGGGGTGGCCGCCGCTCGCTGCGTTGGCTTTGACGTCGCGGAAAGTGACTGCCATCGTGACCTCGGCGGGGTAGTCGACGAAGTCGTTGCACTCGAAGCCCGACTCCACCTGACAAGAGCTGGAGCAGCCGTCTCCATCGTTGACGTTGCCGTCATCGCAGGCCTCACCGCCTGTGATCAGGCCGTCACCGCAAGCCAGCTGGGCCTGTCCTTGGGCGTCGAAGCTGGGCTCCGTCTGACAGGTCGGGCCACAACCGTCGCCGGCGATGGTGTTGCCGTCATCGCAGCCCTCGTCTCCTTCTACGTCGCCATTGCCGCAGGTCGATGCCGTACAGGTCCCACCCCCTAGTGGGCAGTCGTAGCCAGCTTCGCGCAGGCAGCCGGCACCGCAGCCGTCGCCGCCGGTCTTGTTCGAGTCGTCGCACTCCTCGTAGCCGGTGATCACGCCATCTCCACAGCTTGGGAAGCAGTCCTCGCCGGGTACGGGGCAGACGTAGCCTGTGTCCACCTCGCACGCGGTGCAGCCATCATCGTCGACGTCGTTGCCGTCGTCACACTGTTCTCCAGGAGCGCGTATACCGTCTCCGCAGACGATCAAGCTGCACGGGACGTTCGCCGCCGGACAGAAGTATCCCGCGGTCACGGCGCAGGTGGCGTCACAGCCATCCGTGTCTACTTCGTTGCCGTCATCGCACTGTTCGCCGCGCGAGAGCACCCCGTCGCCGCAACGGGCCTCCAGCACGCAGGGTTCACCGGGGCGGATGCAGAGGAAGCCGTCTTCGACCGCTGAGCAATCCGCGGCGCAGCCGTCAGCATCGACCTCGTTGCCGTCATCGCAAGGCTCCGTTCCCTCGAGGATACCATTGCCGCAGCTCACGAGTGGCGTGCAAGGTGCTCCCACCGTGCTGCAGTCGTAGTCCACGTCCCAAACCGTGCAATCACCGCTGCAACCATCTCCGTCTGCGGCGTTGCCATCGTCGCACGCTTCGAAGCCTTCGATCGAGCTGTTGCCGCACGTCAGTTGGGCGCTGCACGCGCCGCCATCGGGGGGGCAATCGAAGAAGGCCTCCGTTTGGCAGGCGATATTGCAGCCGTCACCACCGGTGCGGTTTCCGTCGTCGCATTGCTCACTGCCCAGAACTGCTCCGTCCCCGCACTCCGGAATGCAACCGCTGCCCGGGGGGCAGATCCAGCCGGGCTCGAATTGGCACATCGAGCAGCCGTCGCCGGAAACCTCGTTACCATCGTCGCACTCTTCGGTCGGCGTGCGCTCGCCGTCACCGCAGATCTCTTGGATGCAGGAGTCGGCTCCTTGGGAGAAGCAGAAGAAGCCGGGCTCGACTTCGCACGTTGCGGAGCAGCCGTCGCCGGAAACCTCGTTACCATCGTCGCACTCTTCGCCGGGATTGATCACCCCTTCTCCACACCGGGGCTCGAGCAAGCAAGGTTCGCCGGGGCGCAAGCAGGTCCAACCCGCTTCCACGGATTGGCAATCATCGTCACAGCCACCGGCTTCTCCACCGTCGTCGCACGCTTCGTTGCCGGTTACGACACCATCGCCACACACGACCAAGTTGATGCAGGGCGAACCAGCGGTGGCACATTCATAGTCGAGGTCCCGTGATTGGCAGTCCGCGGAGCAGCCATCGCCATCTTCGGTGTTGCCATCGTCGCAGACTTCCGAGCCTTCCAGCTCTCCGTTGCCACACTCGATGGTCGAACTGCATTTGCCGCCGGAGGGAGGACACTCGTAGTTGGGTTCGACCTGGCAGGCACCCGAGCACCCGTCCCCAGGTGCGGAGTTGCCGTCGTCGCACGCTTCGCCGGGATCCGCTTTGCCGTCGCCACACGCTGGGCCTGCGTCGCCGGTGATATCCGCACAGCCGTCGTCCGCGCAGGGGTCTTGCTCGTCGATGTCCTCCGGATCGCCGGTGATCAGTTCACCGACCGCGAAGGTGCCGGAGTCGACGCGTCGGGCGTCCATACCCGCGTCTCTACCCTCGCCATCCATTCCCTTTCCATCGTCCGAGCGCAGGGTGGGGCTGTCACCACAGGCCGCAAGCAGGAGAGCGGTCGCACTGAACCAAACCAGGGATGTCTTCATGTTCGTCTTGGAACCTCGAGCAGAGTAGGAGAACGCCCCGTAGGAGCGCCGCTCCAACCCCACCGCATCGAGCGGTGCTTAGTGGGTGAAGCGGTCCCAAATTTTGACATGAAGTCTGGCGAGTGCTCGAACCTGTTTTGTGGACGACCCATTCGGGTGATAGCGGCTCCCTAAAGTGAACACCGTTGTGTCACTCCGCTACGTGTTTACCCGTGGCGTGTTGTTCGTGTGGTAAGCGTGGTTGGGGTCGGAGAGAGACCCCAACCATTCCAGTTCTGCCTACTTGGCCGTACCGGTGCTGCCGCACTTGTTCGGCTCGTTCAGACCGCAGGTCTCGCCGGCACCACAGGGGCCGCAGTCCAGTAGTCCGCCGCAACCGTTGGCGACAGCGCCACACTCCGCACCGAGGTCCATGCAAGTGTCCGGAACACATGGCGGGGGGGAGCCACACTTGAAGGCCTCTTCGATGCCGCAGACCTTGCCAGGCGGGCACTCGCCGCAGTCGACGGTATCTCCGCAGCCATCGCCAATCAGGCCGCACTCGGCGGCGGCTTGGCCGCAGGTCATCGGCTTGCAGTTGCCGGGGGGGCCACATTGATTCGCGGCTTGCACGCCGCAGGTCTCACCGCTCGGACAGTCGCCGCACTCGATGATGTTGCCGCAGCCATCGCCGATGGCTCCACACTCCGCGCTTGCGTCCTGACAGCTGCGGGGCTGACAGCCCGAGCACGTGTTGTTCTGGCAGACCTGTCCGGCCGGGCACTGTCCGCAGTCGACGGCGCCTCCGCAACCATCGCCGATCCAGCCACACTCGGCACTCAAGTCGCTGCATTCCAGCGCTGGGCAATCCGGAACGCCGCAGACGTTGGGCTCTCCTCCACCACCGCAGACCTCGGGCAACGTACATGTCCCGCAGTTGGCGGTGCCATCGCAGCCGTCGCTGACGACGCCACACTCCAAGTCAGCCGGGCAGGCCTGGGGTACGCACGTCTGGTCGCTGCAGAGCCCGGCGATGCAGGTCAACGACCCGTCACAACCTGGACACTCGTGCACACCGCCGCAGCCATCACTGGCGAAGCCGCACACACCGTCGCAAGCGTCGGCGATGTCGTTGGGAGTGCAGGTGATCGTGCATTGATTGGCGGTGACCAGACCGCAGGCCTGACCCTCGGGGCAGACGCCGCAGTTGAGCGTGCCACCGCAGCCGTCGGCGATGATGCCACAAGTAGCACCTTCGTCGGCGCAGGTCGTGGGTACACACTCTGGAATGCCGCAGAGACCACCGGATTGGCAGGTCACTCCGTCCGGACAAGTACAGCTGATGATGCCACCGCAGCCATTCGGCAGGTTGCCGCAGCGTCCGGTGCAGTCGGTCACCGGGGTGCAAGGCGGTGGCTCGGGCTCGCCAGTGGTCACGCACGACCCGAGGTCGAACAGCATGTAGAGAAGTACTTTCTCTTGGTCCGTCAGGTCCGCGGGCAGACCTTCCGTGCCATCGCAGTGGTCGGGAAAGATCGAATCTGCGAATGCGCTGAAGTCGCCGCCAGAAGACACGTGGAAGGCGCTGAACGCGACGCGTCCGCAGATCGCGTCCTCGGGAGCGCCGTACGGTGTGTTGAACGCGTACTGTTGAACGGAAGTCTCATTGCCACCCATCTCGCGGTAGATGAACTCCTCGGAGCCAGATCCGACAGACAGCGCGGAGTCACGAGGGTCGATGATGTCGATCTCGTAGTCGCCGCCATTTTCCGTCGCCGCGCCCTCGTTGACGAGCCAATCGGCGAAGTTCTGGATCTTGGCGTCGTTGGCGTTGGGGCGACCCACGGACACGAGCCCGGTTTCCAGTGTCAGATTGTAGGGCGCGTTCGTGTCCCAGGTCGCTGAGGGGGCCAAGCCGGTGTCGTAGGGGTCGTCCGGATCGTAGGCTGCGTTGCCGTTGTCCTGGATCCACTTGTAGCTGTAGTGACTGGCGAACATGCGGCCGCCACGATTGACGTATTCTCGGACGCGTGGATCCGATTGGTCGTAGTCCGGATAGCCTCCACCCTGACAATCGAAGACGAGCATGTCGTAGCTCATGATTCGGTCCATGTCGGTGTGCAGGTCGTCCTCGTCGGTTGCCCCGGTGCTCATGCGAGCACCGTCGTAGCCGTACAAGTGGATACGTGCCGGCGACTCGCCGTTGTCGCCAGGCTCGGAGAATTCGCTGGTCGCGATGCCCATCTTTTCGAAGACGCACTCCATGGCGTCGATCTCGCCGGTGGTGATGGCGATGCGTGGAATGTTGACCATCAAGCCGTCGCTCATGTCGCGCGGCAAGCGGGTGTCGAGTTCGTCGACTGCGTTGTCGGTGCACTCGTTGCCGCTGGCGATGGTGTATTTGATGGCGCGCCGGAACTTACCGATCTTGACGACGAGCACGAACTCGCGGTCGACGGGGATGTTGCCTTCCAGCGTGTAGTTGCCCAGCGGATCGGTGGTGGCGCCTACGAGTACCGGTCCCAGGTCTTGATCGGCACATCGGTCGCAGGACGTGCCGCCGGAGGGGATACCGGAGTCGATGTCGGGTAGCACCGTTTCGTCGTCGGTCTGTAGAATGTACACGAAGGCGTTGGGCACGCCGACCTGGTTGGCGGTATTGCCGTCAGTTCGTCCTGGGGTGATCACGCGGCCTGTCAGGCGCGTCTCCTGGGCGGCTCCGCTGCAGTCGGGGATGCTATCGCAAACTTCGCAACTCGCGCTGGGGCCGGTGCCGCCGCTCAGGCACACGGCGGGTCCGTCAATGCCACCGACGCAGGTTTCCGTCGCGCCGTCGCAAGACAAGCCTTCGGCTGAACAATCGTAGACGTTGCCGCATTCGTCCAAGGCGAATCCGCATTCGAAGCCGAGGGCAGTGCAGGTCGTGGCCTCACATTCAGGCGCGCCGGGAGGGGGGTCACACTGGAACGCCTGAACGACGCCACAGTATTCGCCGTCAGGGCAGGGGCCGTTGAGGGCGCCGCAGTCGATCATGTTGGCCGCCTCCGAGCCGCAGCCGTCGAAGACGATACCGCACTCGCGGTCCGTACAAGCTGCGTCCGGCGTCAGTGGCACACACTCCACCGGCGGTTGTACGTCGCACTGGAATGCCTCCAGGACACCGCACGTCTCTCCGTCAGGGCAGGTGCCACAGTCGTAGCTGCCCCCGCAGCCATCGCTGACGAGGCCGCACTCGTTGCCTTCACAGGCCGTTGCCTGTGGCGTGGGTTCGCAAGGTGGTCCGCAGGCACCATTGCGGCAGACTTCGCCAGCCTGGCAGGCGCCGCAAACGTGGCTTCCGGCGCAGCCATCGCTCACCGCCCCGCATTCACGTGTGCCGCAGGCTGTCGTTTCCGTCGTTGGTACGCAAGCGTCTTCGGCCGAACCACAGACGTTGACGACTCCGCCAGCGCCGCAGGCTTCGCCGTCCGCGCAACCGGGGCACTCGATCAGGCCGCCGTCAACCTCTGCGCTGCAGCCGTTCGAGACGAAGCCGCACTTGCCTTCGCACGCTTCTGCCACGGTCAAGGGCGTGCAGTCGGCGGGGTCACCGCATTTGTCGGGCCCTCCGAGGCCGCAGAACTGTCCGTCAGGGCAGCCGCCGGTTTCCGCGTCGCAATCCAGCATGCCACCGCAGCCGTCCCCGATCTGGCCGCATTCGGCACCCACGGCCTCACAGCTTTCGATCGCTGCTTCGCATGCACCGCCGGAGCTCGCGCTGCCGCACTGGAACGCCTCATCCACGCCACAGGCCTCGCCATCGCCGCAAGAGCCGCAGTCGTGACTTCCCCCGCAACCGTCTCCCGTGGTGCCGCATTCTTTGCCGTCGCAGGCTTCCTTCTTCGTCAACGGCTCGCAGATGTCGTCCGGGTTGGTGCAGACGTTGTGCTCCAGGATACCGCACTCTTCATCCGCGCTGCACTCACCGCAGTCGAGTAGGCCGCCACAACCGTCGGAGACCGCACCGCAGTCAGCACCGAGGTCTTCACAGTCGACGGGCTCGCACTCGTCGTCGGAGTCGTCGATGAATTGCTATTGTCCGTTCTCGCCGAAACCGCCGTCGGGAAGCTTGGGGCCGACGCCGCTGTCGCCTTCATTCTCGTCGACGTCGTCGTTGCTCGCGCTTTGATCGTCGCTGCCGACGGTAGGGGAGCTACCGCACGCGGTAAAGACTGCGGGCAGGGCGACGATGGCGATCTGGATCAGCAAACGCTTCATTCAATGGGTCCTTCGATGAGAGTCTTGGTGGGTGCAAGCCTTGCGCGAACGCATTTTCGATCATGAAGGGGTGCCGCAGTGTGTCGACCGTTCCGCTGTTGGTTCGACTGTGGCTGTTATTGTGGTGGGTTACCGATGACGCTCTCAGTGTCAGGGTGAAACGTTATGCGGGCGGCTACGTGTGAGGTGCGTGGTGGGAATCTCCGTTCTTGTAAGCGCATGCGGAGAACGTCAGCCGTTCCGGATTGAACAGCGCCGCGTACCAAGCTCTGCTGAGCGTGGACGCTATGCGCATTTCGTGCTCCGAATCTGAAGGGGCGTTTCAGATGAACATGAGGGTCGCGCGAGAGTCATAGGACTCGGACACCGTGCCCACCAACGCGCGTCCACACGTTCCCGCGGTGGGTTCCCTCGCCGCGCGCGGAGGTCTGTCGCATTTCCGTGTCAGCTGGGAAGCGTTCCGTGGAGGCTGAAAGTGCCGCCCATCAGCCAGCGAAGGTGCAGCGAAGAAAGCCCGCAACGATACGTCGGCAACTTCGGAACAGCTCCACCGGCGATCTGATCACGCGGCCGGACGTGCCGGTCCGTGCCAAAGCAGAGTGCGCTTGGAAGCCCGCCCGAGGCGTTCTACTGTAGGCGCGTTTCGCACATCTGGAGGACGTGAATGAGAAGCTTACTGGTTGCACTGTGCTTGCTGGTCGTTGGTTGCGGGTACTCGGAGGACGAGTGGCAGGCGCAGCTTGCCAGGTATGGTGATCTCGAGGCTGAGCACGCCAACGAGAAGAAGGCTCACGCTGCGACGCAGGAAGAGCTCGCCGCCTCCCAGGCTCGAGTGCAAGAGCTGTTGGCCCAACTGCAAGAGATGGGGGTCGACGTCGACAACCTGACCTCGAAGTTGCAGGAGGAAGGCACGGAGAAAGAGCGCCTGGCCGCAGACCTGGAGCAGATGCAACGGGCGTTGGAAGAGTACAAGCGCCGCGCTGCCCAGCTCGAACGTATCAAACGTCGTTTCGAGCTCTTGCGCAACAAGCTCCAGAAGTTGACCAACCTAGGGCTCAAGGTCTCCATCCGTCACAACCGCATGGTGATTTCGCTGCCGGGAGACGTGCTCTTCGCGAGCGGAAAGGACGAGCTGCGAGAAGAGGGCATTCACGTCATTCAGGCCGTCGCCGAAGTGATCCGCTCCGACAAGCAGCTCAACTCCAGGTACTTCCAGATCGCTGGGCACACCGACAACAAGCCGCTGCGCTACAACAAGAAGTTCGTCGACAACTGGGGCCTGTCGGCGATGCGTGCACGTTCGGTGCTGGTGTTCTTGGTTGCACCGGTGGACTCGAAAGACGGGGGTGGCGGTCTCGATGCACGGCGCCTGCACCTCGCTGGCTATGGTGACACCGATCCGGTGGCGGACAACGGTACGGAAGAGGGACGCCAAGCCAATCGCCGCGTGGAGTTGGTCTTGATGCCGGACGTCGAAGAGATGCTCGATCTCAGGTCGCTCCTGTAAGGGGGCGGGGCCGCGGTCGCCGCTCGGCCGCGGCTCGAATCGAACGGTCACGAGGGCGAGCGCAGCTTGCGTCGGGCCCCCTGGGTCCGGCGAGTTCCGCGCCGGACCCGAGACAAACTCAGTGTCTCGGGTTCGGGCACAGCATGCCTGCGGCTTGGGTCAGGCGCTGCGGGTGGGGCTGGGCTCGTCTTCTTCCCACGGGAAGTCCCAGCGCACGGCGGATTCTTCGGGAGCCTCGACGTGCGACAGCTCACCGGATTCCGAACTCGAGCGCCGACCCAAGCGCGCCGCGACCGGGCCGAGAGGGACGTCTTCCAGCTCAGGCTCCGCCGTCATCAGCTCCACGTTCTCGCCGGAGACGAGCAGCACCTCTCGTTGGGCGTCGCAGTAGTCGGTCAGCACTGGACGCAGCGCGTCGAGCTCTTCTTCCAGCGTAGTGGGCGGGGTCACCCACAGCAGCCGATTCGTCGGATAGTCCGCGTGCGCGAGCCGCTCGCTGACGCGGGCCCGCAGCGCTTCGAGGGACTCGGTAGGCTGTTGGCGCAGCATCACGACGGCGCGCTGCCCGATGAGTACGCTCGGGAGGAATGCAGCCCAGGCCCCTTCTTCCCCTTGCAGGACGACGATCGACGACGTGCCGTCTGAAAGATCGAGGGCAGCCTCAAGCGCGAAACCCGAAGAACGCCGGCGAGCGCTCTCTTCTTCCGCTGAGGTGTCTTCAACCAAGTACATCTTCTTCTCGTTCAACGTTCCCTCTCGCGGTCCCCGGTGATCGCGTCAGCGACCCCCGCCGCGACGAACTGTGTCTCCCGCAACCCGACTGTGCACGGATCTATTCCGTTGCACCAGTGTTCAACTGCCTCCATCCATCCCGCCGTTCAACAGTGTGGATTTGTTCCCTCGTGCCGCGACTTGGCACGTATGCGCAAATACTCGAACTCATGGGACTTGTTGTCTCCCTACATGTGGGTAACTTGGCGCGGTGTGTCGCTGGGCTATGCGGGCTCAGCACAACTTCTTGGTCCGTTTGTGAAACGTCATTTCTCCCACGGCTCGTCCGCGAAACGAACTCGTAGCGGAGACGTGACCGCGGCGTTGCGCACTGAGTCGAGCGCGCGCCGTGAGCAGGGTGAGCGAGCGAAGGTAGCCGCTCAGTGCGCGCTTTTGCGCAGCGCTTTGGCCTGTGATTTGCACTATTTCTGCGCCATTCCAAGCTATGTGGCAGGTGCCTTTGGTTGGCAAGTGCCCAACGTCTTCTTGGGAGAAGAGTGTGAGAAAAGTTCTCGTTCTAGGCAGCGGCAAGATTGGCCGTATGATCACGAAGTTTTTGGCAAGCACGGGAGATTACGATCTCACCGTTGCAGACCACGATGCTGACTCGCTGGAGCGCTTGCGGAGCAAGAGTAACGTTCGCGTGACGCAGTTGGACGCAGACAGTCCGCAAGCCTTGCGCGCTGCCATGCAAGGGCATGACGCTGCAATTTCCGCTCTCAGCTACCATTTCAACCCGGGCATCGCCGAAGCCGCGCTGGAAACCGGTGCCCACTACTTCGACCTGACGGAAGACGTCGAAACGACGCGCCGGGTGCGCGCGGTTGCCGAGCGCGCCAAGGGCTCTCAGCTGTTCGCTCCTCAGTGCGGTTTGGCGCCGGGCTTCGTGTCGATCGCGGCCAATTGGCTCACGAAGCCTCTGGAGAGACTCGATACGGTCTACATGCGAGTGGGGGCCTTGCCGCTGTTTCCGACCAATGCCCTGAAGTACAACCTGACCTGGTCCACCGACGGGCTCATCAACGAGTATTGCAATCCTTGCGAAGCGATTGTGCACGGCGAAAAGAAGGACGTGCTGCCTCTGGAAGGGTTGGAGCACTTCTCGATGGATGGTGTGCGCTACGAGGCATTCAACACTTCTGGTGGGCTCGGGTCGTTGTGCGAGACGTTGGACGGGCAGGTGCGAGAGCTAAACTACAAGACGATCCGTTACCAGGGGCACCGGGAGCTCATGGCCTTCTTGGTCAACGGGCTACACTTTCGCGAGCACCGAGGTCAGTTCAAGGAGATCTTGGAGCGCGCCATTCCCGTTACGTTTCAGGATGTGGTGGTCGTGTTTTGCACGGTCAACGGCTGGCGCGACGGTCAGTACGTGCAGCTGACGGACGCGCGCAAGATCTACCACCAAGAGCTGCTCGGAGAGAATTGGAGTGCGATTCAGATCACGACGGCGGCCGGGGTTTGCGCCGTGGTCGACATGGCCTTTGATGGTAGTCTTTCGGCGACTGGATTCGTGCGACAAGAACAGATCGAGTTGCCGGCGTTCTTGGAGAATCGTTTCGGTCGGCACTACCAGTCGCAGGTCGCGTCGAAGTTCTCGATGGGGGGCGCTGAGGAGTGAGCATGGACCAAGCACGGTGTTTCGAACGTTTGGGGCTCAGCGCAGACAAGCTCAGCGCAGTGGCGGTCGGGGCTCAGTTTGAGGACGGGCAGGGCGAGGAGCTCGTCGATCGCAGCCCGATCGACGGCGCTGAACTCTGTCGCTTCCGCATGGCGACACCCGAGGCCGTTGAGCGGGCCACGCAGGCTGCAGGAGAATCGTTCTTGGAGTGGCGGCGCATTCCAGCGCCAGCGCGGGGTGAGTTCGTACGCCAATTCGGCAACGTGCTCCGCGAGGAGAAGGAGGCGCTGGGTTATCTCGTCACGCTGGAGGTCGGCAAGATCATCCAAGAGGGCTTGGGCGAGGTACAGGAGATGATCGACATCTGCGACTTCGCGGTGGGGCTGTCGCGGCAGCTCGACGGCCGAGTGATGGCCAGCGAACGCAAGGATCACCGGCTGACGGAGCAGTGGCATCCGTTGGGGCCAATCGGCGTCATCTCCGCCTTCAACTTTCCCGTCGCCGTTTGGGCCTGGAACGCGGCCATCGCTTGGGTCGCTGGCGATCCCGTGGTGTGGAAGCCGTCCGAGAAGGCGCCACTGTGCGCGCTGGCGTGCCATCAACTGGCCTTGCGCGCGCGTGAACGCGTCGCGAACGACGTGCCGGAAGCGATCTCCAGCGTGGTCGTTGGTGGTCGCGACGTCGGTGAGGCGCTTGCTGCCAGCCCAGCGCTGCCGCTGATTTCGGCGACCGGTTCGATCCCGATGGGGCGCGCCGTCGGTCAAGTCGTGGCCGAGCGCTTGGGACGCTCGCTTTTGGAGCTCGGAGGCAACAATGCCGGGGTGCTGGCGCCGAGTGCCGACCAAGAGCTGGCTCTGCGCGGCATCGTATTCGCGGCCGTGGGCACGGCTGGTCAGCGGTGCACGTCTTTGAGACGACTGGTCGTGCACGAGTCCATCGCGGATTCGTTCGTTGCTCGCCTGAAGGCGGCCTACGCGTCGTTGCCCGTCGGCGATCCGAGAGACGAGTCGACGCTGGTGGGGCCGCTGGTCGACACGCCTGCGGCGGAGGTGATGGCGAGAGCGTTGGACGTCGCTCGCAATGTGGGCGGCGAGATTGCTGGAGGCGAGCGCGTGACGGAGGGCGTACCGCAAGGGGGAGCCTACGTGCGACCGGCCATCGTCGAGATCGCTCACGACGCTCCCATCGTTCACACCGAAACCTTCGCCCCCATTCTCTACGTGCATCGCTACCGAGAAATCGAGGAGGCCATCGCGATCAACAACGAGGTCCCTCAAGGCTTGAGTTCGGCGATCTTCACCCATGACATGCGGGAGGCGGAGCTCTTCTGCTCGGCGCGAGGTTCGGACTGCGGCATCGTCAACGTCAACATCGGCACTAGCGGCGCAGAGATCGGCGGTGCGTTTGGCGGCGAGAAAGAAACGGGCGGAGGTCGTGAATCGGGATCGGACGCGTGGAAGGCGTACATGCGGCGCGTGACCAACACCGTGAACTTCTCGGACGAGCTGCCGTTGGCACAAGGGATCCGTTTCGAGGTATCTGGCAGCGGTGGCAGCTAGGCGCCCAGCACACGAAGAGCCGTCCGTGGCTCCTCGTCCATCGGGTATTCAATGACCCTGCGACACAGAAGAGCGGCCCGTCCCCGCGTGGCGAGCTTGTTTCTGACGACGGTCGGGCTGCTGGGTGCGGCTTCAGCCAGTGCAGCCGACGGCGATGGAACGCAGCAGCACCTCGTGGGAAAAGCCACGGCAGCCGCGGCGCCCGCGCCTCGCACGTTGACCGCGGATGCCGGTGCGGGTGCTGACTTGGGGCGTTCACGACGAGCGGTCGTCGCGCCACTTCGCGTCGTGGTGGCCGGCACCGTGCCGTTCGTCAACGCATCCGCGGACGCTGCACCCGAGGGCTTCAGTGTGGCGATGGTGACCGAAGCGGCGGAACTGATGGACCGCCAGCTTCACTTCTCGAGTTCATCGCGAGTGGATGAAGCGCTGCAAGTCGTCGTGCGCGGCGAAGCGGACGTAGCGGTCGGGCCCATCAGCATCACCGCCGAACGCGCCAAGGTGGTGCGCTTCACCCAACCGTATTTTCAGAGCAGCCTCGCCATTCTCGCTCCTGCGTCGACCAATTTGTTGGCGCCCCTGGAGCCATTCCTGACACGCACATTCATCGCCGGTGCCAGCGCATTGCTGCTGGTGCTGATCGGCGTGGGGACTCTGCTCTGGCTCTCCGAGCGCAAGCTCAACAGCGAACAGTTTCCAAAGCACCCCGCGCGCGGGATCGGCAACGGCGTGTGGATGGCTCTGGTCACCATGACGACCGTCGGTTACGGGGACCGTGTGCCCAAGTCCCCTGCTGGTCGCGTGGTCGCGGGCGTGTGGATGTTGGTCTCGATGATCGTAGCCTCGTCGCTGACGGCATTCATGGCGACGGCCTTGACGCTATCGCAGTTGGGCGGACCGACACTCGCGCACGCCGCGGATCTGAAGGGCAAGAGTGTGGCCGTGGTGCAAGGGACGACGAGTGAGGCGTTCGTTCGGAGCCACGGGGGGCGCGTTCTGCGAGCCTCGAGCCTGGAAGACGCGGTGGCGATGCTGCGCGATCAGCGTGCTGCTGCCATGGTCGCTGATCGTCCAATATTGCGCTACTGGCTGCACCAGCACCCCGAGTCACCTTTTCAGCTCTCCGAAACGACCTATGAACCTCAGGGCTACGGCTTTGCGGTCGCTCCAACGGCTGCCGAGCTCCAGAGCGAGTTGGATGTGGCACTGCTCCGTCTGGGCGCCGATGGGCGGACGGCTGAGCTCGCGCGGGAGTGGCTGGGTCCGCTGTGAGCTCGATTGCTCGCAGGGGGCACGCTTGCGAGCCCGGCGGTCGAGTCACGGACCACCCACGTGCCGGGTGCAGCCGGTGTCCAAAGTCGCTATGATGCCGAAGATGCAGTGGAAGAGCTGGCTGATGGTCCCCATGGCGTTGCTGGTGGGGGTTTCGTCGTGCGCGAGAAAACCCGAGAAGAGCGAGTCCGCCCCGGTTGCTCCGGCTGCCACCCCGACGATGGATGAGCGGGCCCAGCCGGAGCCTGCGGCGGAGGCCGAGCAGGCTCCGACGGAAAAGGACGAGGAACGCGAGTACGCGCCGGCACCAGCTCCCGGCGCTGTCGACAAGTCAGACGACCAAGCGCAGAAGGCGGCGGAGCAACCCCAGCTCGCTCCCAAAGCCAAGCGCAAAGCCAGCGCCAAATCGGGCGCGCCGCTGGAGCCAGCGAAGCCCCGCGCTCGGGGGCCAGTGGACAGCTTGGGCCCGGACGTATCTTCTCTGAGCATCGAGCAGGCGGAGCGTGAACTCGAAACGACCTTCACGCGGCTCGGGCAAGAGTTGCGACTCTCCAGTCCGGATTGCCCCAGTGCTCAGCAATTCGTCGGACGCGTGTGCGAACTTGCCGAGCACATTTGCCGGCTGGCAGAAGAGAACGACGAACCACAACAGCTGGCGACGTGCGTCGATGGACGCAATCGCTGCGCAGAATCCAGGCGACGATACGCCGCGAAGTGTGCCGAATGACATTCCGAGCTCTCCACATCAACGCCCAAGAATCCGACCTCGCAGGTAACGACGGTCGCGGACGCTTCTTCTTGTTGCCCGGTTCACGCACCCGGGCGGCACGCATCGCAGAGGCCTTCGCGGAGCACCAAGTCAAGGAGCACCCGCGTGGCCATGACCTGCACCTCGGGGTCATCGAGCGAGGGGGCAAGCGAGTCGACGTCGGCGTGATTTCGACGGGTATGGGCTGCCCCAGCGTCGACCTGATCGTGACGGAGCTGATCCGTTTGGGCGCTGGTGCCCTGTTGCGCATCGGGACCAGCGGTTCCCTGCAGCACCACATCCACACCGGTGACTTGGTCGTTGCCACTGCGGCGGTTCGCGACGAAGGGACCAGCGACACTTACCTACCGAAGGAGTTCCCGGCGCTCGCGTCCTGGCCCATGCTCTGTGCCATCCAACGCGCAGTGGACACGCGAACGTCCCGCGGGGCCGTTCACTTCGGGCCCGTACACACCAAAGACTCCCTCTACGCGCGGGAATTTCGCTTTGGCCCCAAGGCTGCAGAGCATGAGCAATACGAGAAGTGGCTCACCCAAGCCGGAGTCTGCGCCACCGAGATGGAATGCGCGCATTTGTTCGTGTTGGCGCAGCTGGGAAGGACCGGCGACGGGCAGAGACCTGCGCTCGCCGGTGGCCTGATGGCGGTGTTGGGTGAACTGGATGAGCCGTTCGCCGATTCGCCCAAGGGCCCACAAGCCGTCGAAGATGCGATCGAACTCGGGCTGGAGACGTTCCTCCAACTCTGAGGGGGCGAGTGCAGGTGCCGATGGCGCGCCCCAGGCGGCGTCGAAGCGTGCGCGTTTTTTCGTCGGAGGGCAGGACAAATCACGCAAAGCTCTTCGGCAAAGCACGCAGACTGCGACGCGCGTCCGCTGCTGCCGACAGACGAAGCGCTCGGGCAATCAGCCGATCCGTGTGACGGAAGGAGGCCCTTTCGTCCGACCTGCGTCGATAGTTCCGACCCCTCGGTCCACGGCGGTCGGATCTCAGCGGAAGCGCCCATTGTCCGCGTGGGGCGGCTGCCCTCTTTGTCTTCGGAGCGGTACAGTTCCGACATGCGGATGCGTCAGATTCTTCTCATGCCGCTCCTGGTGCTCACCAGCTTCGCGTGCACCGACTCGGGTGACGATGGTGCGACGGATGCCGACGTGAGTGCGTCGGGCGAACCCAGTGCCGGCTCCGGACAACCCGCGGAAGGGCCTACTTCGGGGGGCAATGACTCCACGGGGGCGAACAGCGACGGAGCCGGGGCGGAGCCGACTGGGGCTGAGCCTGGCACATCGGCGTCCGCGGGCGAAGGCAGTCCCGGCGAAGACCCCGGCGCACCGGGTGCGACGGATGCAGCATCCGAGCCCACGGAACCCTCTGCGGGCACCGACGCTTCGCCCCCCGCGGCGACGGACGGCGAGCCCGAGCCGAGCGCCGGCACGGACACGACGGACCCGATGGAGTCGCCATCGATGGACGGCAGCGGTGGCTCTGCTGGCGGCCCCGACGAGCCCCAAGACGCGGCCATGGGTGGCGGCGCCAACTCAGGGCCGAGTGATGGCCCGCCCATGGTCGTCGATGACGGCTCGCTGCCGTCGTCACGGTTGACGCCGTTTCCGATCGGCGAGTCTGACGCACCGCTGGGCTACTGGGAGTACCTGCCGCCAGGTTACGGTGAGCAGCCCCTTCCTTTGCTGGTGTTCACTCATGGCGCTTCGTGGCAGGGAGAGGGCAGTCTCGAGACCCTTCAGAAGCTGCTCGAGGTGGGGCCGCCCAATCTGATCAGCACGGACGCTTGGCCCAACGAGCGCCCGTTCATCGTGCTATCGCCGCAAAATCCGAGAGCCGGCTGCTTCGACCCCGACGATATCGACGCGTTCTACCGCTTTGCGGTCGAGCACTACGACGTCGATCCCGAACGCATCTATCACACCGGCCAGAGCTGCGGCGCCATCGGCGCTTGGAACTACTTGGCCGCTCACCTCGACGAGTTCGTCACCGCGGCGGTGCTCATCTCTGGCGATGGTCGGGATGCCTTCGACCAAGCTGGCTGCGATCTGGGGCGTGTCGCGATTTGGGGGCTTCACAACGAGCTGGATACGTCCGTCAATTCCGTGGGCACCATCGAGCCGATCAACGCGCTGATGGAGTGCGACCCGGCTCCCGACGTGGAGTTGACCATCTACCCCGGCGAGACGGTGCACGACGCGTGGACGAAGACCTACGACCTGAGCGCGGGCAAC
>JBNKZR010000085.1:0-21715 GCA_050301735.1 Polyangiaceae bacterium | reverse complement strand
CCACTCGTGGTCTTTGCAGGGGCCGGCAGCGGCAAGACGCGAGTGATCACCTATCGCGTCGCCAATCTGCTCGCCAATCGGCGGGTGCCCCCCTACCGCATTCTCGCCGTGACCTTCACCAACAAAGCTGCGGGCGAAATGCGCGAGCGGCTGGAGGAGCTGGCTGGTCCGGAGCTTGCGGGCGAGCTGTGGGTGGGCACCTTTCACTCCGTGTGCTGCCGGCTGCTCCGCCGATACCACGACGAGGTGGGGTTGGGGCGGAACTTCGTCATCTACGACGACTCCGATCAGAAGTCGTTGCTGACACGGATCATCAAAGGCCGAGGCCTGGAAGAACGCATCTACCCGCCCAAGCAAGTCCTCTCCCGGATTCATCGGCAAAAGCAGGAGGGCGTTCGCCCCGCCGAGGTCGAGCTCGGGCCGAGTTTCGACGAGACGATGCAGGAGTTGTTCGAGGACTACGAAAAGGCGCTCATCGCCGCCAATGCCGTCGACTTCGACGATCTCATTCTCCACGTCATGCGCATCGCCGAGGACCGCACGAGTCAGGCGGGCAGTGAGCTGCGCGACCGCTTCGACTATCTGCTGGTGGACGAGTTTCAAGACACCAACTCCATCCAGTACCGCCTCGTTCGTGCTCTGTCGTCGAAGCGCAAGAACCTCTGCGTCGTCGGTGACGACGATCAGTCGATCTACAGTTGGCGTGGCGCCGACGTGCGCAACATCCGTGGTTTTCGCAAGGACTTCGGCGACGCCGAGATCGTCAAGTTGGAGCAGAACTACCGCTCCAGCGGCAACATCGTGCGGGCAGCGCTTGGCGTGATCGCCAGCGCCAGAGATCGCGAGCCGAAGAAACTGTGGACGGAGGCTAGTGAGGGCGAAAAGGTTCGAGTGCTCGCCTACCGAGACGAACGCGACGAAGCCGAACGCGTGGTCGAAGCGGTGCGCTCGGAACTGGCCAAAGGGACGCCCGCCGATCAAGTGGCGATCTTCTATCGCATCAACGCTCAATCGCGCGTTCTGGAAGAGGCATTTCGCGGCGCGCAGGTGCCTTATCAAATCGTCGGCGGCATGCGGTTTTTCGAGCGCGCGGAGGTGAAGGATGCGCTCGCCTACCTGCGCTTGATCGAAAACCCCAAGAGCGACACGGACCTGCTGCGGATCATCAACACCCCTGCGCGCGGCATTGGCGGCAAGACGGTACAAGCGCTCCTCGATCGAGCTCTTCGCCAAGGAACGAGCCTGTGGACGGCGCTCGGTGACGTGCTGCAGCAGCCCGAATTGGGCAAGGCCGCCAAGAAGAAACTCGGGGCGTTCAAGCAGCTGATGGATCAGCTGTTCACCCTGGCCGAGAGTGACGGTCCTCGAGACGTGGCGGACGCGATCTTGGATCGCACGGGCTACCGCAAGATGTTGCGTGATGCCGACACTGCCGAGGCTGACGCCCGTTTGGAGAACTTGGAGGAGTTCGTCGGGTCGTTGGCGGAGTACGAAGCGGACGCTGAGCGTCTGGGGGAGAGCCCATCCTTGGCCAACTACTTGGAGCGGATCAGCCTGGTTTCCGACATCGACAACGTGGATCCCGAGCGCAGCGTGCTGCTGATGACGGTGCACGCCGCCAAGGGGCTGGAATTCGACGTCGTCTTCCTCACGGGCATGGAGGAGGAGATGTTTCCGTATCGGGGCGTCGACGGTTCCTCACCAGAGGAGTTGGAGGAGGAGCGACGACTCGCCTACGTAGCCATCACTCGAGCCCGTCAGCGGCTATCGTTAACACACGCAGCGCAGCGAACGATCTTCGGTTACACGCGCTACAATCGTCCGAGCCGTTTCATCCTCGACCTGCCCGCCGAAGTGACGCACCAGTCTGCCTCCGCCTGGGCGACGCCGCGACCGCGTGAGCCCAGTCGAGGTGGGTATGGCGGGTATGGTGGCTACCGAAAGCCTCGCAGCTACGACGAGTTCGACCAAAGTGTGCCGGAGCAAGAGGAGACCCACTTTACCGGCGCGTCGCGGGGCAGCGACGGCGAGCAGGAGACCCACGTCGACTACGATGCGTTCGACGACGAACCGGCCGCTTTGCGTGTGCGTCGCGGTTCGCGCGTCTATCATCAACGCTTCGGGCAAGGTACCGTCGAAGGGGTCACTCCCGGCGATCCACCCAAAGTGACGGCGCGATTTCCCGGTTGGGGAGAGCGCAAGGTCTTGCTTACCGCACTCCGCGCGCACAAATAGCCAAACATGAACAAGCGACTGCAGATGCTGGAACAGATGACGGCTGCGGGACAGGCAGACGCCTTCGCGTGGTACGGCCTGGCGATGGAATACCGCCGCTTGGAGCGGCTCGACGATGCATTGGCTGCCTTCACCAAGTTGCGGGCTCAGGCTCCGAGCTACTTGCCGCAGTACCTGATGGCGGGTCAGTCGTTGCTCGAAGCCGGGCGCAAAGACGAAGCCCGAGACTGGCTCACCGCGGGTCTGCGACTGGCCACGGAGACTGGCGATCACAAGACGTCCGGCGAGTTGCAGCAGGCCCTGGACGAAATCGCCGAATGAGCTTGCGGCGCCGATTTCGACGGCGTTGGGCGGCGCTCGGGCTGATTGCGGCGTGGGCAGCGCTTCTGCTGTTGACGACCGAGTGCAGTCACCGAAACCCGTACGTCAAGCAGGTCACAACCGCAGAAGCTGCCGAGCAGCCGCGCGGTGCGCCCAGCCATCGACTGCTGTTGGTCGGGGACGGGGGCTTCGCCGAACCGGGTTCGCCGGTCACTGCCGCTCTGGCGGCGCGAGCCTCGGAGTACCCCGAGAACACCAGCGTGCTCTTCCTCGGCGACAACATCTACCCAGCTGGGTTGCCGCCCTTGGATCACGAGGAGCGTGCCGAGGCCGAGAGCCACTTGCTCGCCCAGATCGAGCCACTGCGAGGCATCGACGTCGAAGTGATCTTCGTGCCGGGCAATCACGATTGGGACAACTCAGGCGCAGACGGCCTGGCCGCGCTGCTCCGTCAAGAGCAATTCCTGATCGAACACGGTACGCCGCGCACCCGGATGATCCCGTCTGGAGGCCAGCCGGGCCCGGTGTGCCTGGATCGTGCGTCGCTCCGGCTGGTGGTGCTGGATACGCAATGGTGGCTGCACGAGCACGAACGCCCTTCGGACGTCGGAGAGCAGGAAGTGCTCTCGGGATTGCGTGGTTGTTTGGAGTCGGCGGACGGACGACAAGTCGTGGTTGCCGCGCACCACCCGCTGATCACCCACGGCCCCCACGGTGGCTTCGTCGACTGGACGGACCACGTCTTCCCGTTGACGCGGCTGTACCCCTGGGCCTACGTCCCGCTGCCCATCATCGGTTCGTTGTATCCGCTGGTGCGTTCCAACGGCGTATCCCCGCAGGACATGAAACACGAAAAGAACGTGGCGCTGGTGAATACTCTGGTCGAGGAGCTGCGCGAGGCCCGGCCACTCTTGTACGCCGCGGGTCACGACCACAGCCTGCAGGTGCAAGAGATGTCGGCGGGCCCACGCTTTCACGTCGTCAGTGGTGGCGGCAGCCGCCCATCGACGGTGACCCACGACGACTCGACTCTATTCGCCGTGGCCCAGCTCGGGTTCATGGAGTTGGACTTCGATGCGGGTGGGCGGGCTCTATTGAAGATCCATACCATCGAGGATGACCGCTCGAAGCTGGCGTGGGAGCGCTGGCTGCTGCCGTGAGTCTCGCGGCCTCGCCCAGCCTGTGCTAGACCCGCGTGGCCGATGAAGTTGTCTCGTCATACGTTCAGGTACGCCTTGGCGGTCGCGCTGATTGCGTCCGGCATTTCCGCGGCGTTGGGCGCCCATGCCACGATTGTGGAGCGTGTGGTCGCGGTCGTCGGCGAACGACCCATTCTTCTGAGTGAGTTGCGTCGGAGGGCCAAGCCGTTCCTGCGAACGCTGACCGGTTCTGCCAGCGCTCGCGCAGGGGCCCAGAGCAAGCTCTTCACGGAGATGCTCGAGCGCATGATCGATGAGGAGCTGGTGCGGCGCGCAGCCAGCCGAGCTCAATTGACGGTGAGCAAGGCGGAGGTGGACGCCGCCGTGGAGCGCGTCGCCAAGGGCAACGGCGTGGACATGGATACGCTGATCGCCGAGGTGGAGCGCTCCGGTGTCACCCTCTCGGACTACCGTCGGGAACTGCGCTCGCAGTTGCTGGACGCGAAGGTGATGCAGTTGCGCTTGCAGGGGCGCGTTCGTGTCTCCGAGGACGAGCTGCATGCCGCCTACGATCAGCTCAAGGGAGAGGAACAGAAGCAGATGCCGGTGCGCATCGCCGTGATCCGCCTGGACAACGGCTCCGACCGGACCGCAGCGCGCAAGCTGGCGTCGGACTTGGCCAAACAGGCCCGCGCTGGGGCGGACTTTGCCGAGCTCAGCCGACGCTACTCCACCGATGCTGCGACTCGCGAGGCTGCGGGGTTGCTCGCTCCCGTCCCGCCAGCCGAGCTCCCTGAGGTGATCCGCCACGCGCTGTCGACGATGTCGAGCGGTGATGTGAGTCGACCATTGACGGTGGAAGAGGGCATCGTGGTGGTGAAGCTGTTGGAGCGACCACCGTCTTCTTTGCCGCCGTTCGAGGAAGTGACGGCACAGTTGGAGCAGCGCGTTCAGCTGCAAAAGATGGAGAAGGCCCGTCGCTCATGGCTGGACAGCCTGCGCAAGACGACGCACGTCGAAATCCGTCTCTGAGCGTTCGAAGTGCCGGCTCCGTCGCACCTGACACTTTGTCACCCGTGGGCTGAGATTCGCCAGGTTGGCGCTGTTTCGGACGACCCGCGCTGTCACGCCTCGATAAATCGCCTGCTTCGAAGGGCGGATCGGGGTTGGCACCCTGGCACGCTCTGTGCTGAAAGGGCCCTGGTTCAATGATTCGTGCCCGCCATCGCTTTCTGCCCCGCCGCCTGCTCGTCGTGAGCGTGTTGCTGTTTTCTTCGCCGGTGGCCGCGCAGACGATCCTGGCGTTGACTCCTTCGTCTCTGAGCCGCGACACCCCGGACCGACCGACGCAGCAGCGCCCCAATTGGATCAACCGCGAAGACTGCCTCGCGGATGACTACTTCCACTTCGACATGAAGGTCGTCAATCCGACGAACCTCAACTTCGAGGTCTGGATCGGCACGACCACCGATTGCACGGACTACGAAGAACGATTCAACACCACGGGGCGCTGCTGGCGGGCGCTGCAGCAGCTGGCACAAGACAACTCGTTCGTGATCGACATCCCGGTGCGCGACATCGCCGATCTGCGGGAAGGTCAGGACTTCGAGGCCAACGGAACCGTCGAGTCGTGCAACCGTCAGTGGGAGGGGCAGGTTACCATCTACTTCATGTACGTCAGTAGCAGCGGAGACGTCGCCAGCAGCACCACGTGGACGCTGAGCGGTGTCGACTTGAGGGGGCCAGCTCCGCCGACGGAAGTCGAGGCGAGTGCGAGCGAAGAAGCCCTCGAGGCCAAATGGACCCCGTCGAATGCGACGGACTTGTTGGGTTACCGCATCTACTGCGCTCCGAATGGAGGCAGTGCGTTGACGGACGCCGGGCTGGCCTCGGACGCCGGGTCATCATCGGGCTCGACGGGGGCGTGCGGGGCGGCAGGCCTCGTCGCCGGAGAACTTCCTGGACAGGGTTTGATGGTCTGTGGCGAGGCCGGTTCCAAGACGGCCGACAGTGCCTTCGCCAGGGGCCTCAGCAATGGCGCGGAGTATGCGATCGCCGTCGCGGCGACCGACGATATTGGCAATGCTGGTCCGCTGTCGAATGTCGCTTGCGGCGTACCGGAGCCGGTGGAATCGTTCTACGAGCACTACCGGAGGGTCGGGGGGCAAGGCGGCGACGGCATCTGCTCCGTACCGGCGATTGGGCACCCGAACGGGGCTCGCTCGGGTAGTCTCCTTGGGTTGTTAGCGGGCGCATTGTTCCTATCGAGGATGCGAAGACGACGATGAAGTACCGGGTATCAGTTCTTTCAGCATTGACGTTGTTGGCCGTCGCGGGCACGGCAGCAGCGCAAGGCACCGACGAGTTCGGGCCCTTTGGCTACGACGAGGAAACGATCGGTTCCCCTCAGCATTCCGCGCTGGAGATCCGCTTCGGTCCCTATGAGCCCCGCATCGACGAGGAATTCAGCGATGGCTCCACGCCCTACGCCGACCACTTCGGCAACGACTCGCGCTGGCTGTTCGGGTTCGAGTACGATTGGCAAGCGCTGCGGATCCCGAGTCTGGGCACTTTCGGTCCAGGCTTCGGCTTTGGCTTCACCAAGATGCAAGGAACTGGGTTCACCGCGACCGGCGAAGATGGCGGCGACACCAAGCTCAGCATCATGCCCATGTACTTGGTCGCGGTGCTTCGCGCCGACGTGGTCGCACGGAAGACTCCGGTACCCGTGGTGCCTTATGCCAAGGCGGGCGTGGGCTACGCCCTGTGGTGGACGGACAATGGTCTGGGCGTGGAAAAGGCGCCTGACGGCACCAAGGGCGAAGATACGTCGTGGGGCACACAGTTCGCGTTGGGCGCCATGCTATTGCTCGACGTGTTCGACCGTCGTGCCGCGGCCAACATCGATTCCACGAGTGGGGTGAACAACAGCTACATCTTCCTCGAGTGGTACAACAGCGATCTGAACGGCTTCGGCTCCGGCGACGACATGCAGGTTGGCGCCAACACCTGGATGGCTGGTATCGCACTGGAGATTTGACGCCGACGACGGGCGCTTCGAGGCCCAGCAACGAAGAACGGCGCGCCTATGGGCGCGCCGTTCTTCATTGGAGTCGTCGGATTTGGCGATCGAATCAGGTTGCTGGCATGACGCTGCTCGAGCGCTGTTGATTGCGTGCCACGTAGTGATACGTCGGACGGTGGTGGAAGGGCTTGAGGGCGTGCTCGCCTTCGCGCAGCGGGGGCTGAACGTCGGGCAGCTTCTCACCAGCGAGGAAGTCGCGCGGACGGATGACGAAGACGCCGCAAGGCGCGCGTCGAACCACTTCTTCGGCGACCGAGCCGAGCACCCAGCGCTTGAGGCCGGTTCGGCCGTGGGTGCCCATGACGATGATCTCGGCGTCGACTTCGGCCGCAAGAGCGACGATGCGCTCCGCGGGGTTACCGGTTGCGACGTAGACGGCCACCTTGTCCATGTTCAGGGCCCCCTGTGTTTCCTGATAGTTCGTCACGAGGTTGGCGACGTGGGTTCGCGCCACTTCGTTCGCCTCGTCGACGGGCAGAACGCGGTCTCCTTCGCCCGGCAGTCGTACCGAGTCCTCCTCTTGAGAGCCAACCACGATGACGTGCAGCTCTGCTTGAGAGTGCGCAGAGCACATCTTGAGTGCCTCCACGACCGTGCGATCGCCCAATTCCGAAAAGTCGATCGCCGCCACCGCTTGGTAGTGCTGCTGGGTGCTTTCTTCGCTCATGACAATCTCCTTGCTCTTGTGCTCCGAGGTGAATCGGCTCGGACTAAGCACGGAGTGTGCCAGAGTTCGCGCCGCAGTGGGCATCTGACTCGGGGCTCCGTCATCCGCTCCAATCGGAACACAACCCGGCTCACCCCGCCCCTCACGGCCTAGGCGGGTGCGCAACACTTGCGACGTAGTGCCTCTGGTCCGCAAATGCTGCGGCGATGTGCCGTCGCTGCTTCGACGCGCTCTCCCACCGTACTCCGCGGGGTCGAGGGAGCTCTCGCGAAGCTCGGCCGTTTGGCACGCGCCACGCTCCGCCGTGAGCCTGTCCGGGCACGGCCGAGCAAGGTCTCCAACCCCATAGAAGAAGGAAGAGGTCGCCATCGCGTCGTCGCAGGCGCGCGCTGCGTCAGTCGGGAGCCCCCATCTGCTGCAGTCTCGCGATCAAGGCTGGCTTGTTCACCTTGCCCAGGGTGTTGCGCGGTAGGTCGTCGACGACGATGACGCGACGCGGCACCTTGAAAGGCGCGGTTCGTTCCTTGCACCAGGTGCGAAGCTGAGCGCCGAAGGCGTGTTCGACCGTTCCTCGCACGATGACGGCGGCGGTCGCTGCCTCCCCCCAGGTCTCGTCCGGCAAACCCACGACGGCGACGTCGTCGACGTCGTCGTGGCGGCGCAGCAATTCTTCGATCTCGAGGGCACTGAGTTTCTCTCCGCCGCTTTTGATGATGTCCACCGAGGTCCTGCCCAGCAATTGCACGAAGCCGTCCGACGTCCAGACGGCGGTGTCGCCCGTGCGAAAGTATCCGTCAGTGAAGGACTCGTCGGAATCGCCGCCGTCGTAGCCAGTGAAGACGCTCGGTGCTTGGATCCACAACTCACCGCTTTGTCCTTCAGCTACGTCAGTTCCCGCCTCGTCGACGATGCGCGCGCGAACACCGGGTAGCGGTTGGCCGCAACTGCCCGGCCTGCGCTCGCCGGATAGGGGGTTGGACAGCACGATGCCCACCTCGGTCATGCCGTAGCGTTCGAGCGGGTACTGCCCAGTGATGGCTTGCAGGCGCTTGCCGAGGCTCTCCGGAAGCTTCGCCGAGCCCGAGGTGAGCAACCGCAAGCGGCTCATGTTGGCTTCACCTTGCTCGCGCGCCTGGGCGGAGAGGGCTTGCAGGTGGGCCAACAGCTTGTGGTACTGAGTCGGCACCCCCATCACGACACTGGCGCCGGCACACGCGTCGAGTACGGCTTGGGGCTCGAAGCGAGACAGCAGGCGCGTGCTGGCTCCACTGAGGTAGCTCTGCAGCAATGCGACGCAGATGCCGTGCAGGTGGTGCAGCGGCAGCATGTGAACCAGCACGTCCGTCGCGGTGAAACCCCACGCTTCGGCCAGGATTCGGACGCCGTCGAACACGCTTTGGTGCGAGTGCGGAACGAGTTTGGGCTCACCCGTCGTGCCGCTGGTGAATAGAAGCAAGGCTTCGCGCGCTTCCGCTGCGGGGTGCGTCGAAGGGGCACTCCACGGCGGAAGTTCTCGGGGTGTCTGCTCGCGCTCAACTGCCGGTCTTGCGGTTGCCGCGACGTGGCTGAGCTCCACCACGTCGAACCCTTCCGCGCGCAGTGGGTCAGCGTGTTCGGGACTGGCGAACACGGTTCGCACCCCGGCGCGCCGCAGTAGCCGAGTGTTGTCGGCCGGGGGATACAGCGCCGTCAGGGGTACGACCGAGCGCCCAGCGCGGATGATGGCCCAGAAGGCGATCACCCAACGCCGATCGGCGGGTGCAAGCAGGCCCACGCGACGTCCCGCGCTGCGGTCGTCGCTCAGCGTGTTCGCCAGAGTCTGACTTCGTTCCGCCACGTCCGCGAAGCTGCACACGCCCCAGCCATCGTCGATGGCCGCCCGATGCTGCGACGAGAGGTACTCGAAACGCAGCTCGAGGCGACTCTGGGGGACGTGGGGCATGGATGCGTCGGCTCAGAGTTGTCGGTCGTGCCAGCGCAGCATCTCCAAGCTGCCGATTTGCCGCAACCAGTGTTGATCGTGCGCGCCCGCGATGACGTCCAAGGTGTTTCCGACACCCGCCTGCGTGAGCTTGCGACTCAACAGCTCCGTGGCCTCACGGAAAGGGTCGTGAGTCGACGTCTGGAAGTGAATGGGTGGCTGGTGCTCCAACTGCCGCACCTGGCGCAGATGCTCGACGTAGCCGGCGACGCGGTGCGTGCCGATGGCGCTTTGCACGGTGCCGAAGGTACGGAACGCCGACGGCGCACGCGAGAAGACCTCCAGCCCGACGTAGCCACCCATGGAACAGCCATCCAAACCAACCGCGCTACCCAGCGTGGGGACCTTTTCCTTCGCCGTCGGAATGAGCTCCTTTGTCAACCACTCCGTATAGCTGTCGAAGAGGCGCTTTCGATCACTGACGGCGCCGGGATACGGCGTCGTGGGGCAGATGACGACCAAACCGCGGAAGGGGCGTTTTGCGAGCTCTGCGTTGATGCGCGTCAGGCGCGCTTCGGCGATCTTGGGGCGCTTCAGCAGCGGGCGGATCGGCGGCGACGTCAAACGCTCGAAGGCGTTCACCAGTCCGTAGAGGCGAGACCAGGCCTCGAGCCCCAGGCGTTCGGAAACGGTCTCTCCCTTGCCATGCAGCAGCACCAGCAGCCGAGTGGCATCCCCATCGCTCGGGACCAGCAGGCGCGCCTTGCGGCGCGTCTTGCCTGAGCCGGCTTCGATGTCCTCCACTCGTAGCGCGGGCGACGCGGCGTGCAGCGGAGCGGCGAGCGCAGCAAGTCCGCCAGCGCTCGCGGTCAACCAGGCTCTTCTCGTGAAAGGGCGTTGCGGCACGACTCGAAGTCTCCCCCAGTCGCACGCCGCAAGCAAGGCGTGGGCCCGAGTCATCGCCTTCAGCGATCGGGAAGTAGGCTGGGTGCGTGACGTGGCGAAGGGAAGTGCAATTCCTCGGACCAACTGGAGCCCTCGGGCCAGGAATCGAGGGGGATGAAGCCGAAGAGTTCTCGTGCGGGGTTGGGATCGAATAGGGGGTTGTCGTCGTTGTGGCTGACGACGAACACCGCAGCGAACCGGACATCGTCGGCCGCGACGGCAAGCTCGAAGAAGCGCACCGCGTCGCGGTGGCTCACGTAGATACGCCTGCCCGACTCGACCTTTTCCACGTACTCGGCTTCGCCGAGGTTGCGAACGAACCAGCCGAGGCGAGCGCACACGACGCTCATTCCGAAGCGATCCGAGTACATCCTGGCCATGAGCTCGCAGCTGGCCTTGGTCAAGCCGTAGTGGTCGCCTGGGACCAGCCCAGCGTCGAGGCCGATCTGTGGTGCACCCCGGGACCAATCCAACCCACCCACGACGCGACAGCTGCTGGCGTAGACGACCTTGCCGACACCTTCCATGCGCGCCGCTTCGAACACGTTGTGAGTGCCCACGATGTTGTTCGGTACGAGCTGCTTCACGAAGCTATCGCGCTCGGGTACGCCCGCCAGGTGTACGACGGTGTCCACTCCGCGTACGGCTTCGCGTAGGGCGTCGACGTCCAACAAGTCGCCCACGTGGTGTTCGCCATCACTCGACGGTCGGAGGTCGAAGCCTCGCACCACGTGCCCCCGTTCGCGGAGACCCTGGGTTACCGCGTGGCCCAGAGCGCCAGCCGCACCTGTCACCAACAGCCGCCTGCGCATCATGCCGACAAGCTAGCACCAGGAGCAGTCTGGCAACGGGCTTCGGCAGCGCGCCTCTGCCGTATCCGCTTCGAAGAGTACCCACCCGTGGTGGGAGGTGAGAGTGTGTGGCGGGCTGGCGCCCCGAGTCGGCCCGCGGGGTGTGGAGTTCCGTGCCCTCGACGCGGACACCCGGCTGCCCGGGCCGTCAGCCTTCGTGTTCGGTGGGCGCACGCGCCGCACCCTTCCGCCCACCGGCGGGTCATCGGTGGCGCCGCCTACGCTGGAAAGGGCCCTGCGGTTGCACATCGGAAAACTTGCCAGGACTCGATTGCAGCGCTTCAATCCCGCGTGATGAGATCATGGCTCGTAGTGGGTAGCGTTGCGTTGGCGGCCGTCGGCTTTTTCGGCGCGTGCAGTTCGGAGAAAGAGAGCGATCCGTTGGCGAGCTCCGAAGGCTTCTGCAAAGAGTGGTCCAAGAAGGCCTGCTCGGAGCCGGTCCAGACCCAGTGCGCCTCGTCCTCGGAGCAGGAGTGCCGTAACTCGCAAGAGAACTTCTGCCTAGGGCTGGTCGACGAGGACGCCTACGACAAGTCGGGTGCGAAAGACTGTCTGGCTGCGGTCGAGGACGCCTACGAGGATGGTGACTTGACGGGTGAAGAACGCGATACGGTGCTCTTCCTCGCTGGTGATTGCTCGAGCGTGCTCACGGGAGACGGCGAGACGGGGGATTCGTGTTTCGACGACCTCGATTGCAACACATCCAACGACTTTCACTGCGTGCGTCGTTTGGACGAACCCTCTGGCGAGTGTCATGTTCCGGTCCCGATTCAGGGCGGCGGTCGCTGCAACGACGATGACGAGGTGTGCGTCGCGGGTTTCTATTGCGACGAAGACCGGAACTGTCTGGCGCTCAAGGAAGAGGGCGACGAGTGTTCCGACACGGTTCCGTGCGAATCGGATCTGAATTGTGTGGTCGCCGAGGACGCCGGGGTCGGCGTGTGCACCCCCAAGATCCGGACGGGTCGAGAGTGCGAGACAGACTGGGATTGCGAAACCGGCATCTGCCGTCAGGGCACGAGCTCCAAGATTTGTGCCCCGATCATCCCGCTCGACATCGACGTCGAGATTTGTGACGACTTCCGCTGAAAGGCGGTCCCAGAAGGGTTCACGAGCGATCTGCGGAACCGGTCGGCCCCGGGTTCGAGCCGCGGGGGGTTGACCTGGCGTCTGCCTGGACGCACTGTGAGCATCCTTCTGCGCGGAGAGAGCCGTTGGCAGCCAGGAAACCCCCGAAGGCGACAAGAAAGGAGCCTGAAGTGCTCGATACGACAGGCGAACTCGCGTCTGAAGAGGCGTTGGATTCGGATCCGTTGGATACCGAAGCTGCGCTCGATACCGATGCGGTCGACGACGAACTGATCGCCGAGACCGAAGAGGTCGACGAATCTCTGGACGACGATGACGTGGTGTCGAGCCAAGTTCACTCACGTGCGCTAGCGCGCGCCGCTAGTTCGAGTGATACGGGCCGTGCGCTGTCGACGACCGATCCGTTGGCCGCATACATGCGCGAAGTGCAGCGGCACCCGCTCTTGACACGGGATGAGGAGCACCAACTCGCGGTGCTGTATCACGAGACTGGGGACGTCGACGCGGCGAAGAAGCTCGTGACTTCCAACCTGCGCCTCGTCGTCAAGATCGCCTACGAGTACAAGCGCGCGTACAAGAACATGATGGACCTCGTGCAGGAGGGGAACATCGGTTTGATGCAGGCGGTCAAGCGCTTCGACCCGCATCGTGGGGTCAAGCTGTCCAGCTACTCCGCTTGGTGGATCCGGGCGTACATCCTGCGCTTCATTTTGAACAACTGGCGCTTGGTGAAGCTGGGCACGACCCAAGCTCAGCGCAAGCTCTTCTTCAATCTAAACAAAGAGCGTGCACGTCTGGCTGCGATGGGCATCGAACCGACGCACGGCGAGATCGCCAAGCGGCTTGACGTCAGTGAAAAAGACGTGCGCCAAATGGACCTGCGCTTGAGCGCGGTCGACGCGTCGCTCGACGTGCCGGTGGGCGATAGCGAGGGCAAGCAAACCTCGCGTTTGGATCTGCTGCCCGCCAAGGGCGATGGGCCCGAGGCGCTGGCGGAGAATGCCGAGCTGCTCGAGATGCTCACCGATCATCTCAAGACCTTCCGCGAGACGCTCAAAGACAAAGAGCTCGAGATCTTCGACAAGAGAATGATCGCCGAGGAGCCTCTGACCCTGCAGCAGCTGGGGGATGGCTTCGGTGTCTCGCGTGAGCGCGTGCGTCAGATCGAGTCCCGCGTCGCGGGGCGACTGCGCACGTTCCTGAGTCAGTGCCTCGACGGCGTTGACGCAAACGCGCCATGAGTCTCGAGCCTGGGCTTTTCGTCGTCGGAACGCCCATCGGCAACCTGGGGGACATCACCCGGCGAGCGGTCGAGGTCCTCACTCAGGCAGACGCATTGCTCGCCGAGGACACGCGGCGCGCGCGCGCGCTGCTCTCGCACCTCGGGATCGGGGGCAAGGAGATCCTGCGCATCGACGCCAATGCCAGCGAGCGCGATCTCGAGCGGGCCGTCGAGCGACTGCGCGATGGCGCCTCGGTCGCACTGATCACGGACGCGGGCATGCCCAGTGTCAGCGACCCCGGTAGCGCCCTGGTGCGACTGTGCCGCGAGCACGGATTGGGCGTCACGGTCGTGCCCGGGGCGAGTGCGGTCACCGCCGCGTTGGCGCTTTCCGGATGGGGCGAGACGGGTTTCTGGTTCACGGGCTTTTTGCCACGCAAGGGGGAGAAGCGGGCGGAGGTGCTCGAGCGGGTGGCCGCGTGCGAGCCGCCAGTGGTGCTCTTCGAAGCCCCGCAGCGCATGGCGCAAACGTTGGCGGATCTGGCCGCTCTGATGCCCGAGCGTGCGCTGCTCGTGGCTCGGGAGCTGACCAAGAAGTTCGAAGAGACGAGCGCGCGGACCTGCGCCGAGTGGGCGGAAGACTCGCGCCAATGGCGGGGGGAGGTGACCCTGGTGCTCGGTCCGTCCCCGGCTCCGGTCGCGCCCGAGTACGACCCGGCCGACTTGGACGCCCTGATCGCGCGGCGCTTGGACCTGGGGCAGACGGCCCGCTCCATTTCGGAGGCGCTGGCGGCGTGTTGGAAGCTCCCGCGCCGCACCATCTACCAGCGGGTGCTGCACCTGAAATCAGAGCGCTAGCTGCCCTGCGCGTGCGGCCTCGGGGCGCCCCATTTCGCCCAGGTTTTCGCTGGACACGCGTCCGGGAGGAGCCGCTATAAGGCAGCGCACAGTGTTTGATGCCCTAAAACGCGGATTCAAGGAAGCTCAGAATCGCCTGGCTGGATTGACCTCGCTCACCGAGGAAAACATCAAGCCGGCTCTGCGCGAAGTGCGCCTCTCCCTGCTGGAGGCGGACGTCGAGCTCGGTGTCGTCAAGGAGTTCTTGGCGCAAGTCCAAGAGGCGGCCGTCGGCGAGACGGTGCGCACCCGCGTCAAGCACGGCGGGCAGACGCGCAAGGTCTCCGCTCAGGACCAGTTCGTCAAGATCTGCCACGAGACCCTCATCGACATGATGCAGGCCGATGGCGACGTCATCACCTTCGCGCCCAAAGGGCAACGCACGCGGGTGATGATGGTGGGTCTGCAGGGCGCGGGCAAGACCACCACCTGCGCCAAGCTCGCGCGACGCTTCCTGGAAGAAGGCAGGAAGCCGCTGCTCGTGGCTTGCGACATGCAGCGCCCGGCCGCGGTCGAGCAGCTCCAGATCCTCGGTGACCAGATCGGGGTTCCGGTCTTCAACATCAGCGGGGAGACACCGGTCAACATCGCTCGCGCTGCCGATGCTCATGCGGTGGAGCAGGGCGCTGACGTCGTCATCTACGACACCGCGGGTCGCTTGGCGATCGACGAACCGCTGATGCAAGAGCTCGAGGAGATCAAGGCGAGCGTCAAGCCGCAGAACCTCTATCTCGTCATCGACGCGATGATCGGTCAAGACGCCGTCAAGACCGCCCGCACCTTCAACGACAAGCTCGGATTGTCGGGCGTGATTCTGACCAAGCTCGACGGTGATGCTCGCGGTGGTGCCGCTTTGAGTGTCAAGCGAGTGACGGGCGCTCCCATCGTCTTTGCCGGTATGGGCGAGACGACCGACAAGCTCGAAGAGTTCCGCCCCGAGGGCATGGCTGGACGCATCCTCGGCATGGGTGATGTCGTCGGCCTGATGCAGGACTTCCAGGAAGTCGTCGACGAGAAACAAGCCGAGGAGGATGCCACCCGGCTTCTGTCCGGCAACTTCACGCTCGAAGACTTCTTGAGTCAGATCAAGACGATCCAGAAGATGGGCTCGCTCAAGGACATCGTCGAGAAGATGCCCGGAATGGGCGGCATGTTACCTCCCGGTGCCGACCTCGACGACAAGGAACTCGTGCGCATCGAGGCGATGATTCACTCGATGACGCGTTACGAGCGCCGCGACCCGCAAAGTCTGATCCGCGAGCCGTCACGGGCCGAGCGCATCGCCAGAGGTTCCGGTACCCCCGTGGAGGGGGTGAACGAACTGGTGCAGAAGTTCCAGTTCATGCAACAGATGATGAGCTCCATGGGCCAGGACTCCGGCTTGCTCGGGCGTTTGCCCGGCATGCAGGGCTTGAATATGGCTCGCAACATGCGTCGTGCCATGAAGGGCGGAAAAATGCCCCCCGGCTTCGATCCGAGCATGTTGGGCGGAATGCCGGGCATGGGTGGTTTCCCCGGGCTTCCTGGTATGGGAGGACTTCCTGGGGCCGGCATGGAAGGTATGCCCGGCATGGCCACCCCAAAGATGAAGGCTCTATCGCGCCCCGAAAAGAATCAGCGCAAGAATCAGCGCAAGCAAGCCAGGGCCTCTCGCAAGAAGAATCGCAAGAAGTAAACGCCATCGTCGTCAGTCGGAGGGACTCCATGTCGAGAAAGTTCACCACCCTGTTTTCACTGTTGCTGCCCATGGCCGTCGTTTCCACGGCATGCGTGAGCGAGAAGAAGCCGCAAAAAGAGGAGAACGCGGAGAAGCTCGTCGTCGAGAGCATGCCGGAGAAGGCGAAGAAGCTGAACGCGAACTTCGAGGACAAGGTCACGCTGCTTGGCTACGAGCTGCTGAGCGACTCGGAGATCAAGCCCGGCGACAAGGTGAAGTACCGCCTCTACTGGCGCTTGGAAAAGCCAATCGGTTCGTCCGGTTGGGCGCTGTTCACCCACGTGCTCGCGGGCAAACGTCGTGTGCTCAACATCGACGAGGTGGGCCCGTTGCGCTCCGAGTACGCACCCGCGCCCACCAAATGGAAGACGGGCAAAATCTACGTCGACGAGCAGAGCTTCAAGGTGCCCAAGAACGTGCCCAGTGGTTCGCTGTCGGTGGTTACCGGCTTGTGGAAGGGCAGCAAGCGCTTGAAGTTGAAGTCGGGGCCGAGCGCCGGAGAGAATCGCGGTCTGGCTTTCAAGCTGAAGGTCAGTGGGGGCAGCGACAAAGAGAGCGCGAAGAAGAACACCCGTGTGCCTAGCCTGCGCGTCGACAAGCTCGAAAAGGGCGTCGCCATCAAGGTCGACGGCAAACTCGACGAGGAGGCTTGGAAGATGGCTGCCTCCACCGGGAGCTTCGTCCACGTGGGCAAGGGCGGCAAGGACGACAAGTCGCCCGTTCAGGGCATCGCCAAGCTGCTGTGGGACGACAAAGGGCTCTACGTCGGTTTCGACGTCAAAGACAAAGACATCGTCGGCGGTTTCAAGACGACCGACAAGGATCCCCACCTGTGGACCAAAGACACCGTGGAGATCATGATCGATCCCGACGGCGATGGGGACAACAAGGACTACTACGAGATCCAGATCGGTCCGCAGAACCTCGTCTTCGATTCGCAGTTCGAGGGTTACAACACGCCTCGCGGTGGCAAAGATGGCCCGTTCGGTCACGAAGAGTGGTCCGCCAAGTTGAGCAGCGCGGTCACCGTCAATGGCACGTTGGACAAGTCTGGCGACGAGGACGAGGGCTACGTGGTGGAGGCCATGATCCCGTGGACGTCACTCGACAAGGCCAAGCAGGCTCCCCCCAAGTTCGGCGACGAATGGCGCATGAACTTCTACGCGATGCAGAATAACGGGGGCGTGGCCTGGTCACCGATCTTGGGTCAAGGCAACTTCCACAAGGCGTCGCGATTCGGTCGCGTGCTGTTCGCAGAGAAGGGCTGGAAGCCCGAGCCCGCGCAAGCCAAAGCGGAAGACGCGACGAAGGACACGGAGACCAAACAGGCCGCCGACAAAGCCGAGAAGCTGGAAAAGGTGGGCACTCCCGTTTCCGCTCCCAAGGTACCCAAGGGTCAGCAGCTGAAGAAGCTCGAGCCCAAGCCCGTCGCTCCCAAGGTGCCCGCGCCAGCAGCGCCGTCGCCCCAGCCGGCAGCGCCCAAGCCGGCGACGCCGTCGCCCCAGCCGGCGACCCCGACGCCCCCCGCTCAGTGACGCCGTGAACGACCTCGCGCCGGTGACGTCACCGGCGCGGGTAGCTTCGCTTCAGCGCAGCTCGTCGAGCAGCTCGCGTTCGCGCGTGTTGCACGCCTGAATCATCTCGCGCGCGCGGTTCAAGTCTTTCTCCGCCAGGGCGAGGATGTCTGCAGCTGCGGCGTGCCGAGCGTTGCCTTCGCGCATCGCGGTGCGCACCTTGGTCGTCGTCTCCAGGGCCTTCTGGTGCAGCGAGTAGGCTTGCAGGCAGACTTGGTGCAGCTCACAGCCATAGGCCGTGCTGCAGCGTTCGGCACGTAGCCGTCCGAGAGGTGCCACCTTCTCGTTGTTCGGCGCGTCGCGGACCTGTTTGACCGCGAACGCGATGCGCGCGACCTCGGCTTCGGCGTCCCGCTCGGCTTGACTGCGGCAACTCAGGACCAGGGGAAGCAGCGCGATGGCCAGCGTGGCGCGCATCTGCTCAGTGCAAGTCCTTGTCGGGGCCCAGCTGCATGCGTTCGCCGACGTACGCTCCCACCAGCGCGAAGAGCACGCCCAGCGCTCCCATCAGCAGGTACACGAAAAAGGGCATCGTCTTGACCGTCTGAAACTTGAACAGCAGAAACGCCGTCGGGACGGCGACCATCAAAGTTGCGATCGCGGGCTCCATGAACGTCCTGCCTGGCGAGATCATGCCCACCAGCACCCCGCTGGCAAACCACACCGGGACGGCGACCATCATTCCGGCGTAGCCCTCGAAGTCCAACGGACGCGCCACCATGGGCAGCCCCATGACGATCGCCGCGGTCATGATCGTAGTGATGCCAATGGCGATCAAGAACCAGAGCGGGCTGAAGCGAGCCTGGCGCATCTGCCCGGGGGGAGGCCGAGAGTGGGTGGAGGTGGGTGGGGCTTCTTCCACCACCGCGCCGCAGGACACGCAGCGGTTTTTGGCCAGCGGCAACTGGTTCGAAAACCCGCAGGACGGGCAAACCACGTGGTCTTTGGACATGCTCCCTCTTTACCTCGGTCTCGCTGCTTCGCGTGGCGCCGATTGCTGGCTCTTGCCCGTGTGCGGGCCCGCTTCGCGGCGTCATGATGGCAGAGGCACCGACGGGTCGCAAATGGCCCGCGTGTGAGAGCGGCGGGAACTATCGGGCGCGGCGCGTGTCGCAGTTGGAAGTGTGATTGACCGCGCCTTGGGGCGCGTGCTCCAGTAGGTTTCGACCGTGAGTTCCACCGGACAAGACCCCGATCCCGAGCTGCAGGCGTTGCCGGAACCCCGACGTCCCTGGCGGCGGGCGACCCTGCTGACGTTGGCCGCCACGCTGCTCAGTTCCGCCTTTCTGGCGATCGCGCTTTTCCCGGAGGCCTCTTACGCCCTCGTGAGCGGCCAGCCCACCGAGCTCTCGGAGCTATCGAAGTTCGAGCCGGAGGCCCGTCACGCCAACACCTGGGTTCACGGCAAGGCAGCTCTGGGAACGCCACCGTCGGGCTATCGACGTCCCCTCGACCCCGATCGCTTCCGTCTGGCGCCGGTGGAGGGCAACCCCAAGCTGTGGATCGAGCTGCGCCAACCGGAGGGCAGTCTCACCGAGCACTTCGTGCCGCCGAGCTCCTTCGTCGGTCGGCTGCTGCCGCTGTCGGATCCGGGTTTGCGCTACGGGGGCCTGGCCGCGGCGCTGTCCAGGAGTGGGCAGAAGCCGCCCCCGCCGGATGCCTGGCTGCTGGTGGATGGCGAGAGCCCAGATTCGGATCGCTGGGCCTTCGGCGTGATTGTTCTGTTGCTCGGCTTCTGCGCATTTTCAGCCTGGGGCATGTTCCGGCTGCTGTCGCCGGTGCGAAGTTGAACGGCCCGGGCACCGTCGTTGTTTTGGATAATGGCCGCGGTGTAACTCGCTACCGCGCGGGCGGGCTGTTCTTGCTCTGCGCGTGGAAGTGAGTAAAAGCCAGCCATGGCGCTCACCTACCAGGATGCCGGTGTTGACATCGAGCAGGGCGATTCGCTGATCGAGCGAATCAAGCCGTTCGCCAAACGTACCAAGACATCCTTAGTGATGGAGGGGCTCGGCGGTTTTGCTGGTCTGTGCTCCCTGCCGAGCGGCATCGAGGACCCGGTGCTGGTCAGCGGCACGGACGGCGTGGGCACGAAGCTCAAGGTCGCCTTCTCCGCGGACAAGCACGACACGGTGGGGCAGGACCTGGTGGCGATGTGCATCAACGACATCCTCACGGTGGGTGCCCAGCCCTTGTTCTTTTTGGACTACTTCGCTTGCGGCAAGCTCGACGTGAGCGTCGCGGAGGCGGTGATCAAGGGCATTGCCGACGGCTGCGTGCTCGCTCGCTGTGCGCTGCTCGGCGGGGAGACGGCGGAGTTGCCCGGCATGTACGCCGAAGGTGAATACGACCTGGCCGGTTTTGCGGTCGGCGTCGCAAGCAAGAGTGCACTATTGGGTCCCGCTCGCGTCCAGGTGGGAGACCAGCTCATCGCGGTCGCTTCCAGCGGGCTGCACTCCAACGGCTTCTCCCTGGCGCGGCGCGTGTTGCTCACGGAGATGGGCTTGGGTCTGGGCCAAGTGGTGCCGGAGCTCGGCCGCACGTTGGGCGAAGAGCTGCTCACGCCAACGCGCATTTACACCGAGGCCGTCGTGGCTCTGGGCAAGGCCTTGGGCGAGCAAGTTCACGGCTACTGCCACATCACGGGCGGTGGTATCGTTGGTAACCTGCCGCGGGTGCTGTCCAAGGGGCAAGTGGCTTCCATCAAGATGAGCCACGAGCGCCCCGCGGTGTTTCGCCTGATCCAAGAGCACGGCCCGGTGAACGAGGCGGAGATGCTGCGCACCTTCAATCTCGGTATCGGGCTCGTGTGCATCGTCGCTCCCGAGCAGCGTGAGCCGGCGCTCGAGACGCTCGAGGCCGCTGGTGAGCGGGCTTGGCACCTGGGTGAAGTGGCTGCCGGCGATAGCGCGGAGGCGGCGGCCAAGGTACGAATCGAGGAGGTTTGATGGCGCGCCTGGGTGTGCTGGTCTCGGGTAACGGCTCCAACCTGCAGGCGCTGATCGACGCGCGGGATTCGGGTGCGCTCGACGCCACCATCGCGGTCGTCATTTCGAACAAGCCGGGCGTGCGAGCTTTGGACCGCGCAGAGCGCGCGGGCATCGAAGCGGTGTGCGTGCCGCATCGGGATTTCGCGACGCGCGAGGCCTTCGACGAGCGCGTCGTGAGCGAGCTCCGCCAACGCGACGTGGATTGGGTGGTCTTTGCCGGCTTCATGCGCTTGGTGACCCCTGTGTTGTTGGGGGCTTTCGAAAACCGCATCATCAATCTGCATCCCTCGCTGTTACCGGCCTTCCCCGGGGTCGATGCCGGTCGTCAGGCGTTGGAGTACGGGGTCAAAGTCACCGGTTGCACGGTGCACCTGGTCTCTCAGGAGATGGACTCAGGCCCGATCATCGCGCAAACTCCCGTGCTGGTGAAAGAAGACGACGATCTCGACAATTTGATGGAGCGGATTCACGCTGCGGAGCACCGCACCTTGGTCGAGGCCGTTCAGGCCGCCTGTGACGGGCGCCTGGAGTTGGCGCGTCGAGGCGAACGAGTAGTGGTGAGCGTGAGGCCGGCGTGACGTCCCGTCACTACGACGTCGTCGTCCTGGGGCGTTCGCTCGGGGCACTTACCGTCGCGGCCCTGTTGGCTCGCCGCGACTTCAGCGTGCTTTTGTTGGGTCAAGAGCAACGCCCGCCGAGCTACCGTTTCGAGCGCTTCTCGCTCAAACGTCGGACCTTCAGTTTGCTCTTCGGCGCCTCACCCGTGTGGAAGCGTGTGCTCCACGAGCTGGCGCAATCTCCGACCTTCCGTCGCCGCACCCGAGCTCGAGAGCCGATGTTCTCGCTCTGTGCCGACGGGCGTCGCTTGCACGTATCGTCGGATCCCGAGCGCTTCGGCTTGGAGATCGACCGCGAGTTCTCCGAAGTCCGTCAGTTGGTGGACGAGTTCTACGCGCGGCTGGGCAAGGCCAACGGCGCCATCGATGCCGCCTTTTCTCGCGACATGGTTTGGCCCCCGCAGTCGGTGTGGGACAAGTTGGAGTCCGCGCGCGCTTCCTCGGCGCT
>JBNKZR010000084.1:0-21796 GCA_050301735.1 Polyangiaceae bacterium | reverse complement strand
GATCTTCAGCTTCTTCATGTGCCACTCCTGCGGCGTCGTCGGCAGTGACTTCTGGCCTGGTGCTGGCAGTACAGCCGACATGGGCAACACGGCAGTCGCTCAGCTGGCTCCCTACGCGGACAGGCTGTTGATCGTCAAAGGCATCAACTTCCCGGGTGGTGGTGGTGGCTGCGGTCACGCTGACGGCTTGTGCAAGGCGCTGACCGGTGTTTCACCGACGGGAAGCAGCAACACGGCCATGGGCGGTGGTCCCTCTGTGGACACCGACATTGCCAATGCGCTCAACCCCGCCGGTACCCCGCCGTTGTGCCTGTACGCAGGCATGGAAGGCGGATACATCGACGAACGTCTGTCCTTCGTCTCTTCTGGCCAGGTGCGGGCTGCTGAGAGCAACCCCTATCAGGTCTATCGCGACCTGGTCGGGCTCGCCCCAAACGCGACAAGTGGTGGCGCTGGCATGGTGGAGCAAACACCACCAGACCAGGGCGCGATGGATGCCGATACCCAGGCGATCGTGGATGAGCTCGCTGTACGTCGCAACAGCGTCAACGACTATGTTCGTGAGGAGCTGAACAACATCAAAGCTCAGTCGGTCCTCAGCCAGCTCGACCGGGATCGCCTCGATCTGCACCTCGAGTTGATTCGAGACATCGAAACCACGATGGACGGCATGGGCATGGTCGGCAGCACGGGCAGCACCACTGGCGTTTCCCTCGCAGGTTGCACGACTGACGGTTTGGCTGCGGCTGACTTCGAGAAGTACAGTGACGGCCGCTCACACAACGCCAACGGCACTCAGGAAGAGGTGTCATTGCTGCAGATGTCGCTCACGGCGTTTGCGTTCGCTTGCAACCTGAACCGCACGTCCACTCTCCAGATTGGCGATGGCACGGACGGCACCGTGTACGACGTGCCCAACAATGCTCGCGGTTGGCGCTTCCATCACATCAGCCACCGCATCGAGTCCGATGGCGCCACGGGTAACGACCCAACGGCTCTTCAGGCCCACAAAGAGATCGACGTGCTTCGCATGCAGACGCTCAAGGCGGGCATCGACAAGTTCGCGGAGTACACCACGGCTTCCGGCAACCTGCTGGACAACTCGTTCATCCTTTGGACGAACCACATCGCCGATGGTCCGTCTCACACGACGAACAACGTGCCGCACATCATCATCGGCAGCGGTGGCGGTTTCTTCAAGCAAGGCGAGGTCGTCCAGCTCGGCAGCGGCGGCGGTGGCTTCGGTGGCGGAGGCGTGGAAAACGGCCAGCTACTGAACACCTTCAAGGCGGCGGTGGGTGCACCCAGCAACGCCACCATCGCGGAATTGTTGGCCTGAATCAGCCAGTCCAGTGAGGCGAAGAAGCCCCGACGGGATCGTCGGGGCTTTTTTCGTCTCTGGGTTTGCGGTCAAGGAGCGAAGAGCCCCGACGATCGTCGGAGTTTCTCTCGTTGGGCGATGCAACGCGAGCTTCGGCCTCGGCGCGGTCGGCGGGTGTCCCGGCCTGCGAATGCGCTCTGGTCGCAGGTATCGCTCACCTCGTCAGGAGAACGAGTGGGACTCCAAACGGGGCGCGGCTCACTTCGTCAGGCGAGCGATTTCTTCTTTGATCAGTGCCTCGGCGAGTGTGGGAACGACTTCCCAAACTGCCTGCTCGACGACCTCTTTGGATAGAGCCAGTACGCCCTTGATCTGTTCCGGCGTCAGGCCCAACTCGCCGAGGCGGGCCTCCATGGCGTGTCCGTTGCGGCCTGAAGCGGCGACGGGCGCAGGGGAAGAAGCGACGGCCGGCATCGCGGGCGCGGAAGGCACGACGGCCGCAGGTGGGGCCGAATCTTGGGCGGGTGGCTCGATCGTAACGGCTTCGAGCTCCTCTGGCTCCACCATCATGGGTGCTTCGGGTTCGAGCACCGGCGGCTCCGAAGGAGCAGGCGTCGGCGGCGGGCCTGCACTGATCCCACGTGACGATGGAGCAGCAGGCTGAATCGGTGCGGGGGCTGGCTGAATCGGTGGGGCTGCTTGGGCAGGCGCCGCAGCGGTTGCGCTGGCTAGCTCCCGTACCTTGTCGATCATCGACTGGGTGTCGAATGGCTTGTCGATGTGGTCGTCGGCTCCAACAGCCGCTGCTCGAGCTGCATCGAACGGGTTGTGCTTGCTGGAGACCAACAGCACACGCGTCTGGGGTAACTCACCTTTGATGCGCTGGCAGAGCTCGTAGCCGTCGTCGTTGCCGATGGCCACGTCGACCAAAGCGACGTTGGGTGAGGCTTGGTAGAGACGCTCCATCGCCTCATTGGCTGAGCTGGCGAGCACGGTTTCGAAGTCTTCGCCAGCGAAGGTGATTTCAATCACCTTTCGCATCGTTGTGCTGTCATCTACGGCCAGGAGAGTGGTCAAAAGGGCCTCCGCAATCTTCCTCAGACGAGCAGTGGATCATCCAAGCTCGCCCCAGTGTGTCAATGTTGGACCCATTTTCCAGTACTTGCAGCGATCTCGGCCAGTTTTTGACGATCGAGGTGGTTATGTAACCTACGTTGGGGACAGGATCGAGGCGGAACACCCCATCTTTTACCCACACAGCCCGACTTGACCCACCCTCGGTTGACGGCTAAGCCGCCCCCATGCGTCCCGCTATTGCACGTGTATTTCACGCCGGTCTTGCTTCCGCAGCCATCGCCTTCGGCACTCCCGCACTGACCGCCGACATGGCTTCTCAAATCGCGGTGGTCGATACGGAGCGGGCCGTGATGGAAACCGAAGACGGCCTGCGCATGCGAGCGACGCTGAAGAAGCTGTTCGACGAACGACAGCTGCTTCTCGACGAGAAGCAGAACCAGCTGCAGAACGAGCGCGAAGAGCTCGAGAAGCAGCGCGGGGTGCTGAGTCGCGACGTTCTCGCTCAGCGCGCAGAGAAGTGGCAAATCGAAGCTGCTCAAGTGCAGCAGATGTTCGTGGAGTACAATCAGGAGCTGCAGAAGAAGCAGAACGAGCTGATGCAGCCGATTCTGAATCAAGCGCTGAAGATCGTGCAGACACTCGCAGCCCGCGACGGCTACGTCATGGTGGTGGACAAGCAGGCGGTGCGCTACTTCCGCCCCGAGCTCGACCTGACGGACAAAGTAATCAAGGCGTACAACGGCGGCGAGTCAGCAGTGCCGGCCAAAGCCGCTGCGCCGAAGGCAAAGCCAAACGCACCCAAGGCCGCGAAAGCCCAGTAAGCGTCTGGGAAGCCCCCGCGGTTTTCCAGCGAGCCTCACGGACCGTGCGCTACGGGCAGCCGAGCGCGTGGCTCGTGCGTCTTGTTGCAGTGTGTAGGTGAACATCGAGCGGGGCGCGCTTTCGTGGAGCGGTGGTGGAACCTGAGTAAGCGTGTGTCCGGGGGAAGCTAGGGCTCTTGACGGCGCTGAGGGGTGTGTTCCCTGCTTCGACCCACACCCGTTCGCAGAAGGGCCGCCTGATGGGTTCGTGTGGCGACGGCTGTCGAGTCGTTCTCCACGCGCGGCCTGCTAGCCCGCCGAGAGGCGAATCGAGGGGCGCCTTTTGACCACCAGCACCGACACCGGGGGCGGGGTTCGATAGAAGCGGCGCTTAAGTCGTCGTGGTATCGTGACGATCCGGGAAGTGGTAACGACATCGAACTTCCCGCATGCTGTCTGCCATCTCGACTCCCGGTGTTGCCTGAGCCAGGCAATCCTGCGGAAAGGCATGCAGCGGGATGGGATGTGTGCCTGGGTGTCGAGTCGCCGGGCACGATCAATCCCTGGACACGTTATCAACCTGTGAACACAATCTTGATCGCTGGGGAGCGCGGCTGACGTTTGCCCCGAGGAGCGACAATCACTGATGCACCATCACTCTCCTGGAAACTGCCTAGTCGACAACGGAACTCAGAGAGGGGCTTTGGTGAGGCGATACGCCGCGCTGACGGCGATTGTAGGGGCGTGCTTCGGGGTCGCTTGCGACGACTCACCTTCAACCCGTATCCCAGCTGAAGCGGGAGCGGAAACGGACGGCCCCGGCGCCGGCAGGCAGGACGAAGAGGCGTTTGTCGATACGGAGCGGCCGGAATGTGAGGCATTGACCTGCGAGGACCTCGACGCCGACTGCGGACCCGTGTCGGACGGCTGTGGTGACGTGTTGATGTGTGGTGAATGCGCCTCCGACGAGGTGTGTGGTTTGGTGGAGCGAAACCGATGTGGCAATTCCTCGGACCTGTGCGAGCCCTTGCCTAAGAGCGAGGCGTGTGCCGGGCATGAGTGCGGTACGGCCGGCAACGGCTGTGGCGACAGCTACGACTGCGGCAGCTGTGCGGAGGGTGAACACTGCGGCATCATCGAGGCCTTTCGCTGCGCAACGATAGAAGAAGCTCAGGAAGAGTGTCCCGCGCGCATGGAGACGTGCGAAGAGCAAGGCTATGAATGCGGCCTGGCCGGTGACGGTTGTGGTGGTCTCTTGGATTGCGACGCGGAGACCGGAGGTTGCGGCGAAGGCGAGTTGTGCGGGGCTGGCGGGGTGGGGCGCTGTGGTCCCGCCGATGGTTGTGAACCCATGGGGCGCCAAGAAGCTTGCGCTGGAAAGCAATGCGGGTTGGTGAGCGATGGCTGCCACGGGAGCCTTGACTGCGGCGGCTGCGGTGATGGCGCGTTCTGTGGCGCCGAAGAACCGTTCGAGTGTGCCGAGCTGACCGCGCAGTGCATCGCTCAGACGCCGCAACAGGCCTGTGCGGGCAAGGATTGTGGCATCGTCTACGACGGTTGCGGTGATGGCGTCGACAACATGATCGACTGCAGCGACGTGAATGGGGGATGTGCCTCCAACGAATTCTGCGGTCTGGACGCCCCATTTCGTTGCGGTGCGTTCCCCGACGTTCCCTGCACGCCCGCGGAAAGCTGTGCTGAACTCGGATGGGAATGCGGCACCGCAGTCGATGACTGCGGCAATACGTTCGATTGCGCTGATGAGCTCCGAACCTGCGATCTCGTTCGAGAAACGTGCACGGGTGGACTCGAAGGACCGGCGCTGTGCCTCAGCGGTGTCGATGTCGAGGAAATGGGCGGCGCCTGCGGCCTCTGTGACGCCGTCGTCAGTTGTGTGGGGCGCGGCAGCTCGACCGAACTCGTCGGGCGGGCCATCACGGCAGGGCGCGCAGACGACGACACAGCCAATCAAGTCGGCGTCCCAAACGCGTTCGTGTACATCTTGCGCAACAACGACGAAACGGAGCTGCCCCCGATCGAGTCTGGCGTTCCTTTGGGTGGTTTTGCCTGCGACCGATGTGAAGAACAGGACTTGGGTCCGGTGCTCGCCAGTTCACGGACCAATCCACTGGGGGAATTTCGTCTGAAGGGCGACATCCCAGTGGGCGAAGAGTTCGTGTTGGTAACCAAGCTCGGCAAGTGGCGGCGCGCGCAGAAGTACACGCTGCCCGAGACGGCAGCCTGTGCCACGACCCAGATCCCGAGTACCGCCACACGTCTGCCGAGGGACATGAACGATGGCCTAGGGGTAAACATTCCGCGTGTTGCCGTCACTACCGGTCAGATCGACGCGATGGAGTGCGTGTTCGAAAAGATGGGCGTCTCGGTCGCGGAATTTGCGGAGCCTGGTGCGGACGGGAGCGCCGCGCCGCGGATCCACCTCTACGGTGAGGATGGTGCGGAACTACCCACGGGGTTCACGCCAAAGACGGATTTGCACACGTCGCTCGAGCGGGTGATGAGCTACGACCTGATCGTGTTCGACTGCGAAGGTACTGGTTCGACGGACAACGACGCGTTCGACCCGATCATTCGCGAGTACGTCAACCGCGGCGGTCGCATGTTCGCGAGTCACCTCGAGTACAAGTGGATCAACGACAACGGCAACACTCCTTATGACCCGGATACGGCGACGGACACGGGTCTGCAACCGGCCGCGACCTGGAATCCCGATACCCCCGCCAATCTCGACGAGGGGGTTGGTCTGGTGTCCATCGGTCGACCCGGCGCAAACCCCGGCAAGATCCAAGACTTCGCTGATTGGCTTCTCAACGAAGGAGCGGCGACCGTCGACTACGAGATCGACATCATCGAACCGCGGGATGTCGCGACGGGAGTAGGGACGGCGTCGGAAGAATACTTGTATCGGTACACGACCGTCAGCACTACGTCGGTGCAGCAGTTTGCGTTCAACACGCCGTATGGGGCGCCTTCCGAGGCGATTTGCGGCAGAGTCGCCTACAGCGGGTTTCACGTTTCTTCTGGTGGCGATCCGGCAGCCTTCGCCGATGTTGTCTTTCCGGACCACTGTGACGGCACTACCGGGCTTAGCGAGGACTTGACCGATCAGGAGAAGGTCTTGCTCTACATGTTGTTCGACGTCGGGGCGTGTGTCGGTACTGGCGAACCCGCACCTCCAGAGTGCATGCCCGTGGATGATTGCACCGGGCGCTGCGGTGAGCTCGCGGACGGCTGTGGTGGCTTGCTGGATTGCACCTGTGACGAGGGTGAAGTGTGCGCGCCAGGTGGTCTGTGCGCCGTTCCGGGTTGCGTCGCGACGACGTGCGAGGCACAGGACGCCGCTTGCGGCGCCGTGTCAGATGGTTGCGGAGGCACCATCGATTGCGGTGAATGCGAGCTGCCCGAGGTTTGCGGTGGCGGCGGCGTACCGAATCAATGTGGTCTTCCGGGCTGCCCGGAGTCGTGCGATGGGTTGGATGCAGAGTGCGGCTGGGTCGAGAACGGCTGCAGCAATGGTATCGACTGCGGGCCCTGCCCCAATGGCCAGTTCTGCCAAGACCATCGGTGCATCGCCTGTGAACCCGTTACCTGCGCGCAAGAGGAGGCCGAGTGCGGTCCGATCGCAAACGGCTGTGGCGATGTCGTCGATTGCGGCGATTGCGATGATGGAGAGGTCTGTGGAGCGACCCAGGCTAACCGCTGTGGTCCCTGCCAGAAGCTGACTTGCGCCGAGCTGGATGCCGAGTGCGGCGATGCGGGCGATGGTTGCGGCGGCACCCTGGATTGTGGCGTTTGCCCAGGCGACGAGGTTTGCGGTTTGGACGAACCGTTCAAGTGTGGAAAACCGCCCATGTGTCAGCCGCTGACCTGCGCAGAAGTGGGTGCGGAGTGCGGCGAGATTGGCGACGGGTGCGCTGAAGTGGTCAATTGCGGTGAGTGTCCAGCGGGCGAATTCTGTGGGATCCTGGAGCCGAACAAGTGCACGGGCACCGCGCGCGCCCGTTGAGCTGCGCCTTTCCGAGCATCCTTCGTCGAGCCCTCGTCGCTAGGCCGTCAGTGAGGGTTTCGTGACGGGGCGCGGCCGTCCCAAATCGGCTCCAAACCGTGTTTTCGTGGTGGAGTAGCAAGAGCCGTCCGGACAGAAGCGACTCGCAAGGGAACGACGCGGGCAGCGCATGGCTTCGGGACTCATGGGAGAAAGGTTTGCGTAGGCCGTAGGTTCACGACCGAAACGGTGTTGCTTGGCTGCAACCATAAGTGCGCGAGATGACATGTCGCAGAGTTGGCACGTAGCTCGCATAGCATTGGGGCAGCGGCAGTCGTCGTGGCGTTCATCTCGCCCGGCCTGCTGCGGACTCTACTGCGCGGCGACGTGATGCTCCCTATGTCCCCACACCTCCCCTCCTCCCCAAGCGTTGCGTCGCCGTCGCACCTATTCCCCCGTTGACGCCATCGCGGACCTGTCGAACGCCCACTACGGTACCTCCGTGGTGGGCGTTCTCGTTGTGCGCCCAGCACGGGCGCTGTCTTGCGGGTGCAAGCCCCGCCGAGAGGAGGCCATCCTGATCGAAGCGAAGCGCGACTGCAGAAGGGCGACCGACTGTAGGAAGGAAGCGTGGAGCGAAACCATGGGCTGATGTACAAGAACCGGATCCGAGGCGAGACCGAGTGGGGTGAGCGGGCAATGGACCGCGAAGCTCCGATGGCCAAGGCGCAGGTGGCGTAAATCTAACGAGTGCACAGCCGCAGAAATTCAGGCAACTAGAGCTCTCTGCCGAGGGCAGGGGTGAGGGGGCGTCAGGGAAGACTCCTGACGCCGCTGTCCCGATTTTCGCGCCGGTCGAGGTAGTCCATCGGGACGCACACTTTGCGTCCCGATTCAGCGCGCGGCCGCCCCCTGGCCCTCGTCAGCGGGGGCGTGATTGGGCATGATTCTGCCGTGACCGTCGCTAGTCATCGCATCGTCGTCGTGTCCCATGAGCACGCGGACTTCGACGCCCTGGCCTCGCTCGTTGCTGCGTGCAAGCTCCACCCCGGTTCTGTGTTCGTGCGACCGTCTAGTGTGGGGCGTGAGGTGCATCCGTACCTGGCGTTGCACAAGGACCGTTTTCAAGGTGTGCCGATTGGCTCGGTGCGCTGGGATGAAGTGCGCGAGTTGGTGATCGTCGACGTCCGGAGCCGCTCTCGACTGGGCCATGTTGCCGTACTGCTGGAGCGCCGGCAGCGAGCCCCTGAGTCACTGTTGGTGCGCGTTTTCGACCATCATGCCTCGCGGTTTGATGATGTCGAAGCTGACGAAGAAGTGGTGGCACCGGTGGGCTCGGCGTTGACGCTGCTAGTCGAACTGCTGCAAGAGCAGGCCATCGACATCGACCCAATCGAAGCGACGCTATTCGCTTTGGGCATCCACTCGGATACCGGTAGCTTGGCGTTCGCCAACACGACGGCACGGGATGCGCGGGCTTTGGCGTGTCTCCTGGAAAGGGGGGCGGATGTCCGATTGGTGGCGCGGTATCTACACGCGCCCTTCGGCCGCCAGCAGCGGGAGGCACTGGCCCACGTGTTGGCGGCCACCGAAGTGGTCGTTCACGGGGGCCTCAGTATCGGGTTCTCCGCAGTGGAGCTGGACACGAAGGCCAGTGGCCTGGATGAAGTGACCAGCCGCGCGATCGACATTCTCGGGGTTGCCGCGCTGTTCGTCGTGTTTGGACTGCGCCCCGGAAAGACGCACGTCGTCGCCCGCTCCGCCTCCGAGCGCGTAGATGTGTCCCGGGTGCTCCGTGGTTTCGGAGGTGGTGGCCACCGATCAGCGGCCGCCTGTGGAGTTCACGACGCAACGGTCGGCGACGTCTTGCGTCGGCTGCGAACCGCCGTGGAAAGCCTGGACATCGCGGCGTGCATCGCCAGGGACGTCATGTCCAGTCCCGCCTACACGGTCGCGCCGGAAATGACTCTGGAGGAACTATCCCATGTTCTGGATCGGTGGCGGAGTACCGGGGCCTGCGTCGTGCGCGATGGTGCTCTGCTCGGCGTCATCTCGAGGCGGGATGTCGAGCGCGCAGCTCTTGCCGGCCGGTTGCAGTTGCCTGTGAGCGGCTACATGTCGAGCCGGGTGCACACCATTGCACCCGATACGTCGATAGACGAAGTCCTGCGTCGAATGGAGGAGCACGACGTGGGGCGTCTGCCGGTCGTCGATCGCCAACGGCTCATTGGTCTCGTGACGCGGGACGATGCGCTGCGCGTTTTGTACCAACGTGTCGATGGTAAAGGGGAACCCTAGTCGACAGGCGTTGTCGCCAGTCGGTACCGGCCTAGTCTCCGAGGATCTCTTCGAAGGCGCGATCGACTTCTTCGTCAGGTGCGCGTGGCCGCCCTGACGGAGTCTGCAGTCGAGTCGTGCGTAGCCCCTCCACACGTGTCCTCGCGTCTCTGAAGTCTTGGTCTCGTCGCAGCACCTGGCGAAAGTAGTAGATGGCTTGATCGTGCTGTTTGAGTTGTTCAGAGCCATGCCCGAGCTCGTAGTACAGCGTGCACTCTTGCTCCGGGGTCTTTTTGACAGCGCTGAGGGCTCGGGAGAATATCTTGGCCGCCTTCTCCCACATGTTCTGTTCGGCATAGATCAAGCCCATCGAGATGAGGGACTTGCACTCGAACTCAGCCTCGCGCGAAGCGATCTCCAACTCATCGATTGCATCGTCGAGCAATCCGAGGTCCTTGTAGGCGAGGCCCAGGTCGTAGTGCGTGGCGGCGTCGTTCTCCGCGACTTGCTCTCTGACGGACGTCTTGAACTTCTCGAACAGGTCATCGACGTCGACCTCGTTGGGCTTCTCGCCGGGGCTGGGTGGGCGCTGCGAAGCCCGGACGGCCTCCTCCAGTTCCGCGAGCGATAGCTGGAGGTCTTGGTCCAAGCTGTCGCCTGGCTTTGCCTGTGGGTCCCGATGCAGCTTCGCGCTGGGATCCGCGGCGGACTGGCTTGGAGTGCTCAACTCCTCGAGCTCTGCGAGGGCTTCGTGCAAAAGCGGGTGGTTGGGGTGGGACTTCAGCTGGTCCTCGATCAGCCGGCGCGCCTCGCCAAGCATGCCGCGTGAGCCGAAGAACTCGACCTCTTCGAGCGCCTCTTCCACCGACAGCTTGGGCGGTGGTACCGCGCCGGCGGATTGGGAGCGTGGAGGAGGCGGCGGGGGCGGCGCAAGCGAAGCAGACTGGGTGAGGGGCGGTGGAGGCGGAACCACGCTGGGTACGCTGGCGCTGGAGATGGGCGCCGACGCTGCCGACGACGGGGGCGGGGCGGGGGCTCCGGCAGACACTGAAGCTTGCGGCGCAGCGGAGGGGGCTTGCACCGATTCGGAGGGATGCGTTGACGCGGGAGGCTGAGCGGAGCCGGGCTCGGCAACCTGCGGCTCCAGATACGCCTCGTTCACCTGTTCGCGCAACTCCGGGTGCTCGTCGACGAGCTCTCTCAGCACTTCACGGGCGGGTTCACAGCTGGGCTCCTCGTCGAGCACGTTGAGCAAGACGACCACGGCGTGATCCGGACGCTCGAACTCGACGTAGATGTCCACCATCTCGAGCATTTGCTCGATGGCCCCGTCGCGGTCCCCGACATCCGTGAACAAGTCCCGCAGCATCTCCCGCAGCTCGATCGAGCGCGGGTCATCCACCAAGGCAGTCCGAACAATCTCGATACCCTTGTCGAAGAGCGACAGATTTCGGTAGGTGCGGGCGTCCGCCAGCACGCGGCGACTGTTCTCGAGTACGTCGTCGTAGTCTTTTAGAGTTCGACCCGTGCTGGGTGGACTCGTCGTTGGAGGCCCGGTGGGTGGGGCGCTTCCGGTTGGCGCAGGGGCCGTACTCGGAGAGGAGTGGGGCAGGTTCGGTTGCGGCGCGACGGAAGCTCTGGATGCCGAAGCTGGTGCCCTCCACGAAGGCGGCTTGGACGGAGGAACGACCGAGGTGCTGCTGCTCGGCGGTGGCGCGGGCGGTCTCGATGGAGCCGGGGGAGGTGGTCGGTGTCGTCGAGGCGGTGGCGCAACTCCACGAACCTGTGCGGCTATCTCACTGGGGCGGCTGCTCGTCGGTATCACCGGTCCCGGTGCGCTCGCCGGCGCCTGCACCGGTGGCGGTGCGACGCTGGGAGGGGGCGGCCGTGAACTGACTAGCTCCAAGCGGGGTGGACCCGACGACGAACGGGCCGGCTTTGGTGGCGGAATCGAGCGCGCGGGGGCGGGCTGATCGGGCCGCCCCGACTTGCCGGCGGGAGCCGGCATGTCCAGTAGCGCGTGCACCTGCTCATCGTCTGGAGCCATGTGCTGCAGGCGCTCCAAGGCGGCATTCCACACGTCCTTGTTGCCTTGCTCGTGCGCCAGCCGCGCCATCTCCTTGTGGACCTCGATGGAGCGCTCCTGGTGACCGATCAGCTCGAACGCCTGGGATAACATGCTCAGTGTTTCCAGGTTTGCAGGATCGGCTTGGAAACAGATCTGAAGGCGGGAAAGTGCCTGCATGCCCTCCGCTTCGGTACCGCGCTTGAGGTACAGTCGCGCGGCCAACTTGGCCTGCTTCGGTGCGGGTTTGATGTGAAGCATGCGCTCGAGCACCCGCAACGCATCGTCTTCTTGCTCAGCCGCCAGGAGCAGGCTCGTCGCAGAGTTGAAGCAAGAGAGAGCCTCGTCGACTTGACCCACGCGGTAAAGACCTTCAGCCAAGCGCAAGTGAGGCAACGGCACGTTCGGACCGAGGTCAGTCATGCGCCGGTAGAGTTCGAGCGCCTCTTCGTCCCGCTCCACGGCGCGCAGGCGTGCGGCCTCGTCGTCCAGAGTGCGGAGGGCGTCGTTGACCAAGCCCAGCTCGCTGTACAGCACTGTCAGGCGGTCGACGACATGGGAGTACTCATCGACCTGATTGGGGACGTGTTGGTGGATCAGCTCGCGCACCTGCTTGTAGACGGCGATGGCCTTGAGACCCGCCCCCTGCTCGGCGTACAGGGTCGCGGCTTGGTCGTAGGTGCGGATGGCGCCGCTGAAGTCTTGCGCGCGGGCCTGAACGTCGCCCGCGCGGAGCAGCACCTTGGTGTCCGCTGGGTTCAGCTGAAGCAGCTTCGCGTACTCTCCGAGGGCCAGTTGGTATTGCCCTTGGTCGGCGAGCGCTTTTGCGGTTTGCAGTATTTGATTGGGATCCAAGGCCAGCGCGCCTCACGCGAATCGAACGCCGACTCGGCGTCCGTCGGTATTTAGGTGGGTTTGAGAGAGTCGGTCAAGCTACCGCACGCCCGGCGACTCCTTACGAGGCCTTTTTTTGGAGTCCGCTCCCGGGGCAAGGGCCCCACGACGCATCGGCAAAACCTACGGCAACGACCGGGGATCGGCAAACGACGCAGTGCGGTGGAGCCCAAAGGCATTGCCAAACGGGTCCGCGTTGAACAAGTTGCCCTAGATGTCCCAATTGAGAGCCCCTTTCGCTCCTGGTGGCCCCTTCGCAATCGACGAAGAAATCTGCCGCAAGCTGCTCACCATCGCCCTGGCCAACGGAGGTGAATACGCTGATCTTTTCTTCGAATACCAGACCTCGGCCAGCTTCAGTTTCGAAGAAGGCATCACGCGAAGTGCTGCGCGCAGCGTCAGCATGGGCCTCGGAGTCCGCGTGCAGAAAGGCGATGCCACGGGCTACGCCCACGTCGAGGACCTGAGCTTTGAAGCCATGAAGCGGGCCGCTGAGACGGCGGCTAGAATCGCCAGCTCAGGAAAAATCGTCGATCCGGTGGGAATTACCCCTGTCGCGACGCCGCAACGCTACGAGCTCACTGAGCTTCCCGTCGACGTGCCGGGTCGCGACAAGCGCAGCCTGCTGGAGCGTGCGAGTGCCGCCGTGCTCGCCTACGACCCGAAGATCCTCAAGGCCGAGGCTTCCTACTCGGAAGAACTGCGAGAGATCCTCATCGCCACCAGCACCGGCAAGTTCGTGCGAGACGTACAGCCCTTGATGCGTTTTGGAGTCCGCGCCATCGCCGAGCACGCGGGACGTCGAGAAGCTGGCCGTAGCGGCGGTGGTGGGCGAACGTCGTTGGGCTACTTCGAATCCCATTCACCCGAAAAGCACGCGGAAACGGCGGCGCAGCAGGCCCTGACGCTGCTCGATGCGCGGGAGGCGCCGGCAGGCCAGATGGAAGTCGTTCTGGCCCCCGGAGACAGCGGGATTCTCCTGCATGAGGCGGTCGGCCACGGCCTCGAAGCGGACTTCAACCGCAAAGGTACCAGCAACTACAGCGGCCAGGTTGGCAAGGTCGTGGCGAGTGAGCTCTGTACGGTGGTTGACGATCCCACAATTGCCCACAGTCGCGGCAGCATCAACGTGGATGACGAAGGCAACGATCCCCAGAAGGACGTGCTGATCGAGAACGGAGTGCTTCGAGGCTACATGCACGATCGACTCAGTTCGCGTCACTACGAAACACAACCGAACGGCCACGGCCGTCGCGAAGACTTCAGCAGCATCCCGTTGCCGCGTATGACCAACACCATCCTCACCGCCGGGCCCCACGATCCGGAAGAGATCCTCAAGAGCGTAAAGCGCGGAATATTCGCGAAAAACTTCGGTGGGGGCCAGGTCGATATCTCGAATGGCGACTTCGTCTTTTCCCTGACTGAAAGCTACTTGATCGAAGACGGAAAACTCACCGCACCGTTAAAGGGGGTGAACCTGATAGGAAATGGTCCCGAAACACTGCGAGAAGTAAGCATGTTGGGCCACGATGTCGCACTCAGTGACGGCATCTGGACCTGCGGCAAAGACGGACAGAGTGTCCCCGTTGGCGTGGGTTGTCCAACCATCAAACTTGCCCGGATCACAGTAGGTGGCACCGATCTCAGTTGAAAAACCCCGGATTCGTTCCTTCGTAGCCGTCGTTGGCCACGGCCCGCTGCTCGAAAGGGAGGATGGCGCCGCCATCACCTTGCGGCAGCTAGGAGCCCAGGTCCGAACGCTGGACTTGTGGGACGATCCCATCAATTTGTTCAGTGAGGACGACGTGAACGTCGAATCTCGCCCGCGCGCGCTTCTCTTCGAAGCGTTGGATCGACCAGATCTGGCGATCGCGGCGTTGCGGGCCGTTCGGAAAGAGCAGGTCTTCGACAATGTCGGGGCCATCATCTCGGTCACCGTTGGACAGATCGCTCGCATCGAGCCCTCGAGCGGTTTCGATGACTTCGTGCTGCATCCCTACGTGCCGGAGGAAGTCTACGCTCGCATCCGTGCCGTCGAGTGGCGCCGCAGCGAGTTTGCGACTGACGAACGCCACAAGGTGGGCCCGATCGTGTTGGACAAGGCGGCTCATGAGGTGACTGTCACCGGGCGCCCAGTGGTCCTCACCGCCAAGGAGTTCGCTTTGCTCGCCTACCTTTGCGAGCGCCGCGGAAAGGTCCTGTCCAGAGATCACCTGCTCGCTCGCGTCTGGGGCAATCGCTACGACGGCGGCCCACGTACGGTCGACATTCACGTGCGGCGTCTGCGCGCCAAACTCGGAGACGCATTGCCGTTGGAAACACTCCGGGGCTCCGGCTATAAGCTGCGCATGCCGGACCCGGAGCCACCGGATTCCGATAGCTACGAAGATGAATGATCGTCGTTTCCACTGGTTGTCCCGCGAGCATCGGCCCTGAAATCGCCGTGCGCGCCGCGCAGGAGTTGCGCGGCGTAAGGGTGCTCGTTGGCGACCAGGGAACCTTGTTGGCGGCAGCGAAGCTGGTCGGCGTGCCCGTTCGCAAGCTGCGGCTCCTGACCGAACAGAAGCCGCGCGGTGGCGGTATCTACATTCGCCATTCCGGCCCAGTACTGACTCCTGAGGATCGGATCCCCGGCGCGCCCACAGCTGTCGCGGGACAGGCCCAGCTCACGTACATCGAAGACGCGTTCGCCCTGGCCAAACAGAACAACGCGCCGTTGGTGACGGCGGCGGTAAGCAAGGCGGCGATCGCTCACTCCGGTCTCCGTCGTGCTCGCTCCTTCACCGGTCACACGGAGTGGCTGGAGGCGCTGGATGAGGCGCAGCCGGTGACCATGTGTTTCTACTCTCCAGGTCTGTCGACCGCGTTGGTCACCACGCATCTGCCGTTGCGCAAGGTGAGCAAGGCGATAACGCCCGAGGGCGTGCAGCGCGCCACGCGCCACCTGGCGCGATTGCTGCGTCGGGCAGGCGCAGAAAAGCCCGTCATCGCTGTTGCGTCGCTCAATCCGCATGCGGGGGAAAGCGGCCTCCTGGGTGATGAGGAGGCGAAAGCGATTCTGCCGGGCCTGACGGCGGCCAAGCGCAAACTCTACGGCAAGGCGAAGATCGAAGGTCCGGTCGGCGCAGAGACGGCATTCCGCAAAGCCGTGGCCGGTGAGTTTCACGGCGTTGTCGCAATGTACCACGATCAGGCGACCATCCCCATGAAGCTCATGGCGTTTGGCGAGGCAGTGAATGTCACGATGGGCTTGAGCATCGACCGCACCAGTGTCGACCACGGTACGGCCTACGACATTGCTTGGCGCGGAACTGCCGATGCGACCGGAATGCTGAGCGCGATGAGACTCGCTCAGCGCTTGAGCAGCTCACATCGCGGCGCGCGGGAATCTTGAGCGCGTGACACTCGTCCTGCGATGGCGCGTTGCGCCGCTGTGGCCGAGACAGTGGAAACTTTGCCTCCCTGCGTGCGGCGATTAGTGGCTAGCTGAAACCCATAGGAGGAAGCCCTGAGCATTCTCCACCATGCGCGGCCAGAGGCGAACGCGCCTATCCGGACCCGATGGATTGGCGTAGCATATCGGATGCGCAAGTGTGGTCACCAACCACAGCTTGCACATTCCGAGTCAGCGGAGTCGTCGAGAGATGAGGTTGGGTCGAACATCGTTCGTTGCGTTTGCGTTGTTGAGCGCCCACGCGGTGACTGTGTCTGGGGTCTGGGCGCAAGACGGCGCTGATGAGCGCGAAACTGCGGACAATCGGGAGCCGGCGAAGCAACAGGACGATCGAGGCGTCGCTTCGGATGAAGGCGAGGGACGAGCCAGCGAAACGCTTCCGCCCGGAGCCAGCGAAGACACGTCGCGAAGCGCGGAGCGAGAACGCATCTCGGAACTCTTCTGGGAGGCGACGGATGCCTATACCGCCGGCGAGTACGAACGCGCCATTGTGCTTTTCGAACGCTATCATTCGGAGTCCGGACACAACGCCGCGCTCTTCAACATCGCCCAGTGTCATCGAAAGCTGGGGCGGTGCGAAGAAGCTCGGGCTGTGTACGACCGCTACGTTGCGCTCGAGCAAAACATTGCTGAGCAAGTGGCGACGTGGCTCGACACCCTCGACGAGGAATGCTCGACAACCCCGTTCGAGCCAGACCCCGAAGAGCCCGCCGCCGCGGAAAGGCGCCCTTCTTTCGACACGGAGGGCGGGGGGAGCTCGATGCGCGGCGCTGACGCACTGGACTTGCCGCTTCGTCTCGAGCAGCAACGAACCGCAGGAACGGTCGACGCTGGCACACCCTCGTCGCGCGCGGTTTGGGGTTGGTCTCTGGTTGGCGGGAGCGTCGTCGCGGCGGGGGCTTCCGCGCTGTACGCGTGGCGCTGGAAGTCGACGCACGACGACGCGCGGGGGTTGGCTGACGAGCTCGCGAAAACCCAGAGCGATGAGCCGTGGGATGAACGGGGTGCCGGGTATGAGGAGGAAATGGATCGCGAGCAAAGTCTGAGCATCGGATTTGGCGCAGCCAGCGCCGTGCTGATGGCGGCTGGGCTGGGTGTGCTCCTCTTCGCGGACTCGTCGACGGCGCTCAACCCGGCAGAGCACGCCTTGCACATCGGCGTATCAGAAGGTGGCGCCAATGCGAGCTGGAGAGGAACCTTCTGATGTGCCGGCTACGAGCCCACGTGCAGAGAGGGTTGACGCTGTTGGCCCTCGGGCTCAGCTCGGCAGCGTGCTCACCCGACTTGGACGTCGATAGTTGCGAGCTCCGCTGCGTCAGCGAGTGTCCAGGCGAGATGGTGTGTCGCGCGACGTTCTGCGTGGCCCCAGACTACGATCCGATGGTTTCTGGTCTTTGTGCGGAGCCGTTGGTCATTCTGGCTGCAACGACGCACGAGGTGATGACCTGCGAGCCCTTGGAGATCCGGCTCGACTCAGTGGGTGGTCGTGGAGACATCGACTGGACCGTCACCATGCTGGCTGGCGAGCGCGATACTGAGCTGCCGAGTGGTCTCGAGTTCATTCCGGGGGCCCGCCCGAAACTGAGTGCTGAACGTGGGGACTTCTCCGACGGCAGTGACGTGGTGCTGCACGTCGTCGCGACCGATGAGGCAGGCAACCGGGCCGAGGAGAAGCTCGTGCTGGACGTGCAGGCGTGCACGCGTATCACCACGCAGCGGGAACATCGAGTGTGTGCTGGTGATGAACTTCTCATCGGGCTCGAAGCACGAGGGGGCAGCGGTGAGTACGACTGGCAGGTGTCCGAGGATATCGATTTCGTCAGCCTGGACGAGGACGCTGGCGTCCTCGTCGTACGTGTGCCCGAGGAGCAGGCGGAGGACGCCTATGCTGTCCAGGTCGTGGCCGCCAACGGCGAGCGCGAGACTGATCGCGATGTGTTGGAACTGACGCTCGAGGTGGAAGATTGTCCTCGCTTGAAGCTCGCCGACGAGTACCGCTTCTGCACCGATGCGGACACTTCGATCCAGCTGAACGCAAGTGGTGGCAAACCTCCCTATGTCTGGGACGTCTCCGGGTTACCTGCCGGATTGGCGCTCGAGGAGCTTGGCGACGAGCAGGCGGTGATCACGGGAGTCGTGCAAGACGTCACCTACGACAAACAAGTCGTCGTCGAGATCATCGACGCCTTCGGACGCAGCCGGTCGTCGGAGCTGGAACTGACGGTCGACCAATGCCCCGTCCCCACGGACACGCTCATCCCCGCGTGTATCGATACGCTGTTTTCGCATCGTCTTTCCTCGGACATGCCGAGCGAAAGCGTCGTCTGGGAGCAGCGAGAAGCGCAGAGCCCTCCGCCGAGTTGGTTGAAGTTCGACCCGGGCAAGGCCACGGTCAGTGGCGTGCCAGACACAACTGGGGAGTTCAAGTTGCCGCTTTCGGTCGGACAGCGCAACAGCGAAGTGAGCCGCGCGGCGGACATCACCGTCCGAGTTGCACCCCCGCCCTGCACGGTAGTGCCTGTGGTGAACGAGGTCCTGGCGGATGGCTGTGCTGGGCAGTCCTACGATTCCTTCGTGACGGTGGAAGGAGGGTCGATCGCCCGTTGGAGCAAAGGGGCGGGCTGGCCGGATTGGCTGGATCTGGACCAGGACACAGGAAGAGTCCGAGGCCTGCCCCCGCTGGGGACCGCCGCAGACTTCGAGTTGGGCGTTTCGTTGGAACCGTCGGCAGGAACGGCGGCCGCCAACGTGACTCTCGACTGGCACGTCCGACGCAGCTGCAAGTTTGGATTCCTGGGTCAGGAGGGCGGGCGCACGCGCCTGTTTCTCGGAGATGGTCGCCAGCCGAGCATGGCTGGTACGTCTCCCGTGGACTTGAGTCAGGGCATCGAAGACGGCTGGGACGTGTCGCGTTTCGCCTTTGCGCCCGATGGAACACGCGTGGCTTTCGCGGCTGAGTCCGACGCCGAAGTTGACCGCTGGTGGTTGGCGCCCGCCAGCGAGTTCGAAGACGGCTTGGGCTTCGTCGAACTTCCGATGCCTGAAAGTGCACACAGTATCGTGGACTTCGCGTGGTCGCTCGACGGGTCACGTCTCGCCTTGCTCTACACAACCGAGACGGAGTCTTACCGCTTGAGCACCTACGAAGTGGGGTCCGACGCGGTGCGTGCGGGAGAAGATGAGCCCGTTTCCGTTAGTGACCCGGAGCGGCTATTCTGGTTGGGGCCCGACGTTTGCTATGTAGGCTTAACTACGGTGAACGAGGAAAGCAGGGTGGCGCCCTTCTGTCACGCCGTCGCGGAGGACGGTTCTCTCGGAGCGGGGGTCGCCGTGCTACCGATTCCTATGATATTCGATCCTACACAGCTCGAGGTGGAGGTCCTCACTGGGACGCGGGAGGTACTCGTGTTCGTCTCTCCCAGTGAAGAAAAGTACGAGCTTCGATACACCTATCACGATGGATCGACGGCGGGATACGCCGACCACCATTTCGGCGTGCCGGATCCGTCTTTTCAGTGGCTTGCTCAACCGGGTACACAGCTGCAGCGGGAGAGCGCCGAGCCTTCGGTAGGACTTTGGAGGTTGGGTCCAGGAGTTCAGACGTACGGCACTGCCTACGTAGCTGAGCACTCCGTCGCGAATTGTCAGAGTATCGTGGCATGGGAACAGACGGGCAGAGCTCTGGCTTGTGCCTCCAATGGCCGACTGCGCATCGCGTTGCTGACCGAGCGCGACGGGGAACTCGTCGTCGATCAACGGGAGGTGGACGCGACGGATGAGTTCGAAAGCAGGATCGGGCCCGTCGCGTTCGACGCGGGCGGCGGCTGGTTCGTCTACCAGGCGCAATCGAGGGAGCTGCTCGCTGTCGACACGCGAGCAGACAACTGGAGCGCGGTGCCCGTGTCCGCAGCCTATGACGTCGGAGCTCTGGTCTTTTCCCCGCTGACCGAGCCAGGCAGCTTGTTGGTGCAAGCGGAACGCGACCTGGAATGGCTCGAATTGGAGCAGGCGTCGAGTTGGTCGCTCAATGGCGACGTGTTGCTGGAGAGGCCGCAGACTTGTCAAAGTGACTTTCACGAGGTTGGCCCAAACGAATGGTGTGGCTATGCGCGGTCGCCCCGGGGGTACACGTTCTTTGCCGACGGATCGGCAGCCGTGTTTGCTACCGCCAAGAACGAGCTGCACGTGACGGACGTCAGAGCGAGCGTTAGCGCAGGAGAGGCAGTCGTTGCGCGGGTCAACGAGGCTGTCGTCAGCTGCCGTGACTTGGGCTGCTCTGCGGAGGTGAAGGTTGCGCCGTGAAGGCCACGTACGGTGGTCCAGTTCTCGAGGTCCCCACTGGGGGCCTTCAAACACAAGCTACGAACAAGGAACGAGCTGATGGCATATTCGATTGCTAAGGTCATCGAGGATCCCACCGGATCCGGAATAAAACTGGAGGGGCCCTACGGGGCCTACAACATCATCTTTCATGTTGGATTCGATGGGCTGGAAAACGCTGCGGGCATCCTCGCAGAGCAGCTCGGAGTGGCGTACATCGCTGCTACCGACTCGCAGAAGAGATTCCTCAAGGGGAAAGACGTACCGGACCCGGTCAAGATAACTTGGGACAAGACCTCCGGCATCAACATCGACGACGTAACGTTCAAGAGTGCCTAGGAGGCCGCAACATGACGACACACAAGTTCATACTCTCCGCCCGAGTGGCGGAACGTGGAGAGACCGCCGACGGTTCGCCAGCGTGGGTGATCGACGGCTTGGACCCGAGAACGAGCGTCAAGGTCGCGTTCTTTGTGACCAGCCTGGCGCAGCACCTCTCGCCCGAGAGAGCGGTCACGCTGCGCCCGGGAACGGACCGCGATTTCACCGTCTGCGCCGGCGGAGAGGTCTACAAGGCGTTGGAACCAGTCTTGGAGCTGGCTCAGAAGAACAGTAAGCTGAAGATCGAGCTCGACGTCGGCTCGAACTGGACGTTGGAACGCATCAAGGTCGATTTCCCTTCTCGGGACCCTATTCGAAGCGCAGCCTTCCCGAGCCCGTGCTGACGCGATAGCGACGGCCCAACCCCCGTCACGCTGGGCACGTTGAGGTTGTGGCCGAGAGCCGCTGGGTAGCCTGCGGTTCTCGGTCTCGCGCTTCGTTGACTGAACGCGGCTGGGCAGCAGTCCGACGAGTGCGTAGCATTCCGCCGTGTGCTGCTGTTGTGAAGGTCCGCTTACTGCGCGCAAGTCGCGTCAGCTACGCAGTCGTCGCTTCGGGGCGCGCCGAGGTCGTATGCCGCGCAGCTGTCGCTGGACAAGTCGACGAGCGTTTCGTCGTCACTTCCCGTGCATCGGACCGTGACGAGCGATGGATCGGCTGGGTCCTCCGTTCCGGTGGCGACCTCATTTCCGCAGTTGTCGAACCAGACGTAGGTTCCAGGATTGGGAAATTCGACGGCCTGCCGCACTTCGTAGCAGAGTTCGTCTGAGAGGCGCACCTCTTTGCTGGCTACGATGGCCAAGCCTTCGATCTGCTGCTCGTAGACGAGCTTGACGTCATTGTCCCAGCAGCTCACGACTGGCGCTAGCCCCGCGGTCCCGCACGCGCCTTCCGGCGCGCAGGCGACTTGAAGGGACGCGATGCACGAGGGGAAACAATCTGCGCCCCCGTCGCCTCCGGTTGCCTCCGTCGTGGAAGCCAGAGGCACGCACTGCTCTCCTGCGTCAACTCGATCGTCGTCGCAGCCCCCATCGAGTTGACAGGACCACGCACAGGCGCCGCCGTCGCAGCACGCGCCCGCATCAGCGCATGGCCCCACGTCGTCCGCGCTGGCGTCGGGCGGTCCCGCGTCTGTGACCACCACGGGGGCGTCAGTTTCGGCCGGTGTGCTCTCCGTCGATTCGGTTTCGTCAGACGTTTC
>JBNKZR010000083.1:0-21810 GCA_050301735.1 Polyangiaceae bacterium | reverse complement strand
GGGGATGAGGGCCAGGGCGACTCGGGAGTCGAGCTGCAGACGCAGCCAGCGCCGAGCGCGATATCCGAAGCAGAAGCAGAAGCAGAAGCAGGGGTCTCCACGATGGCGGAAGAAGAAGCGGCGCCTTTGTTCGGTGGAGGCGGCGCCGTCGAGATCACCATCGAAGATGAGGCGAACGTTGCTGACGCAGGGGCGGAGTACGAAGTCGCTGGCTACTGTGCTGACGCGGTGGGCATGGGGCAGGAACCGATGATCGACGACTTCGAGGACGGAGACTCCTCGACTCTCGAGGTAGATGGGCGAGGCGGCACTTGGTATCACTACAACGCGGACGGCGATCTCGACTCCCACGTCCTCGAGTACGTCGGTACCGAGCAGCTACCCTCCGGTGGTGAATTGGCTTTGCACACCGCCGGATCTGGCTACGAGTGGGCCGGCATTGGTGCCGGCTTTCGTTGGTCGGCTCCCAACGAGGACGGCGTGTGGGTCGAATGTGTCTACGATGCGTCCGTCTACGAAGGGATCCGTTTCTGGGCTCGGGGCAACGATGCCGAGGTTCTGCTCACCCTGAGCATTCCTGAGGTGATCACCCTGGAGAACAACGGCACTTGTGACCCGGCCGCAACGTCTTGCTGGAACGCCCACGGGATCGATTTGGTCTTGGTCGACGAATGGGTGGAGTACATGATTCCGTTCAGCGACTTCGAGCAACCGTCTCGGGGTGAGCAGTACGGTGAGCTGGATGCTTCCAGACTACGTGTCCTGCAATTCGAGCTGGCGCCGTTCACCCCTTTCGACATCTGGATCGAAGACCTCGCGTTCTACACCGAGGGCACCTTGCCAAGTGAACCCTTCGTGCCCGAACCGGAGGAGTCCGACGCGGGGGTGGAGTCCCTCTCGGGGCCCAACGCCGGAGCTGCGCCGGCGGACGCTGGCGCGGCGATGGCGGGATCGAACACGGATGATGGAGGCCTCTGATGCGACGTCTACTCGAACGATGGTGTTTTCTCGGTTGTGTGTCCGCAGCGCTCGCGGCCTGTGGGGACCAAGCGGGTGGCGATGGCGCGAGCGCCGTCTCCGAGCAGGACGTGCCCGGCGCGGCCACGGACCGGGATGGCGAGGGTGCGGCGACCGATCCGGGTGAGGACTCGGCGGCCGAGCCCACTTCTTCCGCTGCGCCCGTGGGCTGCGATTCGCCTTCGCCTGGCCAGGCTCCTCTGCGTCGCTTGAGCAACTCCGAGTACCGCAACACCATGGTGGACCTCGTAGGGGACGAAGATTTGGTGGTCGAGGTCACCAGCAGTTTTCCGCAGGAACCCACGTCCTTGGGGTTTCGCACGAGCGCGTCGGCGCTGACGATCACGCCGCTGATCGCCGACGAGTACCTGGCAGCAGCACGGATCCTCGGTCCGGTTGCCGTCGCCCGCGACGGGGTCGTGCCTTGCTCCGTCGCGGACATCGAACCTTCGTGCGTTCAGTCCTTCGTCGAAGACTTCGGCAAGCGGGTCTACCGCCGACCGTTGAGCGATGCCGAGTTGCGCCGCTATTCGGACCTCTACGACACGGTGGTCGTGGAAACGTCGGACTACCAGCTCGCGCTTGACTGGATCGCGATCACGATGTTCAGTTCCCCTCACTTCTTGTTCAAAGTCGAGTTGAGTGCGCCCGACGCGGGCGTTGGGCGGCCCGACGACTACGAGATGGCGACGCGCCTTTCCTACTTGGTTTGGCAGACGATGCCCGACGATGAGCTCTTTGCGGCGGCGGATGCCGGCGAGCTCGGGGAGACAGAGGGCATCGAGGCGCAGGTGGCGCGCATGATGGCCGATCCACGAGCGCTCCGGGTCTACGAGTTCTTCGAGCAGTGGCTCGATTTGGACGAGGCGCGGGCAGTGACTCGCAGCGAGACGACCTATCCAGAGTACGACGATACGTTGCGCGAGCTCCTGGTCGCCGAAAACCGTGCGTTCATCTATCACCTGCTCACTACTGGCGGGACTTTTTCCGATCTGCTGGCGGCCGACTACACGTTCGCCAATCGCAGCTTGGCCGAGCACTACGAGCTGCCCGAGATCCCCGGCAGCGGCACTTTCGAGCAGGTTCCTGCACCCAACCGCGCCGGCGTTCTGACCCAAGCGACGATGTTGATGCACGACCGGCCGGCGCGTACGTCCATCGTCAAGCGGGGGCTCAAGATCCGAACGGACTTCTTGTGTCAGGTCGTCCCTGCGCCGCCTGCTGACGTCGATACGACGCTCCCCGAGCTGGACGGCGAGCTAACCCAACGAGAGCGCCTCGAACAGCACCGCGTCGACCCCAGTTGCGCTGGCTGCCACGCATTGATCGATCCGATCGGCGAGGTGTTCGAAGGCTACGACGCCCTCGGGCGAGTGCGCACCCGAGACGAGGGGGACGCTCCGGTGCTGACCGCAGGCAGCGTCATCGGGACACGAACCCTCGACGGCGAGTATGCGGACGCGCGCGAGCTGGCGCAGGCCATGGCGCAAAGTGACGAAGTTCGAGAGTGCTTTGCGTTGCAAGCGTTTCGCTTCTTCTACGGTCGCGACGCGACCGGGGCGGACGCGTGTACCCAGGCTCAGTTGATGGATCACTTTTCGCGAAACGATTACCGCTTGGTCGATCTCCTGATGGGGTTGACCCGCTCTGACCAATTCCTCTATCGCTCAGCCAACCAAGGAGGGGAGCAGTGAGTCATCCTCGTCGAAAGCCACTCGCCCGTCGCACGTTCTTGCGTGGGAGCGCCGGTGTTGCTTTGGGGTTGCCCTTGCTCGATGCGATGCGCTCGGAACGCGCGCACGCGCAAACGGAGGCTCCTCGACGCATCATCTTCGAGTTCAAACCCAACGGCGACGAGGTCGACCGCCGCTTCGCCGCCGAAGACGAAACGGGCTTCGTCTTCGACGAGTTTCTCGAACCTCTCGAAGCGTATCGCGACGAGCTGCTGATCCTCAATCGTCTCGACAAGCGATACTTCGAGCTTCCCCAGTCCGAAAGGGCAGACAACCATCAACAGGGCGGTATGGCCCTCGCGCCTTGGCCTGCTGGCGAAGGGGACTTTCCCGTCGGCGGAGAAGAGCGGACCATCGGATACGTGCTCGGGCCGAGCGCCGACTACGAGATCGGACAACGCACCCTGATGCAGAGTCCGGGGTTGCCTCACCGCCACTTGGTCTATCGAGTCGGCGACCGCGACAACGACATCTGGAACTTGAGTTCCCATGCCGGGCCCGTCGGCGAAAAGAACCCAGTGCTCCCAGAGACGGATCCAATTTCGGCGTACGCGCGCCTCTTCGGGGCCGAGGCAGCAGACGAGGAAGCGGAAGGGGAGTTGCGCTTGCGCTTGTTGCTCAACCAGTCGCTGCTCGACCTGGTTCAGGACGAAAACCAAGCTCTGCAAGCCGTCTTGGGCGGTGAGGACCGCCGCCGAGTGGAGCAGTACACCGACGCTCTGCGCGACATCGAGCGCGCCTTGCAGCCCGCCGATTCCGGGGCAGGGTGTGCACCTGCTGGCTTGGGGGACTTCGACGCCGACCTCTCGCCCTACGACCACGACAACCACCAAGAAGTTGGAGCGGCCTTTCAGCGCATCATCTCGCTGGCGTTCGCTTGCGATCTGACCCGTTCCGTCAACTTCAATTGGCACGGCAACACGAGTCAGCGCGTCTATCGCAATCTAGGCTTCGAGGAGGGACACCACGACATCTCTCACAAGAGTGACGAAGAGTCGTTCTCCCAGATCCGTCTCATTCACCGACACCTATGGTCCTTGAGCACGAACCTGTATGACGTGCTCAAGGCAACTCCTGAGGGCGACGGGACGCTGTGGGACAACACGCTGATCGTTCATTGGAACGAACTCGGGCAAGGAGACGTGCACAGCATCAACGACGTGATGGCCATCTTTGCAGGCGGCATGGGCGGCTACTTCACGCGCGGCCGCTACCTCGACTTCCGCAATGCAATGGGCTTCTCCGAGATGCTGGTCTCCTGCATGCACTTCATGGGTTTCGAAGACGTGCAGACCTTCGGCGACCCACGCTTGGCTGACGGGGGGCCCATCCCCGACATCGTCGCGTGAGTCGCAGTCGTTCCTGACTCACCCCATCGCTCACATGGACGGCGTGAACGCCTTGCCTGGTGTCGCGCCGAGTGCCAACAGCGTCGCGCCTTGCGTCCGGGTCACGAACTTGCGCTCGAGCTCGGGGGGAACGCGCACGAAGTCTCCCTGTTCCAGTTCGCGCTCCGAGCCGCCCGCCTGCAACACGATGCGGCCCTGGAGCACGACGTAGACTTCTTCCTGACCGTCGGCGGCGTGGTCATGCCGCGGATAGCCGGAGCAGTTGGGCTCGAACTCGAGCACGTTCATGCCCCAGGCGCTTACTCCCAGCGCCTGCCTGGCATGCTTGAAGCGAATGCCTTCGATGGCGTGGGGCCCACTGTACGCCTCGAAGTCTTCGACGTTCTTCAGTGTGATTTCGTTCGTGCCTGGACGTGTAGACGGATCTTCCATGCTCTGGGGTGTAGACGAATCTTCGCCGGGCGCCTTGTACAAACGCGACAGCTCAGTGCCTGCCGCGGCGTGGGCCCTCGTCCGATGGGACAGGGAGCGGCACTGGGCTGTCCGGCGCGTTGCTGCCCGTGACGCGGTAGCGCGTCAGGAGCCAGCCAGGCGAAATAGCTGGAGGTTCATCATCACGACTTCTTCCGAAGGGCTACTCTCAGCGACCAGCGCCCGCACCTGCCGGAAGTACGCTCGATGCAAGGCTTGCAGCTTGTCGTAGTCCGCTTTCGAGACACAGAAGAGGTTGTACGAGTACAAGCCTTCGTCGCCGCGTTCGATGCGGTCGAGCCCGATGCGAGCCGCCCACGCTTTGAGCTGTCGCACGGCATCCGGATCCGTCGCGGTATCGACGTTGTCGACCTGTCGCGCTGCCCAACCCCGGTCCGTGCGCTCGACTTGGAGCGTCGTTTCCAACAGCGCGAGGGCACGCTCGACTTGTGACGTGGAGAGCCCCAGTTCACTCGCGAGATCCCCCGCCGTGACGGACGCCTGGTCTTGCACGCGCTTGGTTTCCAAGAGTCGCAGAATCAGGTGGCACCATGGCATGTCGAAGACCGCCTGGCGAGCGGCTTCCAGTCGTCGGTGCCGGTCACGCACGCTCGGCAAGGCATCGGTGTCGACAAGCGCCGCCACGAAGTCGAGCAAGCGGAAGGACGTGGCCTCGACCATCGTGAGGAAATCGGGCAGGCGCGGCTCTGTTTCTCCCGCTAGCCAGCGGGCGACCCGGAAACGGCTCTTGCCGCTGGCGCGAGCTACCTCCACCACCGAGCGTTGCCCTTTGAGCTCAGAAAGCAGATTCCCGGTGGTTGCTGCCGACGCTACTGTTCGCGCCCGTCGGCCCGAGAGCACCCAGCTCGGCTCGCTACGGAGGAAGCCAGCCAGCGCTTGCCAAACGTCGATCCCCGCGAGCTCGCATGCTTGCAGGAAACGACTGGCGCTAGGATAACGGCGGCCCGACTCCCACAGGTACAGAACGTTGCTGTCGTAGCCGAGGCGCTTGGAGAAGGCCTCTTGGGAACGCCGGCCTCGCACGGCGCGCACTAACTCGCTCGCGAGCACGTTCGTGTCCTGTTCGGGCGGTTGTGGGAGTGTTCCAGGATCGGGTGGCACCCTGACAGAATTGCACATGCGCAGGCGATACTGGCGGAACAAAAGAGCATTACAGCTCTAGATTGTCCTACCCGTCCTGCCATAGTGAAGGCATGAGCAAGCACGGGCCCCCGGTTGTTTCGGCAGTGATTTTTGGCTGTTGGCTGCTTCTGGCGTGCGAGCCGCAGGGCGGGGGGCAAAGCGGGGCGGAGATCGTCGATGAGCCCGGCGAACCCGTCGTACCCGATCAACCCGTTGACCCGAGCCCTGGCGAGGAGGGACCCGAAGAGTGCGAGGATGCGGCAGTCTGTGTCGAGCAGGTGGAGTCTGAGCTCGCGTCGTTCTCCGAGCCCTCGTCTGCGCCTTCGATCACCGATCAGCGTTGTGACTTCGGGGGCGTGATGCTCGAGACGGTCAGCGCATCAGGCAGCTACTGCGAGTGTGAACACGATGACGGCCGCACGAGCATGCTCGGCCCGGTGGGGTTGGGGTGTTACCTCTACGGACGAGCGGGCGACTGCCTGTTCTCCGACGCCGACTTTTCCGGCTGTGACCGGGACGATGATGCGAGTTGCGAAGCGAGTTGTCGGTTGTTGGAAGAGCGGTTGGCAGAAGACGCCGCTCGGACCTTCGACACCGAGGTGCTCGAAGCGCTGTGTGACGCTGGTCGATGCACGAGTGTGGTGCGCGTCGGCGAACGGTGTTTCGTCGACCAATCCTACGACCAAGGCCGGGCCTATTCCTGCGATGCGGGCGCAGACGACATTCGCCAACAGTACGAAGCGGATACGGCGCCCCCGGAGTTGATCGCGCTGCCGCCGGCTGACGCGAACTACCTGCCCAATACGAACGGTTCGCTCTTCCTCACCGTGTCGACGGTCTTCCACGGGACGCATCGCGAGGAGCCGTACTTCAGCGCGCGTGCGGACTTCGTGACCGTCGAAGGCAGTGATGGCGTATTTGGCGAGGTGATCGACCCACTGGAGGGTGTCGACGATTGCGGCGTCACCCAGACGGGGGGCGTCGGGGTGGGGGCTTCGGTCGAGTGGCGACAGGCCGATCACGTGACGTTGATCGACGAAGAAGATGAGTACGACTTCGAGCAGATCGACGTGGGCTTCACGTTCTACGCCTTGGGCCTGACCGACGTTGGCGTGCAGCCCCGTTTCGGCGAGCGCTACGGGTTTTCAGCCTCCGGTGCCAGCCTCAGCGGCAGTTTCGAAACCGACCAGGTGCAGCTGCCGTTGGAGCTCGAGTTCGACGACCTCGGTTCGCTGACCCACTTGCCTCGCGGAGAGGTGGAGCTCACGTGGTCAGGAAGCAACGAAGCGCCCTTGGCACTTCGGCTCTCCATCGTGGACACGCTGTCGGACGTCTTCTACCCCTACGACATCGACTGTCTGGTTCGAGACGACGGACAGTTCACCATCCCGGCGGAAGTGCTCGAGGCTGCGCCGGAAGGATTCGTCAGCGTGCGCGCTCGGCGCCGCAGTCGCCAGGTCGTTGAGGACGGTGACAACGCGTTTCTGCTCGAGGGAGAGGTCGCGGTCGAGCACGCCTTGGCGTTCGGCGAGCCGTGCGAAACCCCGGAAGTGCTCGCCGCATGCATCGCGCACGTGGAAGCAGAGCGCGAACTCCGTGCCGAGTGCGGGGGCTATGATCCAGCGCTCGAACCTCCGATGGAAGTGCAGTGCCCCGACTACTTGGCGTCCGCGTGCAACGGTTGCGCGGAATTCTTCGAGTGTCAGACAGAAAACACCCGCTGCGAAAACGGCGGCGTCGTACACTACAGCGGTTGTTCGTGTTCTCCGTAAATCTGCGGCGAGCACACCGGGCTACCCGAGTGTGCGATGGCTGACTCGAAGGACGAAAAGGCTGCCGCTGTTCGGCCGCAGGGGGCTCACGGCTCTTCGGTGCTCGCAGCTCCCGTTTCCAGTACGCCGCCGCAGGTCGCTCAGGGCTCGTTGCTGCCATCCGCGCCAACGGGGTTCGGACGCGCGCGGGGCCTGGTCTCGAGCCGCGTCAGTGGTCGCCGCGTCGAGGCAAACAGCTACCAGCCCGCTCCCGACTTGGCGGACGCCGTGATGGCCTATTGGGTGGGGCGCTGGGAGCTTCCCCCCGAGGCACCCCACGTGAGCGAGCTGCTCAGCGACCCCTGCGTGCACATCGTGGTGGAAGGGGGCGACCGATCGGAGGCACGCGTGGTCGGGGTGTGGACGCGGCTGTGGCGACGCACTTTGCAAGGTGTCGGCTGGGTGCGGGGGGTCAAGCTACGTGCGGGCGCCGTGCGAACGTTCATCGGGGTGCCCGCTGCCTCGCTCAGCAACCGCATCGTGTCGTGCTCCGAGCTGTTCGGAGCTTCGGGCAGAGAGCTCGAACGAGCTGTTTGCGCACAACAGACGGACGTTGCGGCGTTTGACGTCTTCTCGCGCTGGTTGCGCCAGCAGAGGCGCAGCGAGCTGGCTGCCGAGAGCCGGCTCGTGATCGAGTTGGTCGAGCGTGCGGCGCGCGACGGCGACGTCACGACGGCCGATGGACTTGCCTCGAGTTGCGGACTGAGTCTGCGGTCGCTTCAACGCCTATTTCGCGAACACGTCGGGGCGAGCCCCAAGTGGGTGATTCGACGCTACCGTCTGCAGGAGGTCGCGCTTCGTTTGGAGGCGGGGGAGACGCGCTCCTTGGCAGCTCTGGCCGCGGAGTTGGGCTACAGCGACCAAGCCCACCTGACCAAAGACTTCAAAAACGCCGTCGGCAAGAGCCCCAGGGAGTTCGCGACGCTGGTTCACGAGTGAAGCGGTGCAAGGATGATTCTGTTCGTCGAGAGGCCGCCGGACGCCGCGCGACGGCGCTAGTCGAACTGTCCGCTGCCTTCGACGACGAGGTACTCCTCGACGGGGGGTAGCTCGTCCACGAGCCGTTGTCCGTCGATGGCGGTGATGCGCACCTGGGTTGGGCCGTCTCCGAAGCCGTCGCTTTCGAGGAAGTAGTTGTACTCCTGACGCTCCATGTCGTTCCACTCGGTGCCGTCTTTGGACCACTCCATCGAGCGAATGGGCAGACGGTGATTGTGCACCTGCACCGCCGTCCAGAAGGGGTTCGCGCCGTCCTTGTAGCGGTAGGCGACGTTGCCGGACACATCGCAAGCCACGAACTGCCACTCGATCGGAACCCGCCCGAGCTCTCGCTCGGCGATCTGGTCGAAGGCCTGGGGGCTCATGTCGAGATCGCCCGAAGCGCACTCCGGGCACAAGTCGACGATGCGCACACGCACTTGTCCCGACGGTCCCGTGATGTCGGCGCACGCACCGCAATAGGCGCTCGACTCCCAATCGGGGGCGTTCAGCGCGGCGACGTCGAGCGCGTCGGGGCTCGGGTCGAAGCTGCACGCGCCGGCCCCCGTCGCGTCGTAGTACGTGCCTTCGCCGCTGCGCCCTTCGCCCAGCATCACGGTCGGGCCCCCGCTCTCGCCGGAGTTGGCCAGACCGCCCCCAGTCACTCCCGCGCTCTTGTCGTCTTCATCGCTGCAGCCGACGCAGGATGCACTGGTTGCCACCAAGAGCAGCACTGCGCGGTGTGAACGCGGTCTGCGTTGGTGAGCTGGGGAGCGACCTCGCTTCATGGTGACGAAGCGTAGCACGTCGTTTTCGCGCGGCTGTGGCGCTGGCGCGACGGAGTCACGCCACAAAATGCGACGAGCCGCTGGTCGATTGACCAGCGGCTCGTCGTACGTTGGGTGTTTGCTTGCTCAGCCGCCGAGAGACGCCGTGACGTCTGCCACAGCCTCGAAGCTCGCCGTCAGGCTGCCCGTCGCGCTGGTGATCAGCCCGGGAACCGCGCCGACCGCCTCGATACCGCAGGCCAGGTCGAGCGCCGCGCCGATGTCCAGATCCGCGGCGTTCACCGCGTTCAGTGCACCTTCAACCGCAGCTTGACCCGAAGCACCGAGGCCCTCGCCGGCTTTCAGCACGGCTTGGATCTTGGCGCCTTTGGCGGCCAGGTTTCCGTAGGCATTCGCGATGGCGCTGATCTTGGCCTGGAATGCAGCTTCCGCCGAAGCGTCTGCTGCGAAGTCGGCAGCAGCGCTCGCCGTCAGCTTGTAGTCCAGCTCCACCGACGGGGGCGTGCACTCCGCGTTGAAAGAAGCCTCTGCCTTCGCAGTTGCTTCGCACTTGGCATCGACCATCGGGGGCACGACCTCGCCATCGCATTTGCCGTTGCACTCGACCGAAGCGCTGGCGCTGCCTTCGCACTTGGCGCTGGCGCCGGCTTGGCACCCGCCCTCCGGGGGCGTGTACTCACACTCGCCCTTGCACTTGCCTTCACAGGTGCCGCCGGCTTTGAGCTCGCAACTACCGGTGCAGGAGCCCTCGCACTTGGCGCCGCCCTTGAGCTGGCATTCGCCCTCACAATTGCCGTCGCCATCGGTCGAGCCCATGCACTCGCCGTCGCACGCCGCGCTGCCGTCCATCTCGCAGGTGCCTTGGCAGCTACCTTCGCAGCTACCGCCTGCTTCGAGTTCACAGGTACCCGTACAGGTCGCCTCACACTCGAACGAGGGCGGCGTACCAACGCACTTGAGCTCTGCCTCACCGGAGCACTCGACCATGGCCGAGGCTTCCGCTTCGCAGCTGCCCTCACACGTGACGGAGGCCATGCCGGGGTCGATGTTGGCATCGCACTTGGCGGCTGCCTGCACCGAAGCGCTGGCACTGACCTCGCACTTGGCCGGGGCGACCTTGAGGCTGATGTCGCCGTCTATCTGCCCTTCGAAGCTGGCCGAGATCTCGGCGTCGATGGCAGCCGTCAGTTCGTCGATCTCCATCGACGCGGCGCCTTCGACTCCGAGTGCGGCGGCGATGTTCACCAGCTCCAGGCGCACGTCGGCTTCTAAGGCACCGGCTTGTGCTTGGAACGTACCTACCGCAGAGAAGAACGCGTCCACCTCCTGAATGCCCGAGATGCCGGCGCCGGCTTCGCCGACGGCCTTGCACTCGAAGTTGCAGATTTCTGCCAGGGGGTTGTCGTCCAAAATGTTGGTGGGATCGTCGAGACCCGGAGCGTCATCCAGGCCGGGCACTCCTCCGCCCGAGTCGTCACCACAACCGCTGATGAGTGCAGCGCTGGCCAACAAGGCCAATCCACTAAGTAGCTTCTTCATCTTCGTTACTCCTTGATCTTTCGCTGCCACGATCAGCCACCAAAGGTTGCGGTTACGCTAGCGACGGCGCTGCCGGTTGCTTCCAGATCGTCGACGGCGCCTTCCAGCGCGGTCACGACGAAGGGGATGGCGTCGATGGCGCAGTAGGCACCCACGAAAGCGCGAACGTCGGCATCCGCGCTGATGTCACCGGCGGCGTCCGCCACCGCGTCGGCGCCGGACTCGATCAGGCCGCCGCCCGCTCGCAGTACACCTTCGATCTTGGCGCCCTTGGCTGCGATGTTGGCGAAGGCAGAGCCGATAGCCTGAACCTTGGCTTGGAAGGCTGCTTCCGCGGAAGCATCAGCCGCGAACTCGGCGCGGGCATCGGCGTTCAGTTCGTACTTCAGATCGACGGCAGGCGGGTGACACTCGGCGGCGAACTCCGCCTCGGCCTTGGCCGTAGCTTCACACTCGGCGCTGACCATGGGCGGGGTGACCTCGCCGTCACACTTGCCGCTGCACTCGACGGAGGCTTCAGCGCTGGCTTCGCACTTGGCAGAAGCGCCGGCTTGGCAGCCACCCTCGGGTGGCGTGTACTCACACGAACCCTTGCATTCGCCTTCGCAGTTACCACCGGCGGAGAGTTCACACTTACCGGTACAGGTTCCTTCGCAGGTGGCGCCCGCAGCGAGCTTGCACTCACCTTCACAGTTGCCGCCCATTTCGGTGCCCATGCACTCGCCGTCGCAGGCTGCCGAGCCATCCATCTCGCAGGTGCCTTCGCAGCTACCTTCGCAGCTGCCGCCGGCCGAGAGTTCACAGGTACCCGTGCAGGTAGCCTCACACTCGAACGAGGGCGGCGTACCCACACACTTCAGCTCGGCGCTGCCCGAACACTCCGCCATGGCGGAGGCGGACGCTTCGCAGCTGCCCTTGCACTCGACGGTGGCCATACCCGGGTCGATCTCGGCGTCACACTTGGCCGCCGCCTCGAGGCTGGCCTGTGCCGTGACTTCACACTTGGGGGGGGTGAACTCGATGCTGATGCCGCCGTCGATCTTGCCGTCCAGGCCGCCACTGATCTCAGCATCGATCTGCGCGGTCAGTTCGCTGATGCTGAGCTCGGCCGCACCTTCGATACCCGCGGCGATGGCGATGCTCACCAGCTCCGCTCGCACTTCGGCTCGCAGCGTTGCGGCCTGCGCGCTCAAGCTGGCGCTCGCGCCGAAGAACGCATCCAGGCTCTGCACGCCGGAAATGTTGACCTCGCCGTCCGCGAACGAGCCGCATTCCCAGCCGCACACTTCCAGCAGCTGGTCGATACCCTGACCCTGCTCGCCCTGCGCCGGAGCGATGCTCATTTCTTCGAGCCGCTCGGCATTCACGGCGTCACCGTTTTCGGTGGCGCTGCCGGCGTGCGGAGCCTGCTGGCACCCCACGATCATTGCCGTGGCAAGTAGCGGTGACCCGAACCTTGCCACGCCTCCAATTAGTTTCCTCATCGAAAGCACTCCTTCATGATTGCTAGCCTCTGGAGGCATGGCCGCTTTCAAGCGAACCAACTCCCCTGACGTGGGCGCAGTCTAGGCTCCGCCAACTGGAATGTCAGGAGTTTTTGGTGCCCGTCCAAAATGGACGAAGCATATGTAGTGCGTCTTCCCACGCATCCAGACCAAGCAAGATATTGCCCTCAGCGGGCTCCGAGTTAGACGGTCTTCCCCGACCAACATTCAGAAAAGCGGATGCTAGCAGACTGCTAGCGAAACGGGGAAGCGACTGTCATCAGCACCTGTGCACGAAGCGGGCCGTTGGGAAGGAGACGGGCCCGTTAGCCCGCGACTTGGACCTGATTGCGGCTTCGGGAGCGCGATTCTGGCTGGTTCAACGCTCAATATGTACGCGTGAGTCGTACCCAGTGTGCCCCTTCACCGTGGCTCGTGAACTGAAGCATGTGCGTGTTCGATCGCGCCGATGCGTCCGCCCCCATGACATCCTTGTCGCAGGTTGAGGTGCACTCCCCACAGTCGTTGCACCACTTCACGTCCACGCCGTCTGCGCACTGCACCGAATAACCGTGCGACGTATCGTCGTCTTCACGCCAACTGACAACACGGGTGAATTCCGCTTCGCCATCAACCGCCAACGCGATCGTCAGGTTGCGTCTGAAATCCAGCGTAAGCGGGAGCAAGTCCGGACAAGCGTTCGGCTCAGACAGTCCTGAGTCTTGGTTAAATAACCGTACGGAGCCTTCCTCGAAGCGTGGGTTCTGGCCGACGAAGTAGCGCCCGGCGGGCAGGGCGACGGCGAACACCTCTCCGTTTTGGCCATCAGTCGAAGCTCGCAGCCAGTCGTGGTGTGGTGGTTTTGGCGTGCCGTCGCATGCTCCGACCGTCAATCCGAAGCCGGTACCCCGTTGCACGACCCAACTCGCCTCTTGCACGGGAAGACCGCCGACGGAGAGGGGCCACTCACAGCTGTCGCCCATGGACGCGCGCCAGGGCGGTGTCGCGCATTCGAAGACACGCGCGCAGGCGGTGTCCGGGTCATCACTGTCGAAGGCAGCCTGCCAGGCATCGTCGAGATCCAGGTCGTAGAGGTCGTTGAAGAGCTGTGCATGGGCTTTCAGATCGTGCTCGCCTTTGGCTTCCGCGTACCAGCTCATGAAACGATCGGGTCCGTACTCGTTGAGCAGCCAGCCAACGAACCACGTCGCCGAATGGTAGAGGCTGTTGTACTCGTTGAGCGTGGGAGCCGCCCAGCCACCGCTGGTGAACACATCGCCGATGGCGGCTGGCGTGGGGTGCTGACGGACCTCGAAGCCACATGACAGCGCGTTCGCGAGCCCCTCCTCCAACGCGACGTGACTGCGCCCCATCGGCTCCAAATACGCGTGAACGAGTTCGTGCAGTTCGACGGGCTCGGCCGTCTGCACTCCGACCTCCGCGTAAAAGCACGACGAGTTGAAGGCGCTGCATGCGCTGTTGCTTCGCTTGTCTGCCTCGCTGTCGTACTTGTAGTAGTCCAAGTGCTTGCCCTCGGGCCAGGTGAACCCGAGATAATTCTGCAACGCGTCGAAGTGTCGTTCGAGATGTTCGAGCAGGGGCTCGCACACGGAGTCGTCGTTTGCGCGCGTGTGGTAACGAAAGTGGGTCGACGTCCAGAGGCGATCGTCCGGAAGCTCTCGGGCCTTTGGCGGCGAGGCGTCGGCAGCGGGCGTCTCGGGTTTGGATTCGTCGCAGCTGGAGAGCAGGTGTGTGCCGAGCAGCAACACGCCGACGCTACGGGATCGCATTGACGGCTCCCGATTTGAGCAGATTCTTCAGTGCTTCCTTTTTCGACAGTGGGCTGAGCCGCGACCGGTTTGCTTCGACGTAGCGGATGGCTTCTTCTGGGTTGCTCCACGCCAACGAGCGCAAGGCCCAACCGATGCCCTTGCGCAGGAAGAACTCGGACTCGCCGAGTGACGGCTCGATGCACGCGTAGAGCAGCGACAGATCCATGCGCTCGCCGAGTTTGCGTTGGCAGATGATCGCCGCCCGCCGCAGCCAGATGTCTTCGTGATGTGCCCAAGCCAGGAGCACCTTGGCGGTTGCAGCGTGGTCGCCGTCGAGCACGTCGCCCACTCGGGTCGAGAGCTCATCCACCAGATCCCACCACGCTGCTGTCGTGATCATGCGTCGGTACAGGGGCAGCATTCTGGGTTCTTGGAAGCGGGCCGAACGCCGATTGCCGGCAATGGCGAGTGCGGCGTAGCGTTCTTCCTGGTACGTCGCGTCGAAGAACAGCCGTCGCAGGGTGGCCTGATACTCGCCAAAGGCTTCGATGGGGTATTCGGCGAGGGTGCGCCGCGTGAGTTTGCGCACTTCCGGCACCTCGACGCCGATGAACGGCAGGGCGACCTTCATGTATGCCGCCGCCCCCTCTGCGCGTTCGGGGTTGGCACGTGAGCGCAGCTCTTTCTGCAGTGAGTGGATCAAGTCCAGGTTGGCTTGGCTCACGAATGTTGGTTCTAACACGGTCCGTGCAGACCTCAAAACGCGACGCGATCGCGTGCTCGGTAGACGCTCGCCCGAGGGCGTTGCATCATGCGTTCATGGCTGGTCCCGGATTCGACGTAGAAAAAGCGCACAGCTACTTTGCTGCCAAATGCTTCAACACGGCTTGGAAGGGGATTGACGCACCGTCTCGCAGCGCTGAGGACGACGAGCGCATGCTGGCAGCCGCTCACGCGTCGTTCTGGCATTGGACGCAACATCCCCAATGCACGCAACAGAACTCGTCGGTTGGCTACTGGCAGCTTTCGCGCGTCTACGCCCTCGTCGGGCAAGGAGAGCTTGCGCGCCAATACGGGCAGAAGGCGCTCGCGGTTGCCGAAGATGCGCCGCTGCCGCCGTACTTCGTCGGCTATGCGTACGAGGCCTTGGCTCGCGCTGCCCAAGTCTTGGGGCAGGCGGAGAGTCAGAAGCGTTTTGTCGAGCTCGGGCGACAGTCCGCCGCCAAGGTGGAGAGTGACGAGAGCAGGCGTTTGTTGGAGGCGGATCTGGACGAGCTGTCGGGCTGAGGTTCAGGGTTCCCATGAGGTGATGGCGCGTGGCGTCAGCTAGGATGTGACAGTGGACTACCGTCGCGCGCAGTTGGCCGGAGCAGTGATGGCGGCCGTCGTCGTCTCCGGCGGCGTGTTGGCAAGTCGCGCCATCCCCAAGCCTTGCAGCGGTGCGACGTCCGTGCAATTCGGCCCTCCCTTGTTGGGACCGGCCACGTACCACTTCGACTTCGGGCTGGGCTCGCGGGGTCACTGCGAGTTCTCCGTCGAGCTCAACACGCGCGCCAAGGTGCTGCAGCACAAGTGCGAAACGAAGTTTCAGCTCCAGCTGCGCGGGCCCTCGGGCGAGCCTGCCATCGTCGGGGTGCTGTTGAGCGAGTCGCCAACGGAGCTCGGAGTTCGCATCCGTCGTTTCGACGAAGCCATCTACGAGACCGTGGTCACGCCGCAGTACGCCGTCGAGGCAATGCGCGATGGGCCGGACGCCTTCTGTGGTCAATCCACGTTGGTCAAGCCCGAGTGCCTGCGGGGAAGTTCCCAGTGTAAACCTTTTCCGGTACTTTGCGATGGGCCGGAAGATTGCGCGAAAGCGGGCGCATGTTGTGCCGCGCCGGGGTGGGGCGAGCAGTACGGCGCGGCGCGTTCCATGGAGTGCACGGGGCGTCGCGCTTGCTCGAGCCGCATCGATAGCTACGTCGTCTGTCATCGGGACACGGATTGCCCCAAAGGCATGACTTGCACCGATGCCTCGCTGAAGGACGACTTCGAAAAGCCGCTCACGGTATGTGCGCCAGCCCCTTGAGACCACATGAAAAGCAAGAAGGGCCACGACCGGAGCAGCTTCGGCGAATTGATGGGTGAGGTGCAGCCCTTGCGCGAGGGCCCGGCCAAAATTCCACTCGCGCCGAGAGCGCAAGCTCGCACCCTTCCGCGCCCCAAGGCTTCTCGTCGCAGGATCGTCGTCGAGGGCTCAGAGGGCGTCGTGCTCGGATACGCCAGCGACGCTTCGCTGCGGAGCGCGCAGGAGCTCGCTCGTTTGCGTTCGGCACCCCGTCGTGTGGATCTGCACCGCATGTCGGCGGCGGCGGCCAGCGCCGCCCTGGGGACGGCGGTTCGTCAGGCGCGAGCGGAAAGGGTGCGGCTCCTGCTGGTGATCTTCGGCAAGGGACGTCACTCCCACGGCGGGCAGCCCGTGCTTTCCGCGCTCGTCGTCGAAGAGTTGGCGACCTCGCTCGCGGCCGCGGTGGTGGCCTTCCGCACGGCGCCAGGCTCGCTCGGGGGGGAGGGCGCGCTGCTCGTTCGGCTGCGTTAGCGTGCGAACGCTCCCGGGAGCGTTCCGTATCGTGGAACGCCGTTCCGCCCGCTGGAACTCAGCGTTGTTCTCTGTGGCCGCTGTCTAGACTCTTGCTAGCATTCCGGGCGTTCGCTGGCGTTCTGAAATCTGGAACCGAGCGCGTCTCCAAAGTCGTGTCGAGCATTCACAAAGCCACGGAAGTGCTGTTCTTTCTCAACTCTCAGCCCGGGCCCTGCGGGATCTCCGCGGTGGCGTCGGGGCTTGGCATGCCCAAGGCGAGCGCGCACCGGTTGCTCAAGGAGCTCCAATTTCGCAATCTGGTCAAGCAAGACGAGCGCGGGATGTACGGCCTCGGCGTGGGGCTGTTGGCACTCGGTCTCGGTGCCAGCCGCGCTGAACCCTTGGTCAGAGTTGCGCGTCCCATCTTGCAGAGCGCGGCCGCCAGCGTCGGGGAGACGTTCTTCTTGGTCTCCGAGCGCGCCGGGGAACTCGTCGTGCTCGACAAGGCGGAGGGGGCGGGTTTTCTGCGCATCTCACCCCGTATCGGGGCGCAGATCCCGGTGCACGCGACCGCGGTGGGGCGCTTGTACTTGGCCTTCGCTCCCGAGCGCGTGCAGCTGGACGAGTCGCGTTTGACGGCGTTTACTCGAAGCACACCGAGTACGCCCTCCAAGTTGCGACGTAGTGTGGCGTTGGTACGTCGCGAAGGGGTGGCAGCGAGTGACGAGGAGTGGATGCAAGGGCTCAGTGCCGTTGCCGCTCCCGTTTTTTTTGCCGAACGCTTGTTGGGGGCGGTGGTCGTTGCCTGTGTGGCACCGCGCTACCGCGAACTCGGCGTCGGTAGCTTGGCTTCCGCGGTCAAGAGAGCCAGCCAACAGCTGGCGGACGAATTGGAAGGTGACGCATGAAGACGTTTTGGATGAATGGCGCGATCGTGGACGAAGAAGATGCAAAGGTGTCCGTCTTGGATCACGGTTTGCTCTACGGAGACGGCATTTTCGAGGGCATTCGGGTGCTCGACGGACGCGTCGTCGACCTGGAGCTCCACCTTCAGCGTCTGGCGACGGCGGCCAAGGCCATCCACTTGCAGTTGCCTGCGCTGGACTACCTGCGGCGGGCCGTGTTGGAGACGACGGGTGCGCTCGGCGTCATGGACTCCTACGTGCGGTTGCTGGTGACTCGGGGCAAAGGTGCGCTGGGCATCGACGTCGCGAGTTGCGGCGAACCGATGGTTTGTTGCATCGCGGGTGACCTCAAGATCTACTCCGCCTCGGGTGAGGGGATTCGCCTGGCGACTGTCAGTTTGCGACGGCCCGCCTTCGACGTCTTGGACCCACGCGTCAAATCGCTGAACTACTTGAACAACGTCATGGCCAAGATGGAGGCCAAGCGCCACGGCGCTGACGAAGCTCTGGTGCTCAACTCCCGTGGTACCATCGCCGAGGCCAGCGTCGCGAACGTCTTCGCGCGTGTCGACGGGGTCGTCATGACGCCGCCCACTTCTGATGGGGCGCTCGGTGGACTCAGCCGTCGGCGTGCGTTGAAACTACTCACTGCTCGAGGTTACGAGACGCGTGAAGCATCGCTGACGCGCTTCGACTTGCTCGGCGCAAGCGAGGTCTTCTTGACGGGCACGGGGGCAGGGGTCGTGCCCGTCGGGTGGCTCGACGGTGAACGCCTGGGCCAAGAGCGAGAGGTATCGTCCTTGTTGGCCTCTCTGGTTCACGACTACGCAGAGGAGCACGGTACGCCGGTGCCGGGGTTGACCGCGCTCGCCAGCGGCCCAGTGCCCGCCGTCGCTGCCCGCGCCACCGGCTGACGCCGCGCCAGTTGAGGTGCTCCGATTGAGGTGCGGCGCCGGTTGAGGTGCGGTCGCGTATGGGCAAGCTAGCTGGCGTTCAGGACGCCGACTTCTTCGAGCATGCAGCGCACCACTTCGCGCTGCATGTCGATCCTTCGTCGCTCATCGAAGACTTCCCACGTTTCGACGCAAATCCCGATGCAGCCGACGCGGTCGACGATCACTTCCGTCGACGAGGTGGCGACCGGGTAGTAGTGCGGCGCCCAGAGCTCGTAGGGGTGTTCCAGCTTGCCGTTCAGGCGTTCGACGACGCGGCCCACGAGGGGAGGCATCGGTTCCACGCCGTAGACCAAGGTTTGCCCGAAGGATTGGGGAACCTGCGGATGAAAGCGTTTGAGGCTCTCGTGCAGCGTCGCCATCAATTCCGGCTTCTCGTCTTCGACTAGGGCCATGAACTTGGCGGCGAGGCGCTGCTCGCTGGCTTCGGCGTTGGCGTCGCCGGGGAAACAGCGGTTGAGATCCAAGCCGCCTGGGGCCATCCGCTGTCTGGCGCGGTACGCCGCAGGGTTCATTACCGGTATGAGGATCAATCGACCCTTGTCCGGACGCAGGCCCTCCTCCAGCAACTCTTGCAGTGCGTGCACCCCTGCCACTTCGTTGCCGTGGATGCCGGCTTGGATCAGCGCCGTCGGGCCCGGCTCTTCGGCGTCGAAGACGTGGACCGGAATGGTTGGTTCCAGAAAGGTGACACCTGTGGGAAGCGGCATGGCTGTACCTCAGTCGCCCGCTTCGGGGCGTTGCTCGACGGGATCCGTGCTTCGGGCGCTGAGCGTGCGCGAATGCTCTGGCAGCGCGAAACGGTCGGCATTGTCGCGGATGAACGCGATGTAGACCTCGAACGGAGCTTGCAACGGCAATTCACCGGCCTCCACCGACTCCACCAGGGATTTGCGGATATCGCCGACGAGCTTGCTCGGGGGCAGCTGGAACTCGGAGATGATGAGCTCACCGAGTCCCTTGGGTAGGGCCTTGGGTTTGGCATCTTCGGCTTGAAGCTTCTCGATGCGATCACACAGCGTCTTGAGCTGGAACAAGAAGCGACGCCGCTTTTCCTTGCGCTTGGTCGTCATGTCCGCGCGGGATAGCGCCATCAGGTCGGCCATGTGCTCGCCGACTTCGCGTGCGAAGCGACGAGTGGCGCTGTCCGTCCAGCTGTCGTCGTATTGGTGGGCGCGCTGGTGGTGGTAGACCAGGAAACGGATCTTCTCGCGTTCGTCTTCGTCTGAGAAGAGCTTCTCGCGCTTGGCGAGTTTGGTGAACATGCGCGCACCGACTTCCGCATGATGCAGGAAGTGAATGCTACCGTCCGCTTCGACACTACGGGTTCTCGGCTTGCCGATGTCGTGGAAGAGCGCGCCCCAGCGCACGGCCAGACGAGGCACGCTCTGAATGACGACTTGCAGGGTGTGGCGCCACACGTCCTTGTGTCGCGAGTCACCCTCACCGAAGCCGACCAGGGCCGTCACCTCCGGCAACAGCACGTCGAGGAGTCCGGATTCGTACAGCGCCCACAAGCCGACGTCGGCTCGACGCGACAACAGCACCGCGTCGAGACCTTCGCGCAGCTCGTCACGAGGCAGCGAGCGAACGTCGGCTACCGACAACACTCGGGGCACCCCGAGCGGAGTGCGCGCTGGATCGTTGCCAGGTCGTCGGGCACACAGCAGTGCGAAGCCCAGGGCTTCGCGCACGTAATCCGGATCGCCCGCGGTGGCGGGCTGCTCTCGACTCAATGCTTCGGATGCGGGGGCCATGGGAGGGAGCTGGGGCTGGTAGCAAACCTGGGTGCGGGGTGCAAACAACTCCCACCTGGTGCGGGCTTCGGATGGGGATTTTCCGTTTCGGGGCGCCTCGATTCGAGTTTACCCGACGTGCTGCTGGCGTCGACCATCGGTTGCCGCTGATTGCTCCAGCGAGTACCGTTTCAGTGTGCCGCCAGCAGCCGCAGCCAGTCCGAGAGCTGTCGGAAGATCAAGAGTTCGTTCGAGACGCGCAGGTGGGCGTTGAGCGCCAAGTGCTCGCGTCGTTTTGCGTCATTGAGAATGCGGCTCAAGCCTTCGGCCACGCTCCCTGGGGCAGCTGGGTCTTCGATCAGCTCACCGTCGATGCCCGGGTTCAATTGCTGGCGTATGCCGTAGGCGCTCGATCCGAGCACCGGCGTGTGCTTCCACATGGCCTCGGTGACGGACAAGCCGAAGCCCTCCCGCAACGAGTTTTGCACGATCACGCTGCTCGAACGCTGGAGCGCGTTGACGACCAGCGCATTGTGTTTGAGCGAGGTCATGGGCAGGGACAGAACGGCGACGTCTCGTTGTAGCTCCGAGGGAAGCGAGAGGTACTCGCGCCGCACCTCCTCAAGTACGCTGCCAGCCTCCGGATCGTCCGCAACCGATGAAGGCTCCGGGCCCGCCAGAATGAGGCGTGCGAGTTGTAGCCGTCGCACCCGCCGTGCGTCGTCTCCGGCGTAGCGTTTGATGTTGGTCTTCAATTGACGGAAACCCAGCAGCAGCGGGAACCAGCCCTTGAGGCGATCCCAGCGGGAGACTTGGGTCACGATGGGGCGGAACAAGAGCCCGATCTCCTTGGCGCCGTCCAGAGCCCGGAAGTCGCCGTCAGGTGACAGACGGCTGACCGCATTCTGGAAGCTGGGCGTCACGATCGGATGGGGCCCATCGATCAGGCCCGCGTTGTTCAAGACGCCGGCTAACTTGACCGGGTGCAGGCGTCGATTCTTGTGGCTCAAGGGGTCGATCGCGGGGCGAATGATCGAGACGCGTTTGGCCAACGCCGGGATGATGTAGCCTGGCGCCGAGAAGACCGAATGGTCGTAGCAGTTCAGGGACTCGTCCAGGAACTGCCAGGCTTTGCGGGTGGATTCCGTGTCGTAGTCCAACCCGATGTGGCAGCGCCAAATCGTCGAGACCCCGTCGTCGTCACGGAAGCGCGCTCCCACGCCCGCAGGCTGCGGGTCGTGAGTGACGACGATGTCCCCCTTGGAGATACGACCGCGCAACTCCTCATAGTGGCGTTGGCTCACCGCGTCGTACAACGCGCGATCGTCCGCCCCGAAGTCGCCGCACGGTACCCCGTGGATGGCGTTGTGCAGGCGCTTGGTGAGACTGAAGAAAGCGGCTTCGGTGGGGTTGATCGTACACCAGCGTGCCTGTACACCTAGATCACGCAATAGGTGGACGAGCTTGGGCAGCATCTCCGCCACACCACCGCCCTTGGCCGTGGAGTTCAGCATCCATACGGTGCGCCCCTCGAGCTTTGGCGCGAGCAGCCGAGCTTCGGCACGCAC
>JBNKZR010000082.1:0-21862 GCA_050301735.1 Polyangiaceae bacterium | reverse complement strand
GCGCGCGTTCAGGCTGTATGGCGTGAGAGCGCCCGCCGTGGTCGTCCAGTACTTCAGCACGGCAGCTGCGCTGTGCTTCGAGGCCGGCAAGCGCCGCAAACTTCAAGCCCTGGAGGCAGAGGCTTTGGGGAGGACACGTTTGCTGGCGCACGCGAGCGCTGCTGGCGTGCATCCGTCGATTCTGGAGAGCGTGCTTGCCGGCGCGCCGGATCCGACGCATTTGCGGTTCTACGACACCTTCATGCGGCTCTACTTCGACCGGGTCATCGCGGGGGTTGCGGCCACGACTAGTGCGAGCGTCGCGGCCTTGATGGGGGCTGCGCCCCTGGCCTTGGGGGTACTGGGTGTTTCATCCCTCTACCTCGCCGGGTCCATGCGGGCTGGGCCGCGCTATGAAGGCCCGGTCGCCGCGCTTCGGCAGGCGGCGGCGCTGGTCGCCGACGCCTTGGAGGCCCGTTGCGTGATCTTCGGTCACACGCACGTGCCCGAACAGGGTGATCGGTATGTAAACATTGGCTCCTTTGCCTATTCGGCGGGGAGGCCTTACGCCGCGATCAGAGGCGACAGCTCCGTGCAGCTCTGCTACTGGGAAGCGTCGCAACACTAACCAAGGAAGAGCAAGAGTCGAGACATGCGCAGAGTAGTCGTCACCGGGATTGGAGTGCTGTCGTGCATCGGTCGCAACAAGGGTGAGGTCATCGCCGGGTTGCGGGAGGGACGAAGCGGCATCAGCTTCAACCCCGAGTACAAGGAGCACGGGCTGCGCTGCAACGTTTCAGGCAGTATCGACATCGACTTCAAGGAGTACGTGCCGAAGAAGCACCTGCGCTTCATGGGGCGAGCGGCTGCGCTGAGCTACGTCGCGATGGCAGAAGCCGTGGAGGACTGCGGGCTTTCGGCGGACGAGATCACCAACCCACGCATCGGCGCCATCCTCGGTTCCGGCGGAACGTGGTCGAAGGACATCGTCGACAGCAACATCATCCTCGACCAGAAGGGGGTCAAACGCATCGGTCCGTACAAGGTCACTTCCACCATGGGCAACTCCGTGTCTGCGTGTTTGGCGACGGCTTTCCAGATCCGCGGCGTCAACTACACGATCTCTTCGGCGTGTTCGACGAGCGCCCACTGCATCGGGACGGCCATGGAGCAGATCCAATGGGGCAAACAGGATGTGGTGTTTGCTGGCGGTGGCGAAGGGGAGCACTACACACTGAGCTGTCTGTTCGATGCCATGGGAGCGTTCTCGAGCAACTTCAACGATACGCCTACTCGCGCTAGTCGTCCCTACGACGTCGATCGCGACGGGTTCGTGATTGCTGAGGGCGCCGGCGTTCTGGTCCTGGAGGAGTTGGAGCACGCCAAGAAGCGCGGCGCGAACATCTACGCAGAGTTGGTCGGCTACGGCGCGACCTCTGACGGTTACGACATGGTGGCTCCCTCCGGAGAAGGCGCCGTGCGCTGCATGAAGCTCGCCCTGGAAGGGGTGGACGGCAAGGTCGACTACATCAATACCCATGGCACCAGCACACCTGTCGGCGACATTACCGAGCTCGGCGCGATTCGTGAGGTGTTCGGCGACGACTGCCCGTGGCTCGCCAGCACGAAGTCGTTGACGGGACATTCACTCGGCGCCACCGGTGCGCAGGAAGTGGTTTACAGCTTGCTGATGATGAAAGAGCGCTTCTTGGCAGCATCAGCCAATATCGAGAAGCTCGACCCCAAGGCGGAAGGCTTCCCGATCTTGCGCGAGCTGCGAGAAGACCTGCCCATGGACACCATGATGAGCAACAGCTTCGGCTTCGGCGGCACGAACGCGACCCTCGTCATGCGTCGCCTGTGAGCGCCTGAGCTTCGGCTTCGGCGGCACGAACGCGACTCTCGTCATGCGTCGCCTGTGAGGTCTCCAGTGACGGCTTCGCCCCACGCCGGCGGCGAAACTCGCGCTGGCTCGAGCGGTGCACAAACGACGACGGGGAGCGTCGGTATCTGACGCTCCCCGTGTCGAGACGGCCCGCGGTGTCTCTCAGGTCAGACCGCTGAGCGGCCCGTTCGAGTACTGCTGTTCGCCGAAGCTGGCGCGCTGATCCCCGTACAAGTGCAGGATCGCCAACAACAAGTCGTTGTGCGACTGGTTCTGGAACTGCAAGCGACGCCCTGGACGCAGGCCACCACCCCGACCTGCGAGCAGGAACGGCATGTTGTTCTTCTGGTGGCTCGGCGGCTCCTGCAGCTCTGAGCCAAAGAACACGACGCTCTCATCCAACAACGTGTGGCCACCCATGTCGACGCTTGCCATCTGCTCCAGCAGGTAGTTGTGCTGCTCCGAATACCAGTTGGCGATTTGCTCGCACTGGTTCGGCGCGAAGCCACCGTCGTGCTGGTAGAAGTGGTGGTGCTCGCTCAGGCCCAGCCAGGGGAAGGTGTGCTTGGCCTCGGTGTCCGACCACTGAATCGTTCCAACGGCCGTCATGTCGCATGCCATCGCGGACACCATCATGTCCATCATCAGCTTGCCGACCGTCGGAATGGCCGCATCCGAGGACTGGTCCTTGACGGCACCGTTGTCATCGGCATTGAGGCCAGCACGCGGATTGTAGTCGGAGGTGTCGACTAGCTCGGGTGCCGAGCAAGACGCCGCCGAGCCAAGCTCGGCCAGGCCGGAGAGGCCATCCTCGATGGAACGAATCCGCGTCAGGTGCTCCTCGAGGCGAGCTCGGTCGTCGCCCCCGAGGCGCTGGGACAGGGTGTCGTAGCGCCGGTCGACGTAGTCGAGGATCGACTGCTTGCGCGCCACGGCGGGGTTTGTCCCTCCGCCTTCGACGGGCGCATCGTTCAGGTTGCCGAAGAGCGAGTCGAAGATCTCCACTGGGTCGAGGCGCGGGGACATTGGGCTCGCCTTGCCGTCGTCCGCGAACGTCATCGAATTGATGGGGTGCAGCAAGCCGTGGGACTTGCCCGTCGCCCAGCGAACGGCCATCTCGATGCTGCCGTAGGGACGATCACCGCGCACGTTGGTGGCAATGACCTGATCGAGGGACGGGCCAGAAGCGAACTGTCCGCTTTGCGCGGATTGCGGGGTGCCGGTCAACAGCGCGCAAATGCCGGCCTGGTGCTGTTCACCCACAGCGCTCTTCATGTCCAGGTTTTCGACAATGAGCAGCTCATCCCGCATCGGCTCGAACGGCGAGAGGATGGGCGAAAGCGTGAAGTCCGTCTCCCCACCGGAGGGGCGCCAGCGATCCAACACCGTGCCACCCGGCTGGTAGACAGCGATGAAACGCTGGGCAGCTGACTCCTGTGCGTTTGCGGGTTTCGGGGCCATGGCCTCCAGCCAAGGGAGACCGATCGCGATGCTGCCAGCACCGCGCAGCATCGCGCGACGACTCAAACGAAACTTGGGCATTAGAGGGCCTCCTGGGGGAGATAGAGGAAGGCGTCGGTCTGTGTCATGGACAAGAGCAACTGTTGGATGTTGTAGCCCGACTCGGCGAAGGAACGCCGCACCTCGGCCTCGGAGCACTCATCTTCGGCCTCCAACGGCCTACCGTAGCCGAAGGTCATCCAGTGGTCCGCGAAGCAGGCGTAGGTGTCAGGCAGGTCGGCGATTCTCTGCACTAGCTCGATGGGTCCGTTGAACGGTCCTGTCGCAGCCAAGTCGCCAGACGCATCGATGACCTTGTCGTTTTCCGTGTCGCGCCACAGACCGACCGCGTCGTAGTTCTCCAGCGCGAAGCCCGGGGGATCGAGCACTGCGTGGCAACCCGCACATTCGGGCTGGACGCTGTGCGCAGTGTAACGCTCTCTGCCGGTATCCCCAGAATAGGGATCTGGCGGCTTGGCCACAGCGGCAAACTCCGCCGGTGGAGGGGGCACAGCGACGCACATGATGTGCTTGAGCAGGTAACCGCCACGTCGCACCGGGTTCGTGAAGTTGGAGATGGTGGTACCAGCCATGATACCGCCCTGGGTCAGCAGGCCCATGCGATGCGTGGTGTCCAAGTCCACCCGCTGGAACTCCGGCCCAGTCACACCGGTGAACCCGTAGAAGTTGGCGAGCTCTTCGTTGACGAAGGTGTAGGGCGCCGTGAGTGCCGCTGCCCAGCTGCCGGAGCCTTCGAAGATCTCGTACTCGAGGAACCTCTGCGTTTCCTCGTGCATCAGGTTACCAATGGCGTTCGAGTAGGTCGGGAATTGCGCTGCTTCTCGCTGCAGCTCTCCCAAGGTGTTGATCGGGAGGTAGCTGTCGAAGAAGAAGCGGAACATCGGCTTCGCGCGTTCGTCGGCGAGCATGCGGCTAGCCTGAGACAAGACCCCTTGAGGCGTCGTCAATTCGCCCGCATCCGCGGCGGCGCTCAGCGTGTCGTCAGGCATCGAGCCCCACAGCATGTACGACAAGCGAGAGGCCATCTCGTGGTTGGTGGGACGCAGAATGCCGGCGTTCGCTGGGTCGGGCTCTCCGAGTTCGACGCGATAGAGGAACTCGGGCGCTTGAAGCGTTGCTTCGATGAGCCCCGCCAAGCTGTCCGTGAAGGTCGAGTCGGGACGAATGGCATTGAAGAGGGCCATCAAGTCCTCGCTCTCACCTGCTTCGAGGTTGCGGCGATAGACCTTCGGCACGAAGTTCTCGATGAACGTTTGCGCGCAGGCGGCCTCGGTGGCTTCCGTGACGGTGGCTGCGCACGGGGCGTAGCGATTGAGCACCTCGGGGTTGCCGACGGCGCGAATCGAGACGCTTTCGGCGACATCCCCGTATTGGGCTGCGAGGTATTCGGACACCGGTTGCTGGTCGGCGTCGTTGCCGAATCCGTTACCCAGCAGTTCCGGTGGCAGCGTCGTTGCGGGCGACGTCGAATCCAACAGCAGTTCCTCCACGGTGTTGTTGTACTCGAAGCGCGTCATGCGCCGGATCGGGGCTCGACCTGGGGTGATCGTCTGAGCACACTCTGCGGGTACCGTGGGCAGCGCCGCTTCCTCGGGTACCTCGCCTGGACTCACGGGAGCCGTCGGCGTGCCCGGAGTCTGCGTTCCCGCGACGGGAGTGGTCCCTCCGGGAGTTGCGACGCCAGGGGTAGCGACACCAGGCGCGCCCGGTACCGCGCTGCCTCCAGGTGCGGCGGTGCCACCAGCACCGGGGGTGCCCGGTGCGCCAGCCGCCGGAGCGCCAACAGCACCCGGCATTCCTGACAACGGGGCCCCGTTGGCGGGAGTCTCGGCGGAGTCACCGCAGGCGAGAGCCGTGAGCGCGGCGAGTGGCCAGACTGTGTTTCTCAGATGCATCAGCTTCATGCGGCGTCCTTCTTACTCGCTCAGGAGCGATGGTTTGCGGCTCAAAGATAGCGCCGAATTGGGAGTCATTTCGAGGAGGTTTATGGGCTGTACGGGGCTTTTCGTGGTCCGAAACCTCAGCGAATTTCGAGCGTGGCCGCCGTGTTGGAACGTTGCGGCATCGCTATAGAACTGCGTTCCACTGAGCGACATAATACCCCAAATGAGCTCAAAAAAGGCCCGGCTGCTTTCGCGCGAGGGGCCACGTTCTCGTGTGGGGCGAGGTGGTTTTTGGGGGCCGCGCCTGGCACTCCTATGGTGCCATGTGTCGTGTGGGGTGACATGGGGCAATCGTCTCCCGCAACGTGGGCCAGGATGCCACGCCTTTTGTCGTCAGAAGTGCTAGGGCCAGCGCCTGATGAGCGATCGAGACGATGAACAGCCTCCGGGTGGACGCGCCGGAGCTAGGCGACCACTACGAAGTCAGGCCTGGTTCGGTCGAACCGACAAGGACGGCTTCATCTACCGCAGCTGGATGCGCAATCAGGGTCTTCCGTCACATCTGTTCGACGGGCGCCCGGTCATAGGCATCTGCAACACGTGGAGTGAGTTGACCCCGTGCAACGCACACCTGAGGCGAGTCGCGGAGTACGTCAAACGGGGCGTGTACGAGGCAGGGGGATTTCCCGTCGAGTTTCCGGTCATGAGCTTGGGCGAGACCCTGATGCGCCCCACCACGATGATGTTCCGCAACCTCGCGGCCATGGACGTCGAGGAGAGCATCCGGGCCAATCCCATCGACGGCGTGGTGCTGCTGGTCGGCTGCGACAAGACCACCCCCTCGCTACTGATGGGCGCCGCCAGTTGCGATCTACCGACGATCACCGTGTCCGGGGGACCGATGCTCAACGGAAGGTATCGGGGCGAGCAGATTGGGTCGGGCACCGGGGTTTGGAAGTTCAGCGAGGAGGTCAAGAAGGGGCGCATGAGCCTGCAAGCCTTCATGGACGCCGAAGCGTGCATGAGCCGCTCCGTCGGGCACTGCATGACCATGGGCACGGCTTCCACGATGGCGTCGATGGTGGAGTCGTTGGGCATGGGATTGCCGACCAACGCCGCGATCCCCGCCGCCGACTCGCGGCGCATGGTGTTGGCCCACATGGCCGGAAGACGCGTCGTCGAGATGGTCCACGAAGACCTCCGCATGAGCCGAATTCTGACCAAGCAGGCCTTCGAAAACGCGATCCTGGTCAACGGCGCCATCGGCGGGTCGACGAACGCGATCGTTCACCACCTAGCCATCGCAGGACGCATCGGGGTGGACATCACGTTGGACGATTGGGACCGCCTCGGGCGCGACGTTCCCTGTCTCGTGAATCTGATGCCATCGGGCAAGTACCTGATGGAGGACTTCTACTACGCTGGCGGCGTTCCGGCCGTGGTTCGACAGCTGGAGCCGTTCCTGCACAAGGACACGGTCACGGTCAACGGCCAGTCCTTGTGGGACAACTGCAAGGACGCCGAGAACTTCAATCCGGATGTCATTCATTCGTTGGATGCGCCGTTCACCTCGCTCGGCGGGATCGTCGTCCTACGCGGTAACCTCGCGCCCGATGGCGCGGTGCTGAAGCCGTCGGCGGCAACTCCGCGCTTGATGCAGCACACGGGGCGAGCCGTGGTCTTCGAAGACATTGACGACTACCATCGCCGGCTCGACGATCCCGAGCTCGACATCGAACCTGACGATATCATGGTGCTGAAGAACTGCGGCCCCAAGGGATACGCCGGCTTTCCCGAGGTGGGGAACATGATGCTTCCGAAGAAGTTGCTCGACCGCGGAGTGACCGACATCGTGCGCATTTCCGACGCCCGTATGAGCGGCACCGCCTATGGCACGGTGGTTCTGCACACCGCCCCGGAAGCGGCCGTGGGCGGCACGCTGGCTCTGGTGCAGACCGGCGACGTCATCGAACTCGACGTGGCAGGTCGGCGACTGGAGTTGCGCGTGGACGAAGCCGAGCTCCGCCGTCGACGCAGTGCGTGGTCGCCTCCTGAGCCCGAATACGATCGCGGTTACTACAAGCTCTTTCGGGAGCACGTGATGCAGGCCAACGAAGGGGTCGACTTCGACTTCTTGCGTGGCGGTAGCGGCGCAGGGATCCCGAAGGACTCGCACTGACTTCTGTCGTTCGCTCGCCGTGGGCGAGCGACATGCTCCGTCGCCCGTCGCTTTTCGTGTGCCAGCTGGCCGATGGCTTGGTCCCACGCGGCCATCGGCGTGGCAGGCATCAGCGGGCATTCGCGGGGTGGCTAGCTCTCGGGAAATGCACCATGATTGGACGTGGTGACCCTATCAGACGATTCCAAAGCCGTTAGCTTCATGCGCAGCCTGTGCATGGGGCAAATCGAAGAAGACGTAATTCTCCCTTTTCCGAGTCTGGACGAGGACCAGAAAGAGACCCTGCGCGGGGTGAAGGACTCGCTGCAGTCCTTGCTTGGTTCGCGTGGCGATGACTTCCGAAAGTGGGATCGTGAAGGGGAGCTCCCGCCCGAGTACGTTGACGAACTGCGTCAGTTCGGCCTCTTTGGGCTCGTCATTCCAGAGGAATTCGGTGGTCTCGGCTTCGGCAGCGCCGCCTACTCGAGGGCGCTGCAAGAGATCGCGCGCTACGACGCGTCCACCGCTGTCACCGTCGGCGCACACAGCTCGATCGGCATGCGCGGCCTCTTGCTGTTCGGCACCGACGAACAAAAGGCGCGCTACTACGAGAAGCTCGCCACCGGCGAGATGATCGCAGCGTTTTGCCTGACGGAACCGAGCGCCGGCTCGGATGCCGCGTCCATCAAGACGACCGCCGAACGCGTCGAAGACGGCTGGGTGCTCAACGGTAACAAGCTCTGGATCACGAACGGTGGCATTGCCGACTTCTTCACGGTCTTCGCGAAAACGAACTCCGACGGGCGCGGCAAGATCAGTGCCTTCATCGTCACGCGCGATATGGAGGGGGTGAGCGTGGGTCCCCACGAGGACAAGATGGGCATCCGCGCCAGCTCGACCACCACCGTGCACTTCGACAACGTCAAGGTGCCGCGCGAGAACCTGTTGGGCGAAGAGCACAAGGGCTTCAAGGTCGCGATGCAGATCCTCAACAGCGGGCGTACGGGTTTGGGCGGTGGCTCCATCGGCGCCATGAAGCGGTTGATCGAGATGAGCACCGCGCAGGCCAATGAGCGCAAGCAGTTCGGAAAGGCGATTCGCGAATACGGCCTGATCAAACTCAAGGTGGCGCAGATGGTCGTCGATTGCTACGCCACCGAGGCGGCGGTCACGATGGTGGCATCGCTGAACGACCGCGGCTTCGAGGACTACGCTGTCGAAGCCGCCATCAGCAAGGTGTTCGCCTCCGAGGCTCTGTGGCGTTGCGCCGACGAGGCGCTGCAGATCGCCGCTGGCAACGGCTACATGTGCGAGTTCCCTTACGAGCGCGTCGTGCGTGATTCGCGCATCAATCGCATCTTCGAAGGCACGAACGAAGTACTGCGTTTGTTCATCGCGCTGTCCGCAATGGACGACGTGGGCAGCGTGCTCAAGGAGTTGGCCAGCACGCTCCAAGGCGTATTCAACGACCCGATCAAGGGTTTCGGCGTGCTGAGCGAATACGCCATCAAGCGGGCTCGGCTCGCGGCCGGCATCAATTTGGAGCGGGGTTCGTTCACCAGGGTCGATCCGCTGCTGAAGGAGTCCGCCGTCGTCTTCGAGCAGCTCACCAAGGAGTTGGCCGTGGCGGTCGACCGCATCCTGCGCAAGCACGGCAAGAACATCATCGGCAAGCAGCTCGCATCGAAGCGCCTCGCCGACATCATGATCGACCTATTCGTGTTGGCCTGCGTCATCAGCCGTGTCGACACGTCGCTGCGCGAGAAGGGCGCCCAGGGGGCGGCCCAAGAGATGCAGATCCTTGAGGTCTTCACTCACCAGGTACAGCGTCGCGTGCGAGACAATTTCGAGAGCATCGACGACAACCGGGACGAGACGATGAAGGCGCTCGCCGAGCACACCTTCGACGCAGAACGGTTCAGTTGGGACACCATTTGAGGGCAGCCGTCGCGCACGAGCGGTCAGCCGACAGGCCGAGCGGCGTGAGGTGGGTGACGTGAAGCCCAACCTTGACTAGAGACCTCACGGGTTTTCGCGGTCGGTCGTGATGGCCCACAGACCGCACGCAGTTTGTTGACGATATATGCCCGGCTTTTCGATCGTGGGCAGTGGCCGGTACCTGCCGGGTCGCCCCTTCACCAATGACGACCTGTCCCGCGTGATGGACACCAGCGACGCCTGGATCCGTCAGCGCACGGGCATCAAGCAGCGCCACTTCTGCCCGGAGGGACAGGGGGCGAGCGACCTGGCCTACGAAGCAAGCCTGCAGGCGCTCGAATCCGCTGAGCTCGAGCCCGAAGACATCGACTACATCTTGTTCAACACGATGACCCCGGATCACCTCTTTCCGGGGTCGGGGCCGCTGCTCGGGTCGCGCTTGGGGCTCGCCGGTGTGCCGGCGCTCGATCTTCGGGCGCAGTGCGCAGCGATGCTCTTCAGTTTTCAGGTGGCCGATTCGCTGTTGGTATCGGGCGCTGCCAAACGCATCCTCATCGTGGGCGCAGAAGCCCACGCGGGGTTCATGCCTTGGATCGATTGGGACATCCTCGAAGGCACGACCGATCGCAAGCCGACTCCCGACGCTTGGGAGCGAGCGACTCGTCATCGCGGTTTGGCCATCATCTTTGGCGATGGCGCAGGCGCTCTGATCGTCGAACGCAGTCAGCAAGAAGGCGTGGGTATCCTGGGCACCGACATCCACAGCGATGGTGCATTGACCGATGAACTGCTCATCCCGGTCGGCTTCAGAACGCGTCCCTACGTCACACCGCAGAGTCTGGACGAGGAGCTCATCATTCCGCGCATGCAGGGCCGCGACGTGTTCAAGCACGCGGTATCCAAGCTGCCACAGACTGTACGCGCCGCCTGCGCGAAGGCAGGTGTCACGACGGACGACGTCGATTGGTTCATCGGCCATCAAGCGAACGACCGCATCAACAACCTCGTGCGAGATCGCCTCAAACTGCCGCCCGAGAAGGTGCCGTCCAACATCGCCAAGTACGGCAATACGTCGGCGGCGACGATCCCCATCTTGGTGGACGAGATGCGCCGCGATGGGCGACTGCAAGCGGGCCAGCTCGTGTGCTACTTCGGCTTGGGCGCGGGAATGCATTGGGGCGCCACCGTGTTGCGCACCTGAGCCATCGTGTGCTCGGCGAGAGTCCGCTGGGCGCGGTAGTCGCGCACACAAGTGTTTGAAAATGTGACACTTCTTGCGAGCCCGGCGGGCAGGCGAAGGAAACGACGACTTGCCAAGCGCGCCGCTCGAACCAATCGTCTATAGTACCTGCGCCGCGTGCGACCCAAGCCGGTCACGTGGCGCCTTCGGAGGAATCAATGAACTACGTTCAACCAGACACAGCGAGCCTACAAGGCGTTTACCGCAAAGGGGTGGAGGCGCGTGCTCGTTTCATCACGCGTACGTATGGACACCTCTTCGTTTCGATCTTGGCGTTCGCCGGTATCGAGATTGCTCTCTTTCAGTCGGGGCTGGCCGAAGGCATTGCCCAGGCCATGATGGGCACCAGTTGGCTGCTCGTGCTGGGGGCTTTCATGCTGGTGGGTTGGGGCGCGAGTCGTTTCGCCCACAACACCCGCTCGCCCGTACTGCAGTACGTCGGGCTGGGCGGTTACGTATTCGCCGAAGCGATCATCTTCGTGCCGCTGTTGTTCATCGCCCAGGCCTATGCACCTGGCGCGATCCGTAGCGCCGCGCTCGTGACGCTGCTCGGTTTCAGTGGCTTGACGGCGATCGCATTCTACACGCGCAAGGACTTCTCGTTCTTGAATGGGCTCATCAAGTGGGGCTTCGTCATGGCGTTGGTGGCCATCGTCGCCGGCATCGTCTTCGGCTTCCAATTGGGCACCTTCTTCAGTGTCGCGATGGTGGGGCTGGCTGGCGCTGCGATTCTGAGGGACACATCTGCGGTGATGCTGCACTTCCCCGAAGATCGCTACGTGGGCGCTGCGCTGCAGCTCTTCGCCTCGGTGGCTCTCATGTTCTGGTACGTGCTCCAGATATTCCTGAGCAGCCGCGATTGAGACGCCACGGGCGCCTTCTAGGAGGAAGCTCGAAACAGTTGAAAACGGAGGGACGTGCCAGAGGGCACGTCCCTTTTTTTCGTTGCGCGAGCGGGCGCTCGGCCCAGGGTGAGGTAGGTTGTCCACCCACGGATCGCCGGTGAGATGAGCGACCGAGCTGGTCCGTCGCCGTCGCTCGCGTTACGCTCCGCGGGCATGACTCCCAGCGAGAAGAGTGTCGTGCGATCGCTGATTGCGGTCGCATGGGCAGATGGGCAGGTCGAGAGCGGGGAACTCGGGGTGATCGAGGGGATGCTGTGCGGCTTCGACGCCACGGAAGCGGAAGAGCAAGAGATGCTCGAGTACGCACGTACGCCGCGTAGTCTCGGCGACATCCCGGTGGACAGCCTTTCGCTGGAAGAGCGAGAGTTGCTACTCACGAACGCGGCGTTGCTGACGCTTGCCGACCGCACGAGGACGGTGGAGGAGGTCGAGGTGCTGCGTCAGCTCGGCGGGCTGCTCGGGTTCGTGGCGGAGCAATCGACCTCACTGGTCGAGCAGGCGAGTCTCGGACTCGAAGCGTCGAGTTCGCCCCCCAGGGCCCGCTGAGACGCCTGCGCCGCCTCGTTTGAACGCAGCACGAAGGCAGAGCCCGGGCGGCGGTCCTTCGGTGACGGCTACTTTTTCGGTAGCTCGATTCCGAGCAGTTTGGCCGCGTTCTTGTAGAAAACCTTCTCCAATATCGGTCGCGGCAGGTCGATGCCGGATATCTTCCAGCGCCCTTGAATAGGCGTCGGGTGCGCGAAGTCCACGTCTGCGGTTTCGAAGTAGCGCCGCGTGGCGGAGAAGAATAGCGCTTCCTCCTCGGCGGTGGGCGGCACTGAACCGCTGGAGCCCAAGAAGAGCGGCGACGGCTCGCGGCCCACGCCCAGATCCGAACCGAACAGGATCCGGTCCTGGAATTCCTCGAAGAAGGCACGCATTTGCGCCGGGGAGTGGCGACCCATCTCAGGAATGCGCGCCGCCGTATCGATGTAGACGTTGGGAAACTTGCGCAAGGTTCGGGCTACGCGCTCCGGCTGCTCCGCGAGGTTTCCGAAGTGCACGGAGATGAACGTCGTCTTCGGATGGCGAGCGAAGCGACGCTCGAGCGCCGCGTAGAGTTCCTCGAACGGCGGGACGTTGCCGTCGTCGAGGGCCCACTCGGGATGGGCGGACAGCTCGTCGAAGCGCTCGTTGTCGGGGGTGGCGGGTTTCCAGAATGCCAATGGGTCGCCGGTGTGGATCGCCACCGGCATGCCGAGCCTGCCCGCGGTTTCGAACACGACGTCCAACTCCGGATCGTCGACGGCAATCAGTCGGTCTCGAAAGTCGTACATCTCCAAGCCCAGCGCCTTGCCGATCTTGTAGCCCTTGGCGCCCAAACGGTGGGATGCCTCGAGCATGCGTGCCATGCGGCTTCCGTACGCCGAGTTGCGGCATTGAGCGTAGGGCATCGTCGCGAAGACGGTCACACGTCCTCCGGTGGCGTTGGCAGCGGTCACTTGTTGTCGCAACCCGGTGTAGGCATCGCCGCCGGACAGGTTGACGGCGTGAGCGAACCCGTGCCGGTCCATCAGGCCCACCAGGCGCGGGATCCCGGCAGCCGAGGCGTGCACGTGCACGTCGATGATGGGGATGTGGTCCTCTGTTGGGCCGGCTTTTGGGGTTGGGTCGCTGTTTGCGGAGGCATCCGGGGCTTGCTTTCGGCGGCAGCCCCAGGAGGCGAGCAGCAGGGTCGCCCACAGCAAGCAGATGCAGGCGGAGCCCTGGGCCCAGGAGCGATGGCGTGGGGGCGTGATGAGGCGCATCGACGCTCATTGTAGAGCCATCAGCGCGCCGGGTGACAGCCCGACCTGTAACCCGCACAATCGGGTCACATGGTTGCTCCGATCGAAGAGCCAGCGCACTACGCGCAGGCGCGTCGTCTGGCCGACGCGGCACCACTCCCAGCGGCGGTTGGCAACGTCGCGTGTGGGACTGCGGGCTGGACGGATCCGACGTTGCTCAAGAGCCATCGTTTCTATCCGAAGGGAGCCAACAAGAGCGAAGCGCGCCTGCGGCACTACGCCCAGCACTTTCGTCTCGTGGAGGTGGACGCCACCTACTACACGCTGCTGGAGCCGATTCGAGCGGTCCGCTGGCTGCAATGGACCTCTGCCGACTTCGTCTTCGACGTCAAGGCGCATGCTTCCATGACGGGTCACGCGGTGGACGCACAGCGTTTGCCCAAGCCCCTTCGCGAACGCGTGGAGCCCCTCGCCGATGGGCCGCGCATCTACTCCAGACATCTTCCGACTGAGCTGCTCGAGGCAATGTGGCTAGAGTTTGAAGCCTCGGTGCGTCCGCTGCTCGAGGCCGGGCGCTTGGGCTCCGTATTGATGCAGTTTCCTCCCTGGTTCACTGCCACACGGGGCAACGTCCGCCACATCGAGGCACTGGCCGAGCGCTGGGCGGACTACCCCATCGCGACGGAGTTCCGGCATGGGAGCTGGATGGCGCCTGAGCGTCGCGAACGAGTCTTCGCGTTACTCGAGCGGTTGGCTTGGAGCTACGTGGTCGTCGACGAGCCCCAGGTTGCTGGCGGGGGCGTTCCAGCCATCACGCGGGTTACGAACCCGGAGCTGGCCGTGTTTCGTTTCCACGGGCAAAACACGGCGGGTTGGCGGCGGGGCAGCAGTGTGGTCGAACGCTTCAACTACCTCTACCGCCCGCAGGAGCTCGAAAAATGGGTGCCGGCCATCCGCGAGGCAGCGCGCCAGGCCAAGCGGGTTCACGTGGTGTTCAACAATTGCGTTCGTGATTTCGCCGTGGTCAATGCCAAGGACCTCGCAGCGCTACTGGTGGATGATTCTGAACCGAGCACAAGCGGCGCGTGAAAAGCGGTTCGCCGACGCACGTAGCGCGCCCAGCTGTGGCGCTCCGCCCATCGCGTCACGTCGACGGCACACAAAGCGTCTGGACAAGCTCGGCGTGCCGAATTACCACCGCAGATGAGGAAGTCAGTATGCATATTCGTACCTTAGCGCTGCCCAGCCTGGTCCTGATGTTGTCACTGCCCGCCTGCGGCGGTTCGAAACCGGCGGCGGAAACGCCCGCCGACGCGGACGCTGCACAGGACGAGGGCGCCGACGCCGAAGCCAGCAAAGACGCAGCCCCAGAGCCCGAGGCTGAGCCCGAACCCGAGCCGGAGCCCGAAGCGGCCGGGGTCGATCCCGAGGAAATCCTGATTCGCGAGGGCACGGCGTTCGTGCTGAACATCGGCGAGTCGGACATCGGCAAAAAGATCGATGAAAAGTGCGCCAAGCAAGCCGGCGACGACATCGCGAAGAAGAGCAACTGCAGGTCCAAGGCCATCAACAGCATGGATCGCGAGGGCTTTCTCTTCGAGCAGAAGAACGGCGCCTGGTGGTACGTGCGCTTCGGCATCATCAAGGGCGCCAAGGCAGAGTTCAACAAGGTCCAGATCGAAGTCGGCGAGCCGCAGGGTAACAAGCTGACGATCAAGACCAGCGGTCAAGACAAGGCCAGCCGTCGGCGTGGCACCGTGCCCAAGGAGCTCGAATTCGAGGTGCCCGATGAGTACACGATCATCCTGCACGACCCCAAGCGTGGCAAGCTGGTGTTCGATCCCAAGATGGGGCTCTTCGACAGCGAGTGAGTCAGCGACAGTCGAGCGTGGTGAAGTAGACCTTGGGGGCGCCGCCTGTCATGTCGGTGTAGGCGACGCCAATTTGGCCGTCGTTGCCGAACTCCGGTGCTGGCCCGAGCGCGTCGCCCAGGGTGGTGGTCAGGCGTTGGGCCTCGGTCAGCGGGTCCAGCTCTGGGCTGATCAGGCGAAAGAAGATGTCGTAGGACTCTTCGAGCTGCGCCCAGAAGAGCATCAAGCGGTCGCCGAGGTCGAGTAGCCCGTGGGAGCGGGCGAACTCCGCCGATTCCGTCAGCTTGCGGGGGACGATGAGCATGCTCCCCGTGGCGTCGACGACCGTGCCCCAAACGGCATCCCCCGGGACGACGTCGTGCACCGTCCAGGTGATGAGGTAGTTGTCGCGGCTGAACGTGATGCCACCCCCCGTCGACTTGTCGTCGGAAATGACCCGCAGCTCCCCTAGCGTGCTCAAGTCGTGGCTGAGACTGCGAAACAGGATGCGCTTGTCGTGGGCTTGGCTGACGAAGGTCAGACCGATGTTCTGGGTTCCAACGGCTAGTGCTGGCGAGTCGGCGCCCACTACGTCTGGCGTCAAGTTCACACCTTCCGGGTCGAGCAGAGCTCCGTCTCGATCGATCCGAGCCCCGAACACTTGAAACTCGCCGTTGCGTTCGTCACCCCACGCGACGAGATAGCTGCTGCCGAGCAAGGTGAGGGTGGGGTGCAGAGAGAAGCCCCGACCCGTGCTCACCCGCAGATCGGGTCCGAGCTTGTTGCCGTCCCGATCGAAGCGGTTGAAGTAGATTTCGTAATCATCGTCGCGGCGGTCTTCCCAGGCGGTGGCAAACGTGCTGCCCGTCCAGATGACGGGGCCAGCCAGAGTATCGCTGTTGGTCAGGGCGACGTCGACGGCGTATTGGATCTCGCCGGCGCCATCGACCGCTGCGAGCTGGGTCTGCTTGTGCCCGTCGTCGTAGGAAAGGGACACGGCGTAGTGATCGTCGTTGTGACTGATCCCACCGAGACCCGCCTCTTCGCCTTCGGACAGCAACGTGGGACCGAGGTTGCTCGGGAAGAAGCTGTAGTTGTCGTCCACCACTCCGTTGCAGTCGTTGTCGACGCCATCGCAGGTCTCGACGCCCCCAGGGTGCGCCGCATCGGAGGTGTCGTCACAATCATCGCCGCAGGAGCCGCTCGCACCCGGCGCGAAGCCCGGCAGAGGCGCTCGATGGCCGTCCTCGTCGCGGTCCGGAGTCAGTGGCACGAACGAACAGACTCCAGTTTCCGGCGCGCAGAAGTCTTCAGTGCACGGGTCACTGTCGTCGCACTCGACCGGCGCGCGTTCGGTGCAGACGTCCCCCGAGCAGGTCAGCGGAAAGCAGGCGTCTTCGGCGATGCAATCCGCCTCGTCCGAGCACGCGTCGCCCACTTCGGCATAGCCGCCGGAATTGTCTAGCAACTCGACGCTCTTTCCCTCTTTCGGACCGGTCTTCGCGCCGCAGCCAAGCGCAGAGGTGACCAGCACCAGCAAGTAGGCCCATCGCGTTGCCGGGGGGGCCGCAAGCAAGGCCAAGCGCCGTGTCAGAAACAAACTCCGTACCCCTTGATGTCGACGCTGCCGCAGATCAAACCCCGCGGGCAGTTGTCACCGTCACCGGGGAGTTCACACAATTGGGCGCAGAGACTGCCTTGACTCGTCGCTACACACAAGAAACCGCCGGCACAGGGCGTCAGGTCACAAGCATCGCCCTGCACGCCGAGGCCTGCCGGTTCACAACGAGTGCCGTAAACCTCGGCGCTGCAGCGCGTTTCGGGGTACTCCACGTACGGGAAGCACTCCCAGCCAAAAGGACACGAACTCTCCCCGGCGAGCGGATCGCAGGTGCGGTCCTCGATCGCCTCCACCATCTCAGGACACCCCGGATCATCGAAGACAGGCTGGTCTTCCTCTTGGGCGTCGGGGTCAGGCGGGGCCTCGCGCAGCACTTCTTCTTCGATGTCCGTCGCGACTTCGGCGGCCGGGGAGTGGCCATCTGGCACGCCCTGGCTGCGACTGACTTTTTCGGCGGTTCCTCCGCAAGCTGCCAGCAGGAGCCCCAGTCCAAGTAGTGACGCACATCTCACGGTAGTGCAGCATAGAGCACCTCACCGCCTCGGGCAGCCATGCTTGCAATTCAATCAATGCCGGCAGGGAAAATTCTGTGGCGTTGGCCCGTGCGTAGCGGCTACACCCCGAACGTGGCAGGAGTTCGGCCTGTGAAGTTTGGTGCAACGCCGTTTCGACGCACGGCGGGGCTGGCGGTCCTGATTGCAGCTACGACGGGGTGCGATCGCCCGGGCGCTCCACCCTCGCCGAAAAGCGCGGAGGCTGCCTCTGTTGCGACAAATTCGGCCAAGCCAGCGCCGAAACCCCGCGCGGTCAGCGCATCGAAGCCGTCTCGTGCCTCGTGTGTGTTGCCTCTGAAAGAGCCGCCGCCACCCGAGGCTGGGCCGGCGCAAAAGTGCCCGGACGATCCCACCGGGCCTTTGTCCTTGGACACGATCGACGTCGAGTTCCTGGAGGCACCAGGGCAGCCACGTGTCATTGCCGAACACGCGCTGACCCATGCGGCGCGTCAGCGAGGACTGATGTACCGAACCGAGATGCCCGAAGACGTGGGCATGCTTTTCTCCTGGGACGACCAGAGCCAGCGCAGCTTCTGGATGAAGAACACCTGTCTGCCTTTGGACATGATGTTCATCGATGCCGATGGGGTCATCGTCAGCGTCCTGGAGCAAGTGCCGACGCTCAATACTCAACCGCGTCGCAGCGGTTGTCCGGCCCGGCACGTGTTGGAGGTCAATGCCGGGTGGACCCGTCGGCATGGGGTGCGCCCGGGCCAGCGGGTGAAGATCGGCGGCTGAGCCACAAGTTGGCTGCGAACGTGAAAGGGCCTTGACTCGGACCCTGCCGTTCGAAAAACCTCCAGCCATGAACTTCGATACGGATGACTTCCGAGCTGGTTGGGCCCGCCGCCATCTTCGTGGCTGCGCTGCCCTCGTTCTGGTCGCGTGGGCAGCGGGTTGCGTGGATAAGGCCGCGCCCGAACCGACGAACACGAAGGAACAGTCGACCAAGGCGTCCACCAATGCTGCCACCACCGCCAAGGCACAACCCAAGAAAATGCCGCAGCGCCCCGAGCTGCCGAAGCGCGAGGTGAAGGCCAAGCCTGTGGCTTCCGTGGCCGCCACGCCTGGAGACCCTCACGCCGGCAAGTTCACGTTGGAGGAGGCGACACAAGGCTTGGGCAAGGATGGCAAGCTCGTGGCCACGATCGTGACCGAACTCGGCGATCTGGAGTGCGAACTCTACGAAGACAAAGCCCCGATCACGGTCGCGAACTTCGTCGGTCTTGCCCGTGGCTCGCGTGCCTGGCGCGATGGCGGCAAGTGGGTCAAGAAGCCTCTCTACGACGGTACCGTCTTTCACCGTGTCAAGAAGGGCTTCATGGTCCAAGGCGGGGATCCGAACAAGAACGGAAGTGGTGGCCCCGGCTACGTCATCCCCGACGAGATCTGGGAAAATGCCCACCACGACGAGCGCGGTCAGCTGTGCATGGCCAACCGCGGCCCGAACACGAACGGTTCCCAGTTCTTCATCATGGACGGCAAGGCACCCCACCTCGACGGCGGCTACACCATCTTCGGCAAGTGTTCACCGGATGAGGTCATCGAAAAGATCGCATCGGTGAAAGTCCGAGGAGACCGAGCGGTGGAGCCGCCCGTGATCAAGACCGTCAAGGTTGCGCGCGTCAAGTAGCGTCGACAGTGCTCGCCTCTGCGGGTCGACCTCAACGGGCGTTTCCGCGGAAAGGAAGCTCGAATGGATCGAGCTTGGGGATCAAGAGGCAACGTTGGGTTGCCAGTGGCGCACCTGCTCCAGCACTTCGGTGGCGCGAGCGCGCGCCACGTCGATGCTCTCGTCGTTGTCGATCACCAAGTCGGCTCGACGCCGCTTTTCGGCTAGCGGCATCTGGGCGGCGATGCGTGCTTCCGCTTCGGAGCGTGTCCAGCCGCTGCGGGCCATCGCTCGGGTGATCTGTTGCTCGGGCGGAGCCGCGACGAGCACGACGGGCCTCAGTCCTTCTTCCAGGCCGTTTTCGAACAGCAGGGGGGCCTCGTAGCAAACCAAGGACTGCCCCTCGCGCTCGAGTCGCCGCAGCCGCTGCTCCAGTGCGAATTGCACCATTGGGTGAACGATCGCGTTGAGTTCTCGAAGGCGGCTAGGGTCGGCAAAAACGATACGCGCGAGCGCAGCTCGGTCCAAGCTACCGTCGGTCCCCACGACGCTCGCGCCAAAGCCGGCGACGACGGCCGCAAAGCCCTCGGTCCCGGGCAACACGACTTCCCGCGCGAGTTCGTCGGCATCGATGACTTCGACGCCTAGCTCCCGAAAACGCCCCGCGACGACGCCCTTGCCCGAGGCGACGCCTCCCGTGAGTCCGAACACCCGCACCCCGCCAATTGAGCAAGATCCCGCTGCGATCACAACCGTTTGCGCTGCGTGCTCGCATTTCCCTCACGAGCTGGGCGGCGAGCGCCCTTGTCAGTCGAGTCAGGACGTGAGAAGCCAACCCTGAACCGATGTATCCCTTGGCCAAACGTCGCTTTTTGGAAGCGCTCGGAGCGGGCGGCCTCTTGTTCGCGTCCAACGGCTGGGCTCGGGCGTCCGGGCGCGTGTGTGCGCCAGGGCTCTTCCGGCGCTGGCAGTTTCACGCGGGGGCTCCTTTGGGCTCCGGGGCGGTCATCGCCAATTCGGGCACCGTCGCGGTGGCGACCCACGAGGGGTATCTCCACGCGCTGGCGCCAGACGGCGCATTTCTGTGGAGTTACACGGTGGACGGAGCACTGCTCACGGGTGTTCACCTGGCGGCGGCAGACCGCTTCGTCGCGGCGACGAGTACCGGCAAGATCTATTCGTTGGAAAGTGACGGGCGCCCGCACTGGGTGTTTACGGCGCCCGCAGTTCCGGAGCTGGTCGGTGTGGACCCGGGCAAGGGAGTGCTCTTCTTCACCAAAGGGCGGGGGTTGTACGCGGTATCGTCCCGAGCTGGCTTGCTCTGGAGCCTCAATCTGCGGGCTCGCCCAGTTTCGAACCTGAGCGTGGACGCCGAGGGCCGTGCCTGGGTCGTGACGGCAGATTCCAAGTTGCACCGCATCCAGACGCCGTATTTCAGCGAGACATTTGCGTTGGAGTTCGACGCCCGTGAGCCTGGACTGGTCGGGTTTTGCCGGGCAGGGACCCTATTGCATGTGGGTGAACGCCTGCTGTGCTTGGGCGCGGACGGTGGCGTGCGCTGGCAGCGTGCCGGCGTCGTTGCCGCGGCCGCCGTCCGCGGCGGGCAGCAGGTGCTGTTGGCTCTCGGGGGGGAGCTGGAGTGGGTGGAGGCAGCCAGTGCCCGGCGCACCTCGCGGCTCGCGCTACCGGCGTCGTCGAGCGAGGTGCGTTGGTCGGGCATGACCGCGGCCAAGGATTGGGTCTTCGCGACCTCGGACGATGGCCAGCTGTTGGTGGCCAACCGCGCTGGGAGGACGGCGCAGTGTCGGCTGGACGGCGGGCGCCTCTTCGCGCCAGTCTTCGATCCGGCGCGGTCCCAGGTGATCGTCTCTGCGGGTAGCGGCATGGTGTGCGCCGTCTCACTGCGGGAGTGGGCATGAACCTCAAGCGGCAGCTCGCTCGCCTGCCGCGAAGCAGGGCACCACGAGCGGCCCGAGACACATCGCCGGCAACCGAACGAGGGCGCGTGCTGGATGATCTGCGCGGCAAGATGAATGCGATCTTGGAGCGTTCGAACGAGGCGGACGCTGCACCTGCGCTGGCGCCGAAGCGGTGCGCTGATTTCTCGGAGCTGGGCTTCGATCGGCACGAATGGGGTGAACACTGGTGCTGGCGCCGACGGCTGGTGCAAAAGGCATCCCATCACGTCGGTCGTATGCCCGTCGCCGGGACATCGGGGCTCGATCCAAGGATCCTGTCGCTGCTCGCTCTCGACCCCGGTTTGGAGCAGTGCGACTTCGGGCGGGCGCTGTTCTTGGACACCGAGACGACCGGATTGGGGGCTGGGGCAGGGACGATCCCGTTCCTGTTGGGGTTGGCCTACTACGAAAACGGCCGACTCGTCGCTGACCAGTTGCTGCTGGAAGGCCCCGAGCAGGAGCCGGCGATGTTGGAGACGTTGCGGGACATCTGCGGTCGCTGCGAGGTGTTGGTGACTTTCAACGGCAAGGCCTTCGATTGGCCGCTGCTCGAGGGGCGCTACGTGATGAACGCACTGGCTGCGGTGGAGCGGCTGCCCCACTTGGACTTGCTGCACGTCGCTCGTCGCATCCACCGTCGCCGTTTGGGCAGGTGCACCTTGAAGAACATCGAGAGTGCCGTGCTCGGCTTCGAGCGAGAAGGGGACGTGGAAGGAGCGGAGGTGGCTTCGCGCTACACTCACTACCTGCGCAGCGGTGACGCTTCGGGTTTGGTGCAGGTGGTAGACCACAACACCTGGGATGTGATCTCCATGGCAGCCTTGGTTGCCCTCTACGGCGAACGGCTACCAGCGCTGACGCCGGAGGATCGGATCGGACTGGCCCGCACCTATCAGCGTGCGAAGGCACTGCCCGAGGCGCTCGCTGCGGCACAAAGCGCCGTCAGCGCTGGCGTGGGAGCCGAGGCGCTGAAACAGCGCGGAGAGGTTCAG
>JBNKZR010000081.1:14374-22036 GCA_050301735.1 Polyangiaceae bacterium | reverse complement strand
CTTCGAAGTGGCTCGTCGCAAATCCGAAGACCGTGCCCGCGATGCCGGCACTCAGCTCGGCCGCGCCGAGGCCTACGATCAGATGATCACGCGCCAAACCACGGCGCGTGTACTTGCGGGCGTCGGCGGTGCACTGGTCGTCACGGGGGCCGTTCTGTGGTTGGTGAGCGGTAGCGACGAGGAAGCAGCCACCTCGGGGCTGGCTCTTGGTTGCGACCCCAGCGGCTGCTCACTCCTCACCCGAGGACGGTTCTGAAGTGTTCGAGCGCTGGCTGAAAATCGGTAGTGGGGTGGCGTTGTTGGCAGCTGCCGTGAGCCTGAGCAGCGCGTGCGAGTCGGATCTGTCCCGAACCGCAGAGGGCCTTCGCTGCCAGAACAAACAGTGCGTCGACGGCTACGTCTGCGACGAGAGCCGCAACATCTGTGTTCGCGCGGGGGAACTCGACACCGACGCCATGGAAGCGGGGGTCGACGACGAAGCCACGGACACAGCGACGGATGACGGCGCTTCCTCCGATGTGCAAGGCGCGACGGACGGTGAGCCCGGCGTCGGACTGACGGACGTCTTGTCGAGTACCGACGCGGGCGCATCGGATGACTGCCCCGCCGGCGAGATGTGGTGCTTGGCGGAATGCGTCGACCTCGACGCGGACGTCAATCACTGCGGAGGGTGCGGTGCCGAGTGCCCGACCGTGCCCGGGGAGGTCGCCGTGTGCGAAGGCGGCGAGTGCGGTTCGACGTGCGTCGACGGTGCTTCCCGATGCGACGGCACCTGTTTCGACTTGCGCAGCAACCCGGAGCATTGTGGTGAGTGCGACGTCGTCTGCAGCGCGCAGGAAGTCTGCTCCGAGGGCGCTTGCGTCAGCGAATGCGCCTCGGGGCTGTTGACCTGCGGCGGCGCCTGTCTCGAACCGTTCGCGTCCGCGGAGCACTGCGGCGCGTGTGAGCGAGCGTGCCCCGCTCCCGGCAACGGACGCGCCAGCTGTTTGGGCGGTTCGTGCGACTTCGCCTGCTATCCCGGGTACACTCCTTGCGGCAACACCTGCGTCGATCTGCAGTTGGATCCGGACAACTGCAACACCTGCGGCAACGAGTGTCAGGCCCCGGCTAACGCGACGCCGCGTTGCGTGGATTGGCGCTGTCAGTTCGACTGCGTGGACGGCTTCGAGCGCTGCGGCGATAGCTGCGTCGACATGATGAGCGACCCCGCACATTGCGGTGGCTGCGCCGTTGCTTGCGGCGATGCCGAAGTGTGCTCGGCAGGAAAGTGCGTTTCTGACTGCGCGGCAGGGGAAAGCGCCTGTGATGGGGCCTGCGTCGACACCGCCACCAACCTCACCCACTGTGGTGCTTGTGGCCAAACGTGTCCGACCACGAACGACGGCACTGCCGTTTGTAGCGATGGGCAGTGCGGTTTCGACTGCGCCCCCGACTTCGTCGCTTGTGAGTCGGGCTGCGTGCCGCTCGACGACGTGAACAACTGCGGCATGTGTGGCCGTCAGTGTCCGGGAGTCGCGGGTGGCGTGCCCGTGTGTGTCGATGGGCAGTGCGACATCGAGTGCGCGTCGGGGCTGACCGCCTGTGACGGAGCGTGCGTTGATACGAAGTCCACCTTCGAACACTGCGGCGGTTGCGGTCAGCCGTGTGCAACGGGCGAAGTGTGCCAGGCGTCGCAGTGTGGGGACGGCTGCTCCGGCACGTTGACCAATTGCTCCGGCGCTTGCGTCGACACGCAGATCGCCATCAGCCATTGTGGCGGCTGCGACCAGTCGTGTGAGGCTCCAGGTGCGGGACAGCCCGCGTGTGTCGACGGCAAGTGCGATTTTACCTGCGCGTTTCCGCTGCTCAAGTGTGACGGTGCTTGCATCGATCCCCAAACCAACCCCGAGCACTGCGGTGGCTGCAATCAGTCGTGCGCGACGGACACCGGTCCCGGGGAGTGTCGCGGTGCGCAGTGTCAGATGCAGTGCGCCAGCGGCCAGACTTGGTGTGTCAACCGCTGCGTCGACGTCGCGAGCGACAAGCAGAACTGCGGCGGCTGCGGCATTCGTTGCACGGGCCAAAGCTCGTGTGTCGGCGGCGCCTGCAACTGAGCAGCGTCAGCGCGCTGACTGTGCAGCGGCAGCGCCTGGCATCGGCGTCGTTAGTCCAGTATGTCGAGTAGCGGCGAGAAGTCGATGGCATCCAGCGCCGGCAGGTAGGTGTGCACGACCTCTCGTTGCAGTCGCTCGCAGTAGGTAGGTCGGAAGAAGTGCTCGCCGCTGCGAACCACGTAGTTCAGCAGGAAGAAGCGGTACGCCTCTTTGAGAAAGAGAACCTCGCTCTCCGTCAGCGGGAAGCGCGCGTGGTAGGCGCGCAAGAAGCGCCGGAAGCGGGGCTCGAAGAAGGGCTCCGTGTGGTAGGTGAAGATCGTCTTGTCCCCTTCTGCCCGCACGACGCGCGCACAGAAGTAGAAGTCCATCATACGGGATCCGATGCGGAACCAGTCGTAGTCCCAGCGCGAGTAGAACTTGAACCCGTTCTGGTCGAAGCCCACGCTGAAGTTGCCGATGTTCCAGTCGACGAGTACTGGGATCTTGGCGAAGCTGTGGTAGCCCAGGCGCTCCGCGTTTTCGAGTACCAGGTCGCAGTGTCGGCGTAACTGCTCTCCCGTGGCGCTGTCGAGCTGACGCTGCTCTCGCCACTCGTGGCTCCCCAGTGCGTCGTAGAGGCCGGCGACGTCCGAGCCGATGGTCTTCCACGACGGGTCCATGTGCTTGCTCGCGCGTGTGGAGGCCTCGTGGAATTCGGCCATCTCGCGTCCCAGGGCGTCGATCTGGGCGTCGTCGAGGATGCGGGGCAGGAAGTCGTAGAACTGCGCCTTTTCGTAGAAGACAATCCAGACGTTGTCCTGGCCGTAGGTGAATACGGACTCTCCCTTCAGCACCATGCGCGCCAAGAAGGTCGAGAATCGGGTGTCTTGCAGCAGCTGACTCCAACGGTCGATGAGCTTGTGGTCTTGTCGGAAGTGGACGTAGGAGCCGTAGGTCGATGTCTTGGCGATCAGTTCGTGACCGTCGCTCAGGGCCACGCGATAGACTTGGTTGGTGGATACGTTCGCGCTGATGTTCGTCAGCTCGACGATCTCGGCGTGGCGGCCCAGCTCCTGCCAGGCCGCCGTCACGATCCCAGGGGAGGCTTGCGGCGGCGCATCCATGTTCAGATAGGAGCGTACTCCTTCGCCCGGACAGCGGTAGCGGCCGTTGCGCAAATAGCTGAAAATGAAACGCAATTCAGGTACGCTCAAGAGCGCGCGGAGTTGCCGTCCGAGGGGCCACTTCCCGGGGACCCAAATTCTGGCTCGAATCTCTTGCGCCTCGGCAGTCCGGCGACTAGCTTTGCCGCCCCTTCCGATGGCACACGCAGTTTTCAAGTCAGGCGGCAAGCAGTTTCGGGCGACCGAAGGTGACCGCGTTCGTATTCCCACCATAGCTGGCGAGGCGGGCGACAAGGTGACCTTCGAGGAGGTTCTCGCAGTAGACGGCGACAACCCCAAGTTTGGTCAACCCATCGTCACGGGCGCCAAGGTCGAAGCCGAGATCCTCAGTCACGGGTTGGACAAGAAGATCATCGTCTTCAAGTTCAAGCGGCGTAAGCGCTACATGCGCAAGGCAGGTCATCGTCAGGCCTATACCGACGTCAAAATCACCGGCATTTCAGCTTGAGGTCAAACCAGCATGGCACACAAAAAGGGTGGCGGCTCTACCCGCAATGGTCGCGACAGTAACGCACAGAACCGAGGCGTGAAGCGCTTCGGGGGCGAGCAGGTCAACGCTGGCACCATCTTGGTACGTCAAGTGGGCGAAACCATGGCTCCCGGCGCCAACGTGCGCAAAGGCAAAGACTTCACGCTCTATTCCGTGATCGACGGCGTGGTTGCGTTCGAGCACGTCAACAAGAAGAAGAAGAAGGTTTCCGTCTATCCCCAGGCGTGAAGCATCGCGTCGAGCCCCATTGCTTGGGCTCTGAGCAGACTTCATCTCGTCGCAAAGGCCATCTGGTTTCAGGTGGCCTTCAGTGTTTTCACACGGGCCGATCGGGGCTCGCGCTGCTTCGCTTCCTCTGGCATCCTTCGCAAGTGGCGCAGACTGAACCAGCTCCCCGTAGACCGGGGTTTCTTTCGCTCGTGTTGATCACGGCGTGGTTCATCGGTCTGCGCACGCTCCACGAAGGCTACGTGACCGTGCGCTTGCTGAGCGACCCGCTCGTGGCTGACGCCTTGCGCTTCCCGGCTGAGGTGAGCACTGCCATGGTGGAGAGCACGGCCGACAATGCGAGCGTTGCTCTTCCGGTGGCCGTCGCGCAGCTGCTGCTCGGGGGGCTGCTGGTGGGCGTCAGTGCCGCGACGCTCTTTGGTGCCATCAAGAGCATCGGGTTGTGCGTGCAGGCGCTGCTCGCCAACGCGGTGTTGGCAGTCACCGCCTACGCTGGCTCCCAGCCGGTGAGATTGGCCATGGTCGATGCCCTGGCACGTTCGCCCGAGCTCGTCTCCAGGTTGGGCACGGACTTTCCCGTGGCGGAGGCGAGAGTGGCGTTCCTGTGGGGATTCCGAGTCGCCCTTGCCCTGCACTTGGGAGCGCTGTTGGGCCTGGTTTGGGCCATCTCCCGTCCTTCGGTTCGCGAGTTTCTGGCGTTTTCGGCGTCACGCCCGCGCGAGAATTGAGATGTATGGGTCGGATCGGCCGTCTACCCGCTGCCCTTGCCAGTCAAATCGCTGCAGGTGAGGTCGTCGAGCGACCCGCCAGTGCGCTCAAGGAGCTGCTGGAAAACTCCCTCGATGCAGGGGCGAAGCGATGTGACGTCGAGATCGAAGGCGGGGGCATCACACGCTTGGCAGTGAGCGACGACGGTGTCGGGATGGACGTCGAAGATGCGGTGTTGAGCGTCGAGCGCCACGCGACCAGCAAGTTGTCGCGATTCGAAGACCTCAATCACCTGCCGAGCTACGGCTTTCGTGGGGAGGCATTGCCCAGCATCGCGTCCGTGAGTCGGTTCTGCTTGCAGACGCGCCGACGTGAAGACGACGCAGGAACGCGAGTCGTCGTCGAGGGCGGTGCAGAGCCGGAGGTGGGTCCCGTCGGCATGCCCGCCGGCACGCAGATCGACGTGCGCGACTTGTTCTACAACGTGCCTGCGCGCCGGAAGTTCCTGCGCTCGAGTGGTACCGAGTCTGGGCACGTCGCGGAGGTGTTGGAGGCCATGGCGCTGGCGAGTCCGGAGGTGACGTTCACGCTGATGCGTGACGGACGCAAGGCCAAGGAGTGGTTGCGCGTGGGGAGCCGGGCGGAGCGGGTGGCAGCGCTGTTCGGTTCCGAACAGTTCGCGGCCTGCACTGGAGAGCGAGGTCCGCTGCACGTCGAGGCCTTCTTGGGCCGGCCCGAGCGAGCGCGCGCCGGGGCCGCGGCGCTGCGGCTGTTCTGCAACCGGCGCCCGGTCAAGGACCGCATGTTGCTGCACACCATCGCGCGGGCCTACGGCAGCGTGCTCGAACGGGGGCGTTATCCGCGTGGGGTGGTCTACCTCGAGTTGCCGCCAGAGCTGTTGGACGTGAACGTTCACCCGCAGAAGTCTGAGGTGCGTTTCGCCGATGGGCGGGCGGTTGCCGATGCGCTCTACGACGTGCTTTGTGGGCAGCTGGGCAAGGCTTTTTCATTCCCCACGGCCGCCCCCAGTCGTTGGTCTCCTCCGGCACGGGACGACTCTTGGGTGCGCAAGAGCGCAGACGGAAGGGCGTCGTCGCGAACTCTGGAGGGCGGTTCCTCGCGGCCCATTGAGGACGCTACTTCGCCGCGCGCCAGTGAGGGGGGCGATGCCGGCGAGGATCGGATCTCGGAGGTGGCGCCGCGCAGCGCCCGGCCTCCGGATGAGATGCCCCTGCCAGCATCCGAGCCGGCAGCCTACTCCGCCCCCGACGCCAGCGAGGGGGAGCTCGTTTCCGAGCAGCGTCCGCCGCCGGGAGCCATGCGTGCCAAGCAGCAGAGCTTCATGCGCATCCACGAAGCCCCGAGTCCGGCGCCAGCCCCCGTCCGCAAGCCGAGCAGCGACTCCGAGGTCAGCTGGAATCGACTGCGTTTCGTCGCCCAGGTGCGCGGCACCTATCTTATCTGCGAAGGCGATGAAGGCTTGTTCGTGCTGGACCAGCACGCAGCGGCCGAGCGCGTGAACTTCCACCGCCTGAAAGAAGAGTACGCTCGACGCAGCATGCCCTCGCAGGCCTTGCTCTTTCCCGTCACGTTGGAGGTCGACGCGGAGCAGAGTGAGCTCGTCGCCGAGCACGAAGAGGAAATATCTCGCCTCGGCTTCGAGGTGCGAGTGCACGGCGAGAACACGGTCAGTGTTCACCGCGTGCCCCGACTCCTGCAGCGCGACAGTGCCGAACGCTTGGTGCGGGACCTGCTCGCAGAGCTGGCGCGCACGGGGCGCGGCTTCTCGGATACCGTCGATGCGGCGCTGTCCACCATCGCCTGTCACGGGTCGGTGCGCGCGGGGGACGCGCTGAACGAAGCTCAGGCCCAAGCTTTGCTGCGGTCTTTGGATGGGGTGGATTTTGCCGGGCACTGTCCGCATGGGCGCCCCATCGTGGCGTTTACCTCGTGGGGTGAGCTTGAGCGAAAAGTTGGTCGACGCTGAGTTGCCGCTGCTGATAGCCGTCGTCGGCCCCACGGCTTCGGGCAAGACCAACTTGGCCGTTCGGCTCGCAGAGCGATACGACGGCGAGGTGGTCAGCGCCGACTCGGTGCAGGTCTATCGCTACTTCGACATCGGTAGTGGCAAACCAACTGCCGAGGAGCGACGTGGTATCCCGCACCACCTGATCGACGTCATCGAGCCCAACGACGAGATGGACGCCAGTCTGTTCGCTGACGCCGCTTCTCGATGCATCGAGGAGATCCGTGGGCGGGGTAGGCTCCCGATCGTGTGCGGAGGCACCTTCCTCTGGACCAAAGCGCTGCTGTATGGGCTAGCTCCTGCTCCGCCCAAAGACGATGCTGTTCGCGAGCGCCATCGACTGTTTGCCGAGGAGCGCGGTAGGGCCGCATTGCACGAGCAACTGGCGCAAGTCGACGCAGCCAGTGCCGCGCGTCTCAACCCCAACGACTTCGTCCGCGTGAGTCGGGCTCTGGAGGTCCACGAGCTGACGGGCGTTCCGCTGTCGGTCTTTCAGCAGCAGCACGGCTTCAGCCGGCCGCGTTATCGCGCCCACTTCATCGGCATTCGTCACGAGCGAGAGGCCCTGGCTCAGCGCATCGAGGCCCGGGTGGTCTCGATGTTCGAGCAGGGCTGGCTCGACGAGGTGCGCGATCTGGTGCGGCGTGGCTACGGCGACTCGCGCGCGATGAGCAGTGTCGGCTATCGCCAGGTCAAGGCTGCGCTCGATGCCCAGACGCCCGTGATGCTCGCCGACTTGGTGCAGGAGATCGCGCGAGTCACGCGCGTGTTTTCCCGTCGCCAACGGACGTGGCTCCGCGAGCGTCCCGTGCAATGGCTCGATCCGCGGTCGGCCACCGACTTCGAGCTGGACGCGACCCAGCTGAGCTGACTCTCTGGGCGCAGAGGACGTCACGCGCTCGTGCACTCGAATGCGGTAACGAACGGCGGAGCCTCGGCGTCTCGAGGGCGCGG
>JBNKZR010000081.1:0-14364 GCA_050301735.1 Polyangiaceae bacterium | reverse complement strand
GTCGGGTAGCCGGCGCGGCTCCGCCTGAGCACGTCGGGGGTGCCGACGTCGGACGGAAGCAAAAAGCCCCGGAAAACCGGGGCTTTTCGGCGTTGGGTCATGAAGGACTTGAACCTTCAGCCAATGGATTAAGAGTCCACTGCTCTACCAATTGAGCTAATGACCCGAAAAAAACGGACTCGCTGATTACCATCGGCGTCTCCAATGTCAAGCGCATTGTGTCGCGCGCGTACCGTTGAAGGACGCCCCCAGATGGCCGCGCAGCTGCCCCGCGTCGCGATCAACCGTCTGCTCGGTACTGCGCTCGAGGTGGCGTCAAAGGGCAAGCGGTACGCCGCATTCCGATGTGTTGCCCGCCTCGTGGCCAGGCCGAGCGTGCATCAGTTCTCCGGCACCCGTGACATCAGAAACTCGATGATCGCTTCGCGTACCGCGGGTGCCACATACGCCATGCTCGGCATTTTGGCACGCGCATGATCGAAGCGGGGCTCTTCGAGGTGCTGACGCAACCACTCGCGCACCCGAGCGCGACCCTTGGCTTGTTGTACCGCCAACAGGCGATCCTTCTGGGTGGCGAAGAAGCCCCGTTCGTAGGCGATCAACTTGGCCAACGTCGCGTCGTAGGCTTTCGAGTTCAGGTCTCCCCGGGCGTTCTCGCCGAAGAGCGTCAGGTTTGGTCCCTCGTGGCCGCCGACACCATCCAAGGTGTGGCAGCTAGCGCAGAAGTTGTAGAAGTACGTCTTGCCCTTGGCGAGGATGTCGTCGTCGGTCGGCTCGATGCTCTCACCCGTGGCGAGGCGGCGGGTCACGTCGCTTGCGTAGAGCCTCCAGACGGTACCCAGAGTCTCGCTGCTGTCCTCTTTCGTCTCTCCGAAGAAGTCCGTGAAGTAGACGCCGTCGGGTCCTTCTGCAACCCCGAGCACGGTGGCGCGGCCATCACCGACGTACTCCAGGATGGGCTCCGGGAGCTCCGCCAGTCGGGTGCGCGACTTGTCCAAGGTGATGCGCAAGAGCGCTTTGCCGAGCCCGCTACCGAGCGCTGCGGGAGGACCGTAACTGGCCAGTACGGCCGTCCCGCGCGAGCCGCTGCCCAGAGCGTCGTGGCGCAAGAACGTGAAGCCGACGGGAGCGATGGCGGGGGTCCAAGTGTAGAGCGAGTTCAGGCGCACGCTTTCTCGAACGCCGTTCCAGCCGTAGGATTGACCTCGCTCGATGCGCGTCAACCGGTCGATGTCCTTGCCGTTATCCCCGGAAAACCACGCGCCACCGATCGGGTCGAAGTCGAAGTCGAATACGTTGCGCAAGCCGTACGCGAAGACGTAGCTCTTCGGGTCCTTGGGTGCAGCGGGTTGGTAGAAGGGATTGTCGCGAGGAGCGCTGCCATCGAGATTCAGGCGCAACAGCTTGCCGCCGAACTTGTTCAGGTCGAGGCTCAAGCGGGAGTTCTCCGCGTCGCCCACTGAGACGTAGAGTTTGTCGTCGCTGCCGACGACCACCTGCTGGATCTGATTGGAGGGGGAGGTGTACTCGTCCAACTCGAGCAGCACCTGCAACTCCGTCATGCGCTTGCCATCATCATCGCCGATCAGGCGCAGGATACGGTTCTTCAACAGTCCGCTTTCCGCATCCTCGAAGCTCGTCGTCACCAAGAGGTCGTTCGTCTTCGGAACCGTCGCCAGACCACTGACTCCGGTTTCGTCCGTCTTGACCTGCTTGGCGGGTTCGAAGTTGATCAGGTTTTCGGCGAAGACGCCGATCTCTCCCGTGCGAGTGACGTACTTGACCCTGCCGTGAAGTTCGTTGACGTAGAACAGCGGAGCATCGTCGGTGCGGGGAGCTCGCTCGGCAAAGACGATGTTAACCGGGTACGTGAGCCCCGTCGTGACTTGCGCGACGTCGAGTCCAGGTGCGACCTTCCACGTCGGATGACTCGGAGAAGTGACGCCCTGAAAACCTTCCGCTTGTAGTAGCCGATGATGGGCGAACGCATAGCGATGAGCGTTGGCTTGTTCGGGCGGGGGAGGTGGCGCTGGAGGCGGTGGCGCAGCTTCGGCCGTGGGCGCCTCCGGCTCGGGTGGAGTCGGGGCGTCACTGAGCGCGACGTCTTGGCCTTCGTCCACTGGATCCTCCGACCCACTCGGCGGCTGAGAGAATGCGAAGCCGACAGCGATCAGTCCGGCGATCACAGCAGCTACGGAGTAGACAGCCCTCTTGGAGGCCCGCCCGTTAGGCGGCGCGTCACGCTGCGGATCCACCAGCGCCGTATTCGCCAGCTCCAGGAAAATCGCAAGCGAATTCACCCGTGGGCCGCGCGCCGCTCCGTCCTTCTACGTCGACGGAGCTTTCCAACGCGTGGCCAGGTGGAGCCCCGTGCCCCCAATCACGAGCGCGAGGCACCAGACCGTCACCGGCCGGGAGAGACTCGTTGCTGACGGCTCGGTGAAAAATGCGATGCACATCAGCGCGGGGCTTGGGAGCAACAACAGCGATCCAACGCGTTGCGCCAACGAGCGCCAGCCCTTCGGCGCCGGCTGCCAGTACGCCCCGAGGAGCAGTTGCGATACGCCAGTGAGCAAAATGTAGACGTGGGCCGAGCGGAACATCATCCGCATTCCGGCGTGCTCGTCAGCAAGCTCTGGCAGCTGGGAGCTCATGTACTGGCCTGTCAGGGCGAAGGCAGCGCACGCCAGCGCGCCCATCAATAGGTGTAGCTGCCTCATCCGATCACGCTCTTTGGTTTGCGGGCCGAAGTGCCGTAGGGTCCCGATTTTGGTCGTTTCCTTGACTGCTGACCCATCTCCAACCTAGCTTTTCGAAGCCAAAACCGCACAGGAGACGATCGCATCATGGGCACCTCGGACAAACGTAAACAAAGCCTCTACTTCCCGGAAGAAATGCTGAAGGAGATCCAACAGGAAGCGGCTCGTCAAGACCGCTCGCTATCTTGGATCGTGCAGAAGTCTTGGCGACTTTCCCGCAAGGAAATCATGAAGTTTCCGGGAGTCAACGAGATCGAAGACGACTCGGCGGACGACCTTCGCGGTCAAACCGAGTAGTCGACTGAGTTCGGTGGCTCGCGCGCTGCGTGCATCCGCGAGGCGCCGGAGCCTCCATGTCGTGGGGCTCGCTTGGCTTCTGCCAGTAGCGGGCCTTTGCGCTTGCGCACGAGACGCGCAGCGTGCCAGCAAGGATGGGGGATCATCGCCGTCGTCGAACGACGTCCAGGTCGATGGATCCGTGCGGCGTGCCGCCGGTGACGGTGGCGCGGTTGCTCGCAGGGACGCAGGTCGAGACCCGGAACCGGTGCCCGACGCTATTGCTCCACCCGAGCTCGAGGAAAAGCTCGACGGCGGTGTGAGTGATGCGTCGGTCGTCGGCCGCCGCGATACCTCAGACGCCGAGGTATCGCCCGCCATCTCTTGCGCTGCCGTGGCCACGCAGCTAACGCACGACGAAGCAGACAAGTCGAGTCTGGATGTCGCGCTGCTCCAGGGTGAACTCGCTCTGGCTTGGATCGCTGACGACAGCGTGGTGCTCACGCAGTATGCCGAGCCCGCGCTACCGACGCCCCGCGTGGTGCAGGCGCTGCAGCTCGCGGGGACCTTCGACCCCCACGTGCTGCTAGCGGGTAGCGAAACGGCTGGCATGCTTTTCGTCAGTGACGCCACCCGCCTGCGAGGACTCGCGGTTGGAGCGTCCTCGAGCCCGGCGAACGGATTGAGCGTGGATACCGCGCTGCCGCTCGTGGACGCACATGCCGCGTGGCTCGGCGATCGAGCGGCGGTGTTCGGCCTCGACGTGTTTCAAGGTTGCGGGCTATTCCTGCGCGCGGCGGTGCTTGCCGACGATGGTGAGCCGGCGCTTTCGATGTCGGATTGCCTCGTGAACTTCTCGGGCGCCCTCAGTGACCTGGTGCTGGTGGGTGAGCAGGTGAGGCTCTTGGTGGGTGAACGACTCATGAGCTTCGAGCCCACGACGAGCGTCTACACGGAGACTCCCTTACAGGAGAGCTCGCACCGCTGGCAGCACCAGGCCGTTCTGTCTTGGGGGGAAGAGTTCGGTGTGCTGATCACCGCCGATCCCGAAGGCGCGACGAGCATCGAGAGCATCGACGAAAGCGCCCGAGTCCAGGCCAGCGTGCAGCTTGCGGGACGGAGTGTCGTCCCCCAGGCGATCGAAGCCGGGCCCCAGGCAGGAAGGTACCGTTGGGTGGGGCTCCGCGGCGAAGAACCAGAGCAGACACTCGTGCTCTCCGTCGTCAGTGAGAGTCTCGACGTGTTGACGCCCCCCGTCCCCATCGCTGCCGTGAGCGAGCCGGAGGACATCAAGCTCGTCAGGAGCGACGAGGTAGCTCGGGTTTTCTGGCTCGATACCGTCGACGGCGTGCACCAAGTATTTGCTGCGGACGTCGAATGCCGCGAGGAGTGAGCCCTCTGGCTCCGCTTCAGCCCCTGACGGGCGCGATGAACTTGCGATCGAACATGCGCACGCGGCGCACCAGCAAGTCCAACAGGAAGAGGACCAGCGCCAACAGGATGCCGCGCGACCAAAGCTCCTGGTGGGTTTCGATCTTCTCGTCGCCGGGATCGAAAACGGTTTCGATGGTTGGGTTCGATTGACCCCCAGTAGCGAGAGCGGCTCGTTCGAGCTTCTCCCCGTCGGCTTCGAAGCTCGCGTACTCTCGAGGGTAGGGCATGGAGATGTGCCCGTAGCTGACGGCGACCTTCTTGAGGCTGCCGTCGGGCTGCTCGCGCAGGTGCTCCGCTTCCAACGTAAAAGAGCCGTAGCTGTCGAGTTGGAAGTTCGCTTCGTAACGACCGGGGGCGGTCTGCGCCATCGGCAGTTCCTTGCTCTGCCCCGAGGCTTCGTTGCGCAAGTGAAGCTTGGCGATGATGCCGTTGTCGAAGCGCTCGTCGGGGGTGAAAGCGTCCACCACGGCGCTGACGCGGTCGCCGGTGACCGTCGTCGTCATGTCGAGTTCCCGCTCGTGCTTCTTGCGCATGTGCTCTCGAACCAGCTGCCCGAAGAAGCGAGAGAAACCGGACCAGCGCAGCCAATCGACGGCCCAGTGGTTCTTGATGTCGCTGGTCCAAGCCAGGGTTTGCCCGAGACCAACTCGCCACCTCGCCAGAATCGGCTCCCCTTGATCACTGGCTAGGAGTTGCTGAGCCGGCGGACCCTTCATCTGGGTGGCGACATAGCCGTGCAGCAAGGGAGCGGTATTGACGGCGAGGCCGCGCAAGAAATCCGCCGAGCCCGTCTGCACGACGGGGAACCACTCTTCGACCGCGGCCTGGCGCGAAATCATCTCCGTCTCACGCGTGAAGATGCGCGGCAGGCTGTTGGGATCCGGTACGTGATGGTAGCGACCCCCACCGGCTTCGGAGATCATACGCAGCAGATCGGCATCGGCGCTGTCGCCCAAGCCCACGGTGGTAACGGTAATCGCTTCTGCGACCATCGCCTGCACGAGGTCGCGAATGCCTTGGGAATCGGCGCGCCCATCCGTGAGCAGGATGACGTGCTTCTTGCGAGCCTGAACGACGGAGAGATCCTGGTAGGCTGCGTCCAGTGCTGGAAAGATGGCGGTGCCTCCGCCGGCCTGGATACGCAGGATTTCGTTTTGAATGCGGCTGCGATAGCGAGCTGGTTGCAGCTTGACGTAGCGTTTGGGAGTCGCGTCGAAGGCGATCACCTCCAGCATGTCGTCGCCTTGCAGTGTGCCCACAGTTGCGCTGCAAGCTGCTTTTGCCATCTCCATCGGAAGTCCCGACATCGAACCCGAGCGATCGATGACGAGCGCCAAGGCAACGCTCGGCATTTCCTTGCGACGCTCGGCGTCCATGCGCACCGGCAGGATGCGCTCGATGGTCGTGTGTGACCAGCCGCCCAGGCCGAAGCCGCGCTCCCCACCCGCCATCAGGAAGCCGCCCCCCAAGTCGCGCACGTAGCGCTCTATCAAATCCTGGGAAGAGAGGCTGACCTGTTCGGCGGGGACGTCGCTGAGTATCAGCATGTCGTAGCGTGCCATCTCAGACAAGGAAGCCGGAAAGGCCGACGCCGGGCGCACGTCGACGTCGAACTGCTGAGCGGTCAGAGCACTTTGCAGGTAGCTGGCTCCTCGCGGTTGCCCTTCCACGTACAGCACCGACGGGCGACCCGGGACCTCGAGCTTCTCCGTCACTTGGTTGTTCTGAGCGAACGTGTCTTTGCCGAGCGAGTCGAGCTTCAACGAGTAGTCGACTTCGCCACCGAAGCGCACCACGCTCGCAAACTCGACTTCGTTCAGGCCCGGTTCGAGTTCGAGCTGGCGCACACTGTCCAACCCGTTGAGCATCTCTCCTTGGTACAGGCGCGCCCGTGCGGAGTTCTTGCGGCTGGAGTACACTTCGGCCCGCACCTTGAAGGGCTCGCCGATTTCGACTTTGTCTGGCAGTTGCAGATTGACGAGCGCAACCTCTCCGGGCGGCGGCAGTGTGTACGGCACCGTGTACAGGCGAACGCCGAAACGACGCGCTCGGTTGGCCACGGAGAGCAGGTCCCCTCGCGTTTCCACGCCGTCACTGAACAGGACCGCGCGCTTCAAGTAGCCCGGTGGAAAGATACCGTAGGCGAGCTCCAAAGCGGACTCCATGTCGCTGCCCGCACCCCCGCCGGCGAATGGCGGCGTCTTCGATGAGCTCGGCTCGCCGTTGGCCTCGGCGCCATCGTCCGGTGTGTTGCCGGGGACCGTATCGGTGCCTTCACCCGGGGAGGTCGAGACATGTCGCAGCGCGCCGACCTCAGGGATCTGGAGTGCGTCGCCTTCGTCGTTTCGAAGGTCCTCCAAGCGCGGTCGTTCGGCGAAAGTAATGAGGGACAGTTTGCCGTCGTCTGGCAGCTTCGAGATCGCCTCTTGCAGCTTCTCCCGCGCTTGCTCGATGGATTCGTCGGTGACGGAGTCACTGACGTCGACGAGAAAGACGGTAGAGACGCGTCGCTCTTCGGTGGTCGTTACCGGTCGCGACAGTCCCAACGCCAGCGCCGCGAAGAATGCGACTCGCAACAACACTGCCATCAGCCGCTGCTGCCACGGCAGATCGGCGAGGGAGTAGCGCAAGCCGAACAGCAGCAACGGGGCGACGACCAACAAGCCGAGATAGACCGGTTGCTGCAGCTCGTAGAGCTTGCCCTCGTAGGTCAGCGATAGCGGCTCGGTGCGGTTGAGGATCCACTCGGAGAACCCCCAATACAGCCCGGCGATGAGCGCCAGCACCAGGACACCGAAGGCGACGGTATTGAAGCGGCGCAGGCGTTTCATACGGTGACCCTTCGATGGTAGGAGAACCATTCGAGCAACGACACTGCCATCACCAGCAGCAGCAAGGTCAGCCACAGTTCGCGCCGTACGCCCTTGGCAAAGCCCTCGACCGCCCCCGCGTTGACTTCGCCGAGCGCAAGCTGGGGCGCGGGACTCAAGTGGCTTTCGTTCAGGTTGCTCAAGTTGGCGGCAAAGGTGTGCACGGGCTTTTCGTCAGCGCCGAGCAGCTCATAGAACCCAGCTTCTTCACCAAAGAAGGTCGCGTAGCCATTCTTGACCGCGACGGTGAGCTCTTCGCCTCGAGGACTTTTCAAGGTAGCCAGTTCGAGCTCCGACGGAGCAGGGATGTGCCAGACCTCACCGGTGCGGAACGAGGATAGATAGCGACTGTCTTCCGAGGCAAAGGTGTTGATCGCGTTGAGCAAGAAGATCGGCCACGCAACGCGCAGCACGAAGTCACTGTTGCGCGGGTCGAAGCCAAGGGCCGCGAAGCGTTGCCCGTTGCGGCTGCCCTCGACCAAGATCGGTCCCAAGTCGGAAGCGCCGACGACCTTGTCGCCCTCTTTGGGTTCCAGTGCGTGGCCTTGGGTGACTTGGATGTTGCCTGGCGCGATGAAGCTCAACAGCGGGCTCTTCTTGTCCCAGGTGTCGAAGCCGAAGTCGGTGATGTCGGCTCGCTTCTTGCGGTAACCCACCGGTGCCCCTTCCGCAGGCGGATCGAGGTACAAGAGTGAGCCGTGCGTCGCTTCCACCGCGGGAGCGACGCCGTCGAGGATGGTCACGTCGAAGCGCTCGTTGGGCAACGTCGCATCTGGCGCCACCGGTGTCACCTCGAGGTACTCGTCCAACAACAGTGCGGCTTCCAGGTACGTGTTGCCCGCCGTGATCAGCAGCACCTTCACCCGGCGCCGCTCCGGCATCAGAGCGAAGGCGTGGTTGTCGGCTGCGAGCTGGTCCGGGGTTTCGCCGAGGAGACGCAACTTGGCTTCCAGCGTGCGGCTGGCTCCCGCCAGATCACTGTAGATGCGAGGTACTCGCTCTTCGGGGCCGAGGCGCAGGGTGGTGACGTCGACGACGTCACCGTCACCGAGCAGGGTGAGTTCCACTTCCGCCGGGGTGTCGTTGGTGTTGGCGACTTCGAGCAAGACTTCGTAGCGGTTCTTGTCCAGCGGGTAGCGGCGTACGGAAAACTGGGCGATGGCGACGTTGGTACCGCCGCTGCCGACGGGCACGTAGCTCAGCTTCGTTTCTCCCAGCGACAAGCGTTTGGCGATCGCTTCGGTATCTCCCAACGCCCCGTCGCTGATGACGATCACTTCGGGCTTGGAAAGGCCGCGAAGGCTATCGAGGGCGAAGCGCAAACCACGCTCCAAATCCGCTTCCGTGTCCGTGGCGTGGATTTGCTCGACGGCGGCTTCGAGTTCGCTGATGTCCTCGGTGATGGTCGAAAGCGGGTGAGGGGTCGGACCCATTTCCGCGATCAGCATGCGGTCGGTTCCCGACAGCCCTTCGATCAGCTCGGACAAGCGTTTCTTCGCCTGGGCGATTCGCGTCGGCTCCACGTCGCTGGCTTGCATCGATGCGCTGGTATCCACCAGCACGACCATCGTGCGACCGTCGAGCCAACCGTCCGCCAGACGGGGATCACCCAACGCCAGAATCATCAGGCCCACCAACGCCAGCTGCAGCAGCAGCGAGAGCCAACGCTTGAGCTGAGAGAACAGATGCGTCGACTGCTTGTCGCGCAGCACTCGCTGCCAAATCGGCGAGAACGGCACGCTCACCGGACGACGGCGCAGCCTAAGCACGTACAAGGCGACCGTCAGCAAACCGACGCCAGCGGCGAGGGCGGCGAGGGTCGAAGCGCTGAACCCCACGAACGTCATCAGCGCAGAAAGTCCCCCTTGCGAAAGACGCGCAGAACGAGATCGTCAAACGACGTCTTCGTGTCCGCTCGGAAGTACGGAACTTGGTTTTTGGCGCAATAGTTTTCGATCTCGCGCTGGTAATCCGCGTAAGCGGTCTTCATCTTGGAGAGCAGTTCGTCCGTGACCGTCACTTCTTGCTCGGCCCCGGTTTCGCAATCGTAGATCCGCACGTCTCCCTTGATGTTCGGTGCGGCTTCGTCCGGTTCCACCACGTGCAGGACATAGGGCTCGAATTTGTTGTAGCGCAGCACGTTGATGCCTTTTTCGAACCCTTTGGGGTCGTACAGATCACTGATCAATACGGCCAATCCGCGGCGTTTGTGCTGTGCCACGAATACCTTCAGTGCTTCCTCCAGATCCGTCCTGGAACCGGGTTCCAGGTCTCCCAAGAAGCGGAAAACTTTGAAGATTTGCCCCTTGCCTCGGGTGGTCGGCATGCGCGAGACGAGCTGATCGGCGGCGCCCACGATGGTGACCCGATCGAGGTTGGCCAACCCCACGTAAGCCAGGGCAGCGCACAGCCGCCTGGCCTGATTGAACTTCGCGCCATCGCCGAAGCCCATCGAACGCGAGCAATCGACGATGAAGTAGATGCTCAGGTCTTCTTCTTCCTCGTACAGGCGCACCAGCAAACGACCGAAACGTTGGTAGATGCTCCAGTCGACGAAACGGAAGTCGTCACCCGGGGAGTAGTCGCGATGGTCCGCGAATTCGATGCCGCTGCCTTTCTTCTTCGTGCGCCGTTCGGCACGCTGTCGGCCGGCGAAGACCTTGCGGCTGACGATGGCCAGCGTCTCCAGCTTGCGCTGGAATTCGTCGTCGAACAGCTCATCGGCTTTGGCCGCTGGAGCGACGGACCGCCGCCGCGTCGGCAGGGCCTGACGGACGAAGTCGAAGACGCTCATGCTTTGGTTTCGGGCAGCTCGGCGATGAGTGTCTCGAGTACGTCGTCCGCGCTGACGCCTTCAGCTTCGCCTTCGAAGTTGAGCAACACACGATGGCGCAGCGCGGGGAGCGCAGCCTTTTTCACGTCGTCGACCGAAGCAGCGAAGCGCCCGGCGAAGAGCGCGCTGATCTTCGCGGCCAAGAGCAGCGCTTGGGCGCCGCGAGGAGAGGCCCCAGTGCGCACGAAGCGAGTAACCTTTTCCGTGGCGTTGGGTTGGTCGGGATGCGTGCCGAGCACCAGACGCACGGCATAGTCTTGCACGTGGTGGGCGGCAGGCACGGTCTTGACCAGGCGCTGCAGAGTCTTGACCTCTTCGCCGTCGATCACGGCTTCCGGCTCCTCTTCGTGGGTGGTGGTCGTGCGCTCCAAGATCGTGTGCAGGTCTTCGCGGGAGGGGAATGGCACCTGCAGCTTGAAGAAGAAGCGGTCCAGCTGAGCTTCGGGGAGCGGATAGGTGCCCTCCATTTCCAGCGGGTTTTGAGTCGCCAACACGAAGTAGGGCTCCTCCAGACGGTGTGTCGTCCGTCCCACGGTCACGCGGTGCTCTTGCATGGCTTCCAAGAGTGCGCTCTGGGTCTTGGGGGTGGCCCGATTGATCTCGTCAGCCAAGACGATGTTCGCGAACACCGGACCCTTGCGGAATTCGAACGCTTGGGCACCCGTCTGCGTTTCGTCGATGACGGTGGTGCCGATGATGTCCGCGGGCATCAGATCGGGCGTGAACTGGATGCGTGAAAACGAGAGTTTCATCGTCTGCGACAGGGTGCGCACGAGCATCGTCTTGCCCAGGCCCGGCACACCTTCGAGCAACGCGTGCGAGCCAGCCAACATGCAAGTGAGCACACCGTCGACGACCTCACGGTTGCCCACGATCACCTTGCCGATCTGTTCTCTCACCGACGCGACCGTCTTTTGAAACGCTTCGACTTCTGCTTTGGCTGCTTCGCTCTCTGACATTGTTTTCCCTGTCGTCTCTTCTGGGCGTGAACTGGCTTGCAGTCACTCGCGGGGGCGGATTAGTTGGAAGTAGCGACGGACGTAGAACTTGTACCCCGGGGGGATCTCGTCGCTCTCCATCACCTCTTCGGCCACCGTTTTGTAGTCCGTGTAAATCTTTTCGTAGCCCGAGCCCGCAAAACCGCGTTCGGCGGCGCCATAAACGACCTCGCTCGAGGCAGCGCCTTCGCCGCTGTCGATGCCAGCCGCAGATACGTCCACCGTATCCATTTGCTTGCCCTTGTCGCCGGCGATTTCGGGGCCGGAACCGGAGCCGACGCCCTCCTGGTCGTCTCCTGACCCGCTGCCTTGGGAGGCGCTTCCGGTCTGTCCGGGCCCTGCCATCGGGACCTCCACGCTGGTCTGCCCCATGCCCAGGCTGAGGCGACTTTGGCCGCCTTTGCCTTGACCCTTCTTTTCGCCACTCTTGCCGTCACCGGACTTGCCCGGCTTGCCATTGCCTTGACCTTTCGCCATGCGGCGAAAGCGTTCCAAGAGTTCTTTTCGCTTCTGGTTGTTGCCCTTATTCTGTCGCAGCATTTGGCGCAGCTCTTCGAGTTGCTTCTTCAGCGCCTTCTTCTCCTTGTCGCTGAGCTGCTTCTTTCGCATGCGATTGATGTCTTCGGCGCCTTGCTCCAAGTGTTTGGCGGCATCACCCATTTCTTCGCGAAGCTTCCTCGCCGCTTCCGCGAGTTCGCGGTCGAGCTTGGACATCTCCTTCTGACTGCGCTCGGCGCGTTGCTTCTGGCGATCTAGACGCTTGAGGCGGCGCTTCGAGCGCTCCAGCTCCTGCTGCTCGCCAGGTGTGAGCTTCTCGCCCTTGTCCTTCTTGTTGAGCAGTCGCCTCTGCTGCTCCTGCAACGACTTTCGCTGTTCGGCGATTCGTGACAGGCGCTCACTCGACTGTTTCGACGCATCTGACAGCGCTCTGCGCATGCGTTCGAGTTCGGCCTTGTTGATCGACTTCGGCTTGTCGCGCAGTCGTTTGGCCAGTTGCTTCAAGGCTTCTTCTGCGTCAGCGAGGTTCTTCTGCTCGAAGGCCTCCGCCGCTGGCTTGGTCATGCGACTCTTGCCCAATTCCCGGCTCAACCCGTCGAGGGCTTCGTCGAGAGCCTCTTCGCTCAGTGCTTCCTCGTTGAGCAGACCGCTCTCGAGCTGTTCGAGGCGTCGGAAGACCTCTTGGCGGTCGAGGCGCCGCTCGGCGATGTCTTCGATCAACTGGTTGAACCGACGCATGGCGGCAAGCGCTTCCGGATCTTGGGCGTCGCTCTGCATCTCTTCCGCGAGCTCTCGCAACAGATCCACATCGTCGGCCGGGAGCTCCAACGGCTCGAAGTTGTCGACCACGGGCGGGACGTAGCGCAGCGTCCGTATCTCCAACTGCGCAAGCCCGACGACGGCGAGGGCCAAGCCGAGGCTCACGACGAGCCCCTGTGGCAATCTAATTGGAGCAGCGCGTCGTGGCTGGAGATCGGACGCCACGGCCACCGCATCGTCGATGGCCGCTTCCATGAGTGGCGTTCGTTTGGCATCTCGGTGGAAGGAAAGGGCGTTGGCGATGCGCCCAGCCAGGCCATGATGTCTGTCCAGCACCTGCGCGCCCCAGAAGTCCGGCCGCCGTTGCAGCCATCCTCTGGCTAGCCCCACCAACGGGACGACGAACGTGAGCGCCCAACCCCAAAACAGCCAGCGCTCGCTTTCTGCACTGGGTTGCGCGAGCTTCACCCATGTCAGGGCGCCCGCCGCGTAAATAAGCGGCACGGGAAGCGTCAGGCTCAAGCCTGTCAACATGCGTCTGAGCACGAGCCGGGCTGTGGTACGGCGCGCCGCCGACATCAGCCTACCCAGATCTTTGTCTCGTTCGTGCGGAGCGCCCTGCTTCATGTCGTTGACTCTTGAAACGTAGGAACGTGCGGGCTCGATTCCCTTTGGTGGTGCGTTGGGTGACTCACCACGATTCGTCCAGAGTGTTGAGCCTGTGCGTTGGGCGGGTCTAGAGCAAGCGTGGGACGCTGGTTTTGTCGAAAATCGAGAGAGATGTGGCACGGACGCGGGCCGGCCGAGCCCACACCGGACGGCGGTGTGCGCGCGAGGGCCTGACGACGACGTGGACGCCTCGTTTGCTCCTCACACCACTGGGCGCGGCCGTGGTGGCTCCGATCACGCCACCGCTTCCGCTGATTCGAGCGTATTGTTTGATGTTTTAGCGAGACAAAGGCTTGACCCTCGGTGCTCACTGAATTCGAATAGCGGTGCCCCGGAGCAAACACCATATGTCTGACAACGAAGAAACGCTCGTCCTCGTCGCTGACGACGAACCCAGTACCCTCGCCCTCATCACCGCTCACGTTCGTTCGAAAGGCTTCAAAGTCGTCGAAGCTTCGGATGGCGACATGGCTTGGCAACTTGCCCACGAACACCTGCCCGACCTGGTGATCTTGGACGTGATGATGCCGGGCATGAGCGGCTGGGAAGTATGCCGCAAGATCCGTGAGTCCTTACCACTGGCTCACACCGGTGTGATCATGCTGACGGGCATTGGTGAGCACCTCAACGAAATGACTTCACCGCTCTACGGTGCGGACGCTCACGTCGACAAGCCGTTCGAGTTTTCCGACCTCGACGAGAAGATCGAGCAGACCTTGGCAGCGCGTCGTGAAGGATCCTTTGGTCGTCCTGACGGGGCTGACGAAGAGGACGAGAGTGCTGCGGAAGAACGTGCACCAGTCTCGGATAGCCCCGACTCGGGAGCTGACGATGACGACGACAGCCAGTCGCCCGTGCACACACAGCCAAGCCCTCCCATGAGTAGCGAAGAGGCTGCGCCGTCTGAGGGCGGACAAGACGCTGCGGTTGAGGTGGTCACGCCTTTGGCGCCCAAGAAGAAGGCAGCCAAAAAGAAGGCGGTCAAGAAGGCCTCGAAGAAGAAAGAGCCTGCCCAGCCAGAGCCTGCGCAAGAAGAGGCGCCAGCCAAGAAGGCTTCGAAGAAGGCCGCCAAGAAGGCTCCGTCGAAGAAAGCGACCAAGAAGAAGGCGCGAAAGAAGCCGTAAGCACAAAGCGGGTCGCTGATCGGCGATCCGGGGCGCATGTCGAGAAGGGCCGCCACGAGTGGAATCGGGGCGGCCCTTTTGCGTCAGCTCGCGGCTCGCGCCGACACGCGGCGTGGGCGCGTCGAGGCTCGCCGCGACGGGCAC
>JBNKZR010000080.1:0-22232 GCA_050301735.1 Polyangiaceae bacterium | reverse complement strand
CGATGAGACGCACACACGACGAGGAGCCTACCTCTGGGCGGACCGGATGCCACGGCGTCGTGCCCGATGTGAGGCAACTCACCACATGCAACTGTACGCCCACTGCAGCTTTGGGACGGCGGGACCACCGCGAATGCGTCGCGACTTCCTCGACCGACCTACTCGATTCGGGGTAGGCTGCTGCCATGATCCATTGCCCGAGGTGTGGAACGGCGAACGCTCCGTCCAATCAGAACTGCATTGCTTGCGGCGCGGGACTACAGCCCGGGCCCGCGCAGCAGCCCGGTCCAGGCGCCCAAGCCGGTCCGGGGTATCCGCAGAATCCTGGGTACCCCCAGCAGCAACCTCCCCAATACGGCGCTCCACCTCAGGGGATGCAACCGCAACCGGGCCACCCTCAGCAACACGTTCACCCTCAGCAACACGGCCAGCCGCAGCCCAGTCACCCGCAGCCCACGCCCGGGCAACCGGACCAATATGGCGGCCCACCGTACCCCATGGGAGGACCAGGTCAGCCAGCCATGGGGGGTCAATACCCGCAACCCACCCCGCAGCCGCAACCACCCCCAACGGTGGACAGCCCCAGCCCACAACAAAGCGCCCCCACCGGCGGCGACAGGAGCAGCAGCCCCGGAGAAAGGTTGGCGGGGTTCTTGGTGACTTTCGACATCAACGCGCAAGGCGATTTTTGGGTGCTGAGGACGGGTCGGGCGCGCGTCGGCCGCAAGGACGCAGCTGAGGGACTGAGCGTGCCCATCGAGCACCCCACCGTTTCGTCCAACCACGCCATCCTACATCTGGATCCGGACAACCATCAGTTCGGCGTGGAGGATTGTGGCTCTGCCAACGGCACGCTACTGAACGGCAAAGCCATCGCGGGCCAAGGCACACGTGAGATCCGTGATGGTGACAAGATCCGCTTTGGTGCGGTCAACCTGGTCGTCAAGCTCTTCGAAGACCGCTGAGCCGAGGTTGGCTTGGCGTCTGCCCAAAGCTCCTCTAAGCTGTCGAAGGTGTCCGGTTCTCAACCGCACAACTGGGATGAGCTCTACGCGCACTACTGCGGCGCCGAAAACCGCCGTTTGGAGCAGGAGCGCCGCTACGCGGAAGAGCTGGCCGCACTGGAGGACTTCGAGGCGTGGAGCCGCGTGGCGACGGGGCAGCTGATGGAAGACTTGCGGCAGTTGGCCCTGTTGCGCTCAGAGGACTTCGAGCAACACACCGACCACTCGCTGTCGGTGGAGTACCCCAGCGGCCCGGCGATCCGCGTCCCCGACGGCGGCCCAGAGATCCGCTTCTTGTGCTTGGGGTTGGAAGAAGCGCGAGTACACATCTACTCCAGTCACACGCCGGGGGGGCTCATTCATGTTCACCTGCTACCTAGCAGAAAGAACAGTCTCACCCACAACCAACGCCTGCTCAGCGAGCCCGGTGCGTTCATGGTGCGCCTGCCCTCGAACGACTATGAATTGCGACACTTGCCCGGTGATCCTGAAGGGGCTCCCGGGACGGCGATGGCACTCGACGGTCTGCTGTTCAAGGCTTTTCGCCTTCTGGTGCATTGGGCGGACGCTCCTCCGGTTTCGGAACGCTGAGCTCTTTGGCCGCAACCGGCTCATCGAGCCGCATCAACTGCAGGTTCGCCAACACCACGCGATCCGCCTGCTGTGATTGAGCGACGATGCTTCGCAGGGCTTGGTAGTACGCGATGTGGAGTTCGCGCAGCCGTTGCCAGTCTGTTTCGGAGATGGTGAACAGGTTGTAGGAGAACAGGTCCTCTTTGTTTGGCTCGAGCTCCGTGAGCCGGTTTCTCCCGACCTCGGCCCAATGCGCCTTGAGCTCCAAACCTGCCCGTGGGTTCGTGCGCGTGTCGACCGTGAGTACCTTGCTCAGCACCCAGCGCTTGCGACGGCGGACGATCAAGCCCGATTCGGACAGGGCTTGCACGCACGTGCGTTCCAGCGCGACGTCAATCCCGAGGCGCGCTGCGATCCAACCCTCTCGGTGCGCCGGTAGCGCTCGGTACTCCTCGAGTTCGAGGGTGCGAAGCACGGCGTGACTCCACGGCAAACCGTACGCCACACGGCGTTGCGCCTCCAACTCGCGCCAAGCTGCAGCGCATTCGGGCAACGCCGGTGGTTCGACGAAGATCGAAACGAAGTCCAGCAATCGAGAAGACGCTGCCTCGATGACACGCAGGAGTTCCGGCAGGCGCGGCTCGGCCTTGCCGTGCAACCACCGCGACAGACTCACGCGATTAGTCCCCACGCGACCAGCCAGTTCGACGATACTGGTTCCGCCTCTGAGCTCATCCAACAGCCGCGCAGCCACCTCTGGCTTGGCAGCATCCCCGTGCAGCCAACGAGGCGAGCTGCCCAAGAACTGGCGCAAGCCCGCGGCAACGTCGATCTTGGAGCGCTGAGCGACACGAAAGAAGGTCGCTGCTGTGGGCCAGCGCCGCCCGGACTCCCAGGTGTAGAGCACGTTGCAGCGGTACCCGAGGTGCCGGGAGAACGCCGTCTGGGAGCGTTTGCCTCGCAGCGCGCGAATCAATTGGGCGGCGAGAACGTCGTGCTGCATTGCTCGAACATGGTACCGCGCCGCGTCGACGCCTCAACCATCTCCTTCAGCTGCCGGAGGGTCCTGCGTTGGCTCTTCCGCAAGCTCGGTGTCTTCGTCTTCGGCATTCTCTGGTCGGGCAAACTCTTCGGGCGTTTCGTAAGTCAAACGTCCGAGCTTGCCGGCACGCAGTTCGACGAGCAGTAGCTCGGAAACCTTCGCCATGTCCGGCCCCACGCCGCGTGTCAAGCAGCCGCGCTTTTGAGCGATCGCCCGCAGCACCTCGTCCGGATCGGCAGCGAGAGATGGGAGCTTGAAGCGTTCCAGCAACGCTGACGGACTCGAGCGCTGCAACCACTCCACCACGAACCGCGCAACCTCCAGTGGATCGAGTACGGAGTCTCGGATCGCCCCGGACGCGGCCAAACGATATGCCCCCTCCTGATTGGAGAGTTTCGGCCAAAGCACTCCTGGCGTATCCACCAGAGACAGACCGCCCGGCACTTCGATGCGCTGTTCCATGCGAGTGACGGCGGGCTGATCGCGCACGGCAGCCTTCTTCTTCCCAACCAACAGATTGAACAAGCTCGACTTGCCGACGTTCGGGATCCCGGCGATCATCACCCGTACCGGAAACCCCGGTTGTCCGCGCGACGGGACCAAAGCGCGGCACGCTTGAACGACGCGACGCGCTTGCTTGTGTTCAGAAGTGATGATGGCGAGCGTTCGCGTGCGATCACCGGAGAGCTCGGCCAGCCAACGCTTGGTCACCGCCGGATCGGCCAGATCTGCTTTGGTCAGGATGCGCAAGCACGGCAGATCGCCACACCATTTGCTCAGGAGCGGGTTCTGACTGGAGCGCGGCAGACGCGCGTCGAGCACCTCAACGAACATGTCGGATTTGGCCGCCCGCTGCCGCAGCTGCCGACGTGCCTTGTTCATGTGGCCCGGGAACCAGTTGATCGGCATGGGGCGGTTCTAGCATTGCTGAGCCAAAAAGCGGGGCAAGGCGTCAGCTTCCCGCGCGGCGTGGCCCGGCACGACGAGCTGGGCTAGACTTCCGGCATGCCCAAAGACCAGCCTGGCATCCTACCCCTCGTGGGCCGATTGATTAGGAAGCGCCTGGCGGAGTTCCGACGTGAAGCACACACCGAGCTGCGCGACGGATACGCTCAGTTCCGCACCGAGCTGGAAGAGGAGCTGCAGGACGAGCCTGAGCCAGCGCAGGACGACGCGCCGTCAGCAGGGCGAGCCGAGTGAGCGCTCGATCTGGCCAAACGGGTCGATGAGTGTCTGCAGCACAGCACGCCAGGTGCGGGACGATATCGTAGCCGCAGCCTGATACCCCCAGAACCTGGCCTCGCCGATCAGGGCACCTGAGAGTGGTGTGTACACGAGGTCCAACACGCTCGGACGCACGCCGCTGGCCTCGTAACCGTAGTCCCACACCGCTGCTCCAGCCGCGGCGAATCCAAGCGCGACGAGCGGGCTTTGCCCACAAGCCCGGGGACGATAGTACAGCTCGGCCCCCAGCGCGGCGTGGCCAACGACGTTGATGTACCAAGGATCGCCATCCCATTCGAAGAAGTCTTGCCGCGAGTCCCACTTTGGCGGCCGCGTATACGCCTCTTCGTAGTGCTCGGCAATGACGTCCAGGCGAGTCTCTGCAAACGGATCAGGCCACAACCAAGCCTCGGAAAGGCGCATCGCAGTCATCAGCCCGAGCGAGTGCCACGTCGGCACCCACCACTGAGCCTGCTCGGGAACTCTCAGCTCACCCCAAGTGAGGGTCGGAGGGACGGCGGGGCTCGTCGGAGGTGGGGCGCCCTGTCGCTCCACAGGCAACGCGAATGCCTCGCCCAGATGCAACACGAGTGGCTTCAGCGATGACTGCACGCGATGCGGAGCCGGCGCCTCCGATTCCGCGTGCGCCTCGAGCGGCAGCCACGTCGCCCAAGCGAACGCGAGCATCATCAGCCATCGCCCCGGGTGTCCGCACTTGGGCCCGGCCAGAGGGGCCCCGACGTCAGTCCTCATCCCATGTTCTCCTCGAGCCGTTCCAAGCACTCGCAGGCGAGCGCCCAGTCATCCACAGTAGCTAGCGGCAGTCCATCGTCGAGTGGCGGACGCACGAACGGGGCCTCCCGAAGCACCTCTTCGGCCGGAAGGCGAGGGAAGCCCAGCTCGCGTAACGAATGAATCAACTGTTGCGTTTTCAGCCCGTCGAACCACGTGTGCACGCGCGTGCGCAGGTCGTCTGGGTTTCGAGTTTGCCCCGCCAGGCGCGGCAGGGCGTCGAACACACCCGCCGCCCCGAGCGCGTGCTCACACGCCGTCAACACAGGGTCATCCACACCAGCCTGAAGTCGCAGCTGGTCGGGACTGCGACTGAGTACGAAACGGTCGAGGCGACCCAACCAGTGACGCAGAGCGAGGTAGCAACGAGGGTCGTCGAGAAACAGGCCGGGCCTCGAAAGCAACGCCTCCACGGAAGGGCCAGTGCCGAAGGGCGTGCGTTGCGAGCGACGGCTCCTGATCGACAAGCGTTTACCCTCGACACGTTCCACCTGGGCTATCTTCTGAATCTTCTGGAGCAGGTGGTAATCCTCCCCGGCTGCTCTCTTGGGAAAGCCGTGAACTGCGGCGTAACTCTGGGCGTGGACCGCAAGGCAACTACCGATCGAATGCCAGGCAAAGGGAGAGCCGGCCCAGCGCAGACCGAGCACGTGATAGCGAAGCCGAACCTCGACTTGCAAAGTCGCCAGGTGCGCTTCAGCGTCGCTGCCACCAACATGTTGAAAGGGGAACAGCGCCGCACCCGGGCGGTCTCCGAGCGGCCTCGTGAAGTAGTCGTCCGGCAGGACGACGTCGGCGTCGGTCTGGTACAACCACGGACTGTCCAGAGCGCCGCACTGCCACGCGGCCAATGCCAGGTCGTTGCCGGCCTTGCGCGCAAACCCCACGCCCCAGCTATCAGGCACGTCAAAGGGCGGCTCGTTGAGCACGACGCACGCGAGCGTCACATTCTGCTCGCTGCCAACGAAACACGGCGGCAATCCGTTGCCGCTTCCGGGGGGCACGCCTTCAGCCAATGGACGCAGCTTGAATCGCCCACGAAGCACCGAAAGCAGTCGCTCGTTGTCTGCGCGGACCTCGCTGGACGACGTATGTGGCGCGTTGACGACGACAACTAGCAGTACTCGGCGTCCAAAAGCATTCGCCGCTGACCGAAGCCCATCCAAGAACTCCGCCGACTCGCGACACACCGGCACCACCAGCGCACGCAGCCAAGGCCCTGGCAGGCTCGCGCCCTGCTCTGCAACCCAGTCTCGGAAACGGCGAGCGATCGGCTCTGCGTGAACTTCCAGGTATTTGCTGACGACCTTGCTGTTCACGGTCAAGCCCGTCGTTGGCTGGGGTCAGTGGACGGCGGGACGCAAGGGCAGCGCCGCAACAATCTCGGCTTCGCGGTCGAGCAGCTGGGCCGCTCGATGGATCACGCGCTCCTCGGGAAAGTAGCGTTTGGCGAGACGAAAGAAGAGCGCGTGATGGCGTGCTTCTGCCCGCGTCACCTCTAGGTAGGTTGCTTTCAACGGACCATCGTCGAGAGCATCGGTGACGAGCCGCAGACGTTCACAACCGCGGGCCTCCACGATGCCGGGGATCAGCAGCCGATCGAGGAAGAGCGACTCGGAGTTCGACCCGTCCATCAGTCTCCTCAAAGCGCCAACGTAAGCGTCTTTCTCGTCACTGGGCAGAACCAAACGCCGCTCGGCAATCAACCGATACATGATGTGGAAGTGCTCGAGTTCCTCTCTGGCGAACGCGATCAGCTCGTCGATGATCAGCGCCCGGTCGGGGTACTTGGCGACTAGACTCATCCCCATGGCACTCGCTTTGCGCTCGCACAACGCATGGTCCAGCATGAACGCGTCGAAGTCGTTCAGTACGACGTCAAGCCAACCCGGGGGAGTACTGGAGCGCAAGTCGAACACGTGCCGTCCGTGTAGCCGCGCAAACCGACGAGTGCAACGCCAACCCGGCAGGAGCACAAGCGCAGCGCTGACGAGCCTCAGCCGCGGGCGGTTCCGAGCACGACTAGCGAAATCCTCCGCTGGTGACGACGAAAACGGTGCTCCCAGAGGTAAACCGCCTGCCACGTGCCCAGATCGAGCCTGCCAGCCACCACGGGTAGCGTCTCACTGGAGCGCGTCAGCGCCGAACGAGCGTGCGCCGGCATGTCGTCCGGCCCCTCGTCAGCGTGTTCCCAGCGACGAGATTCGGGCACCAGGTCACTCATCCAGCGCTCCAGATCGCGCAACACTGCAGGATCTGCGTTTTCTTGAATCACCAGACTGGCGGAGGTGTGCTTGACGAATACGGTGCAGAGGCCTTGTTCAATTCCGGCCTCGCGCACGGCGCGCTGGAGCTCAGGGGTAATGTCGATGAAACCTTTGCCGTCGGTTCGGATGTTGAGCTCTGTATGAACGGTTTTCACGCGTGTTGCCTACTTGGAACCGACCGCGCCACGCCGCAGGCCCTTTTGGGTACCGCCCGGACGGGTAACAATCGGGTCGTGGTGAGATAGTGAAGATGACGCGCCTCCGTCAACTCGTCGCCAACGCCGAGCGCAAGCTGGCAGCGTATTTCGCACGAGGCCCGGTCCGGCGCTTGGTGAGCGAACTGTTCAACGCCATGGTGCGCCATCAGAGCCTGCACTTGGCCAGCGCTATGGCGTTCGACCTCTTCCTTGCGCTCGTCCCGTTGCTGGCGCTGGCAGGGTGGGTGGTGTCGCTGGTGCTCAAGGGCGACCACACCATGATGGACAACCTCTCGGCCTGGTTGAATCTCGCGCCCGACGACGTCCGTCGGGTCATCAACCAGCACGCCGAGCGCTTCAATGGCAGGGCCATCGCCCCCATCGCTTTGGTCGGTGCGATCTGGCTCGGTTCAGGCGCGTTCGACACGGTGATGTCCGCGTTCGAGCGAACGGCGCCGTCCGACCCGAGGCCTTGGTGGGTCCGGCGAGGTATCGCCATCGTGTGCGTGCCGTGCTTCCTCAGCGCCTTGAGCTTGGGCGCATGGCTAGCGTTGAACGTAACGGGCGTGCCCAACAAGCTGGCGCAGCTGCTGACCGAACTGGCCTCCGACAGCATCGGGCTGGACACGACCAAGGTGGTCGGCTTCGTGGTGAGCACCGCAACGGTGACTCTCCTGGTTGCAGCCTTCTTCCGAATCGGCGTGCGGCGGGACGTGCCCAAACGCAGCATCTGGCCTGGGACGGCCTTGACCTTGGCCATCGGCTCCCTCGCCTCCTATGGCTTTGCCACCTATGCCAGCTACATCGCTCGCTACGCGGTGTACTACGGCAGCCTGGCGGCAGTTGCCATCCTGCTGTTCTGGCTCTGGATCTGCAGCTTGGCGCTCCTCATCGGCGCAGAGCTGAACGTTTACTTGGAGGAGCAAATCGCGGAAGCGAGTTCGAGGCGCCTTCCGCCGCTCGGCCAGGCTCGTCCGTCGAGCTCTCCCCCATCGCCTCGCGGTCGTCCTCCGGAGGCAGCCTCGGAAGCGCCCCGCACGTCGAGGTAGCGACCCCGACACTCGCGGTCACTCCCGTCTCACAGTCCTTCGTCGGCCAACTCGACTTCCACGCAAAGGCCGATGCCCTCTGGGAAACCGCCAACTCCCTGGCATTTGCCTTCACCGCAGGTCTCACTGCCGAGTTGGCAGTGCTTCATGCACTGCAGGCGCTGGGGCGAGCAGAAATGGCCCGCCGCACACGGGCACTCGTCGCCCTCCATGCCAGTGCCGGGCTCCACGCAAGCCTTGGCCCCGTCGCGCCCCACGACCGAACACGCGAACCCCATGGGGCAGGAACAATGTTGACCTGCCGGGCAGGGGTACGGATCACTGAGGTCACATTGGTCGGGAATGGAGCAGACGGGGACCATCACCTCCATACCTTCCGGCATGCCTTCCGCGACGAGTCGCCGCTCGGTGCATATCTGACCCGCGTCGCAACTCGTCCTGCCTTCGCAGCAGTAGGGCTGACATTGACCAGAACCCGAACGCCCCTCGACGCAACCGAACCCTGGAGCGCAATCGCGCCCTGACGAACAAGCGTCACTCATCACGCCACTGCCTGCCAAAGCGCACTCCGCGCGTACCCCGTTCTGTCCGTGAGTCATCTGGCAGGAGTAGCGACTCGGTACGGCATCCGGCGGCGCCAGAGTCTCCCCCGCGTCGACTGGATCCACCGGCACCAGCGGCCCTCCCGCGTCACGCTCAGGCGCTGCGGCCAGATCCGTTCCCGTTTCGTCTGCGGGTGTGGGCGTTGCTGGCCCTTCACCGTCGACACTGGCGTCAGCCTCAGAGCGTGGGGCGCCTTCGTCCCGCGTGCCCCCGTCCGTGGCAACGGGGACGGCAGCCGTGTCACCGGTCGGCGCCCCTGCGTCGGCCTCTTCAAGCCCCGCCGGAGTGAAGCTGAACAAGCTCATGCTCTCGACTTCGACGGGTGCTGATTGATCCGCACACTCGCTCTCCAAGTCGGGACTGCAGACTCCCGGGCACGCGGCTACGGTCCCTGCATCGGACTGCTCGACGATGGCGTCCTCGACGCCCGCCTCGATCAGTTCCTCGAGAAACTCCGGCTCCTCGGGCCCGGCATCACACTCGCCAGCACATCCCAGCTCGATACTCGGATCGGACTCGGCTTGATTGACGCTGCAACCGGCGACGACGAGAACGATCGACGCCAAGGCTTTGACGCGTCGGGCCAAAATGACGCGCGTTGGATTCATAAGAGGCAAAAAAAGTAAGAATAAGAGGAATATGAAAGTAAGTGATCGGAGCCTAGCACTTGAAGCGCGGACTCGCCGCTTCCTGGCACCATCACAGTGCTACGCGACGGGACGGTCGGAACTGTCCAACCACACGTTCCCGCATTCTCCCAAGAACAGAACGGCCGCCTGGACGGCCAACAAGGCGCTCGTCCACGACGGTATGTGTGGGGCGTGACGACCCGACACGGGCATCAGCGCAACAAGATGCTCTCGACGACCTGATTCTTTTCCTGGTCGAAGGCGCGCACCGTGAGCAGAGCGCTGCCGCTGGGCACCATTCCACGCACGTCGGTGGAAAACTCCTCGTGCTCTTCGTCGAACACGCCGTCCTTGGCCGCAAGCGGCACCCACTCGTCGGAACCGGCGATCGCCACCTCGACTCGCGCAATCGGACCCGCCCCGTCGACGGCAGTGCCTTTGAGGGTCCCACCAGCGATGCTGAGGCCCTCGATCACGGGCGGCGTGTTGTCGACCATGACCGTGTGGCTTTCCAAACGGTGCTCCAAAGCAATCTCAGGGGGGTTGGAGAGCGCGTCCGTCGCGATGACAGCAACGCGATACTTGCCCTCAGGCAAGTCACTCGTGTCCCACGAGTAGCTCGTCTTGGTGAGCTTCTCCGTGGGCTTGAGTATGTCGAACCAGTCCCGGGTGCCCTCTTGACGGTATCGTAGAAAGTACCGGAGCTCGTCCTTGTCGGGATTGTCGACTTCCCACTTGATCTCGATGTCTTCGTCTGGCTTGCCGGAGATCGGTCCCCCCGATGCGCTGAGCTTGTCGTCCGGCGCCGAGAGCGCTTTAGTGCCGGCGTTCTCGAAGTCTACCGAGGTGATGATGGCGCGCAGATTGTCGGTGACGAAGGGAATGGTGACCTCCGACAGGACGGCGCGCGGATCGCGGCCGAAGAGCGCTCGGACCTGGAAGAAGCGAGCAGGCGGGCTCTTGATGTCTCCCGGCTGAGTCAGAGGTGCGCTCCAAGCACTCCAGGTGTCGTCTGGTTCCTCCGAGTTACCAGACCGGGTCGACAGCTCTATCCGCCCCTCAGCGAGCCAATCGAGACGACCGAAATGCGCTCGTAAGCCCGCATCGATGACCGCACTCGTCCAGATGGCGTCTTGCCCGCCGACGCCACGCACGGAATGCACCACCAGAGGGTCGCTGGCGATGACCGCCCGTTCCTTGCCGTCGAGCAGGAGCGCGGTGACTTGGCGTTCATCCACATCCGCCACCAAGACGGAGTTGCGATTCTCGTCGACGGTGTAGACCTTACCTTCGCTACCGGTTCCGACGTAGGGCTTGCCCGAAGCATCCAACTCCAGACTGGTGAAGTGTTCACTCTTGTCGTCGAGCAGTTGCTCGGGAACACCGTTCTTGTCGAAACGATATAGGGTCCCCTTACCGCCAGGCTTGGAAGCGGGGCTCTTCGCCGAGGGCTTCGCTTCGCCCTGCTTACCATTGCCCTTCGGCAGTGAGCGCTTTGTCTTCAACTCGTTGGCGATGGCGTACACATCGCCGTTCTTTCCGACACTGATGGCGCGTACCTCGGTGCGGCCGAAGTCGAACAAGACCCGCGCCCTGCCCGGAGCGGTCAATTCGTAGAGCTTCGCCTTGTCTCCCCCGCCTGCGTAGACTTTTCCGTTGCCTACGGCCACGCTGGCCAAGTGCTCCTCGTCGGCGTCGAAGTAGACCTGGGCCTTCTTGTCGCGCGTAATTCGGAACAGCTTGCCCTCCGGACCCGTCGCAGCGTAGACGACCTTGTTCTTCGAGTCGTAGGCCAGCTGCAGCACGTGCTCGGCTCCTTCCAGCGCCAACCATTCGGTGAGTTTGCCGCCCTGGTACCGGTAGAGCTTGCCGCCCGGCAGTGACCCGACGATGACGACTCCATCCCACGCTTCCACGAGCGACGTCAGGGCCATCGCTTTGGCGGCCCCAACCTCCTTGACCATACCGCCAGAGAGCTCCAGCAGCTTGCCTTCGTTGCCCGTGGCGAGCAACACCCGCGCCCCCACGCGCAACGCGGACCACGCGGTGGTCGCCTCTTCGACCGGCAAGGCGCCGAGGTTGAAACCGGCACGCACACGCCCGACCGAATCGATGGCAACTCCCGCCATTTCTCCGGCGGAAAAGTCTTCGCCGCTGCGAAGCGCGACGCGTCGCGTGCCCACTGCGGCTCCATCTGACGTGGCGAACGTCGTAGCCGCAAGGGCAGCCACGAATGAACTTCCGATGATGAATCGTTTCATGCTTTCAATCGACCTCTATTCGACGCGTTCGGTCAGCGCGCTGGCTTGACCTGGACGGTCACCTTGTCAGTACCCAAGACGAATGCCGGCAGCTTCACCACGTGATGCGCCATCGCCTTGAAGGACTGGGGTGCCAAACTGGTGGACTCGGGGCTGACCAGGTCAGCGGCACCGGGAGGCAGGTTCTGCGCGACCTGTCCCTTGTGCGCAACGCCAGTGCCAGTGTCGTAGGAGAACACCAGCGAACGGGGCGGATAGATCGGGTCCTCGATGGCTGCGATGAGATCCGTCAAGTTCTCCGGCGCGGCCTTTTCCTTCTCCACGACGTAACCGGGGCGCAGATCGATCTTCACCTTTTCGCCAGCGAGATGCTTCGGCAACGGCACCTTGACCGTGCGTTTGATCGGCTTGCCCTCGTACGGGACCAAGGTGATCCGAACACGTGCGGCCTCCCCCGGTTCCACCTCAGGATCGAGCAGCTCGACGCCACGCAAGCGGTACACGTCACGTGAGTAACTGAGCTTCACGTCGACATCGACGGACTCCACCAGCGCCGGCTCCCAAGGATTGTTCAAGACGGCTCCGACGGCTGCCGACAGGTTCGAACGCGAAATGTCTTGCGCCTCCGGCGTACCACCGACGGCGACTCCGAAGTCTTCAACCGTTATCTCGCCGTGGTCCTTGAAGCGGATGCGGCTATTCAGCATCCAGGTGACGTCCTGCCGCTCGCTTGCCGTCGTACTGAGCGCGTTGCCCACCGCCAAAGCCAGGAACGTGGGTGCCATGAACTTCTCGTGCGCCACCTCGAAGTTCCAGTCGGTATATGGCGCTCCCTGGACCCCTTGCACTCTCACGCTGACCGGAATGACTGGAGCCTGAGCACGATGGGAAACGACGATCGATGCTTGGCGGTCGTTGACCAACGCCCCGACGGCCCTCCCCGGCATGCCGATCTTGAATGACCGCTGCTGGCTTGCCAGAAACCAAAGCACCTTGCCCACGGTCGTCGGCAACGCCGTCTGACCGGAATTCATCATCGGGTGCCCGAAGCCAGACACGAGATCGCCTTCGACCCGCGTCACGGTACCGAGGCCCATCGCGCTCATGTCGCCGCGCACGAGCTGAACGCCCACCGCGCCCCCGTCTTCGTAACGCTGCGGCACGGTCGGATCCGGCTCTCCCGAGCCCCCCGCCTGCATCGGCTCCAGCCCGAGGGCAGAAACCAGTTCCCCAGCCATGGCGACGCTCTCAGGCGTCATCCCTCCCAGCAGCAGTGGCGTACTGACGGGAGTGAGAGGGGCTGGCCCGGCCTGCGAACGGCGAACCCGACGCTGGATCTGGTCGCGGTGGCGAGCCAGGTCGTAGTCCAAAGGAGCGCCTGCGTAGCGATTACGGCCAGGATTGGAGCGGTAACTCAACTTGGACGCCTGCCCGTGCTTGCCAGGAAAGAGCGGCCAACCGTAGAGCACCCTGGGGATCGGCCGCGCCATGTCGTCCAACATGCTGCGAATGGGCGTCACGCCAGCAACGGGCTCTGCCCCAAACGACCAACCGTAGGCGTAGGCGCCCGCCATCTTGCCATCGAGAAAGATCGGACTGCCGCTCATGCCAGCAACGACTTTGGCGACCTCCAAGCGCGGATGCTGCGTCTTGATCAGGATCAGGTCTTGGCGCGGACGAAAGTTCGTCAGCACGTCGATGACTTCGACGTCGAACTTCTCCGGTTTGGTGCCCTGAAACACCGTCAAGCCATACCCCTTCATGCCTGGCTTGACTTGATCGACGGCGATGACGTCTGGCCGATTCGCTTTGCCGTCGGCGGCGGTTCCTATTCCGATTGGAAGTGTCGCGAGTAGACCCAGGGCAATGGCGAGGGGAACCAATTGGCGGCGTAGCACGGCGAGTGAGTCTAACACCCAGCGGGCAAACGCCTAGGGTTCGGCGATCAATTGTCGTCGAAAGCGATCAGGGTCCCTGCGGGAACCTGGCCTCGGAACCGGGTTCGGGCCGCTCTCGGAGCTCGCCCGAGCTGGCATCCCGCACAGGGCATGGGCTAGTAGTTCGGAGGCGCCGGGCAGAACCCCCGATCCCGAACATCATCATGACCCCCGAGCTCGCGACATCGCTGGCCCTGATCTTGTCGTTCGCGAGCTTCGTGACGGTGCACATCAGCCTGGCCTTCCGGCTGATCCTGCGGTGGCGGCCGCGGTGGCAAGGCTGGCTCACGTTGCTGCCCATCACCGTCTGGCTGGCTCCCTACCTGGGATACCGCGCCGGCTTGAAGCGAAGTTGTTGGCTGTGGCTTGGGTGCCTGGTGGCCTACATCGTCGCCCTCTCCCTGGCGCACTTCGTGGCCTGAGGCACCAGCGCCTTTCCTGGCTCGCACTGAGGGGTCGCGGCGTCGCCGTTGTGCGTCGTGCCGTCGGCGACGCGGCAACCAGCGCGGCGGCTGACGGCAAGGCTGGCCAATACCGGCAGTGGCCGTCGCCGTGCCAGTCGCCCTTGGCTTTCAACTCTCGGGAACCATTGGCACACGCCTGTCGGCATGCCCCTCGCAATGCTCAGCCCTCGTGGCCGTCACAGGGACGGTCCGAGAACGAGGTAATAGAGACATGGATGCAAGTAAGATGAAGATTGTTTACGTCATCACGGAGCGCAACGGGCGCAACTTCTGGAGCCGTTGCGGCGTCGCGTTCGTCAACAGCGACGGTTCGTTGAACGTCAAACTCGAGTCACTGCCGGTCAACGGCGAGATCCACATTCGCGACTACGTGCCGAAGGAGGACTCACCCAATGGCGGCGGCCGCTGGGCGAACAACGACTCCCTGCACGCGCAGGTGGCCTGAACGGACCAAGTCATGAAAGACTCGAGCAACCGAGCTACGACTCGGAACGAGAACCCGAAGGTTGTCGATTCCCCGGGGGTTACCCCGGGGGGGCTCCTCCGCATCGTGCACACCCTTCGCAGTCCCGTGTGGCGCCCGCTCCTGGTGCGAACGGCAAGTGTTGCTGCCGGCATGGTGGGTCTGGCCGGCATCGGCATGTTCTCGACCCTGAGCGAAATCGAGGCTGGGGTGGGAGCCAGTCAGCTGCACGAAGCGAGCACCTGGCTCGCCGGCGGCCTCCAACTCCCCGCGACTGGCGACCCGACGACGCCCGTGCCGGCCACCACCGCGGCTGCTCACGCCATCGACAGCGAGGGGCAGCCGCCGCATCCGACGGACGAGCAAACGCTGGGACGCGCCGCAGAACAAGCTCATCCTCCATCTGAGAACACCACCGGCAGCCAAGCTCAAACGGAGCAGGAGCCTCCTGGGATAACACCCGATGGCAAGGTAGTGCTCAACACCGCGAACGCAGAACAGCTGCAACGACTCCCCGGAGTCGGGGAGAAGCGCGCCCAAAGAATTCTCGAGCTGAGAAAGCGGCTCAAGCGATTTCGACGAGCAAGCGACCTACTGCGGGTGCGGGGGATCGGAGTCAAGAGTCTGCGAAAGATGCTGCCCTACCTGATCGTGGACCCGCCTCCTCAGCCAGCCGCCGACGCGGGCAGTCCCAAGCCGGGCTGACTCCACCGCAAGCGTGGTCTCCTTGCGAGTTCTGGAAAGAGCCTCACTAGCGGCAGGTCTTGGTGCGCTCGTCACACGTCATGTTGTCCGGACAGCGCCCACTGCCCTCGCCGCAGGGGAGGTGTTCACATAAACCAGTACGTCGATTGCAGACCAAGGGTGGTCGACAACCCCCGATGGCGCAGCCTCCGCCGGCGATCCACAAAGCGCCAGCGGCCGCTCCGGTGCCAATGGCCGCGTTCTGGCCGCCCGTCATCACGCATTTCTCCTGACCCTCCACACGCTTGCAGGCCAGCTCGGACGCACACCCGACGGTCAGCAGACCCAACAGCGTAGCCGCAACGAGATAACACCTCCGCCTCTGCCCGTTCCACATCGCTGTCATGGGCGACAGTCTGACACGTCACCCTCCGTGTTTCGAGCGCGGCGAGGACCGGAGTGCGGATGTCATCGGGAGCGCGTGCAACAGTGAATCTGAGCCACTGTGCCCCGAAGCAACACCCTCGAACCGTCGCCCGGACTCGCCCGTGTGTGAGCAGGAGCAACGCAAAGTCAATCCAGGGCGTCGGCCGCCCGCCGGGCCACTTCCGCGAACCAGGCAGCGCCCGCGCCCAACGAGCGTTCGTCGAAGTCGAAACGACTGCTGTGCGCCGGCTGACTCTCCAAGCCAGGAACCTGACTCCCAAACCGAACGTAGCAACCGGGCACGTGCGTCAGGAAGTGCGCGAAGTCCTCGCCGCCCATGTTCGCCGTGGCGAGTTCAACCACGCTGTCTTGCCCCAACGCAGCGACGGCAGCACCCCGAGCCAGGGCAGCCATCTCCGCAGTGTTGTCCAGCACCGGCGTCAGGCGCTTGATGTCGACGTCGACGTGAGCACCGTGAAGTTGGCCCACACTGGTTGCAATGCGTCGAATCGCGCGATGCAAATGCTCCTGGGTGTCCGTGTGCTGCGCCCGAATCGTGCCTTCAAGCAGAGCGCGACCGGCAATGACGTTCGGAGCCGTACCTGCGACGAAGCGCCCGACGGAAATCACCGACGGTCGCGCCGGGTTCACCTCGCGCGAGACAATCGTCTGCAGTGCCGTCACCAATAACGAACCCGCGACCACTGCATCCAACGCCTCGTGCGGACGCGCACCGTGACCATCTTGCCCGGTAATGGCAATGGTGAAGGTGTCGGTGGCGGCGTTGACAGGACCAGAGCTGATCGCCAACACGCCAGGCCCGTAATGACGGTCGAGGTGCCCGCCGAAGATCATGCCGACCCCTTCCAGCGCGCCATCACGAATCATCGCCTCGGCCCCGGACGCCGTTTCTTCCTGCGGCTGCCAGATCAATCGTACCGGGCGACGCGCTGGCTTCTCCAGGAGCAACAAAGCGGCACCCAGCAGCATGCTGGCGTGCCCGTCGTGACCGCACGCGTGCATCACCCCTGGCACCTCAGAGGCAAAGGGAAGGCCCGTCTCTTCCGGCACGGGCAGGGCGTCCATGTCCGCCCGCAATGCGACGCGGGGCCCCTCGGAAGTTCCTGGGATGTCGGCGATGATGCCGTGCCCGCCGACCCCTCCGCGGTAGTCGAGCCCGAGGCGCGTCAGTTCGTGCCCAATCCGTTGAGCGGTACGAGCTTCTTCGCCGCTGAGTTCTGGAAAGCGATGCAGATCACGGCGTAGCGCGACCATTTGCTCGAAAATATTGCGCGGGAGAGGGGGCTGGTACTCGATCATATGGCTCTTTCGCCCTGGGGAGCGATCATTTGGACTCGCTCTTCCAATTGCCGTGCCACACAGCAAGTTGTCACCGGCGCGGACCCGCTTTGTGTTGCGGAAGTTGCAGTCGGGCGGCGTATACCACGCCTCATGAGACGTTCCGTACCCCCTTCCTCGGTCCATGTTCCAAAGGCGTACGCCTTCTGGGGCTGGCTGTTGTTCGGCTGCTGGCTAGTGGGTTGCGACGGCAACACCAGCTGCGACGACGGCGAACCCTGTGAGTGCGCCAACGGCAACGAGTGCTACCTCGCCTGCGACGACGACGACTGCGACCTGTATTGCCACAACATGCCCCAGTGCGGCGGCGTGTGCGAGGACAACTGCGACCTGCGCTGCCACGACGTCGAGGAGTGCTCCGCCTCCTGTGGCGACGACTGCGACATCGAGTGCAGCGGTCTCGGCGCGTGCGGCGCCTTCTGCGGCGCGGGCTGCAACTTCGACTGCTCCAACGCCGATCGTTGTGGTGTCCGCGTCGGACCAGGAAGCGTGGTGCGCTGCTCGGCCATCAGCACCTGCGAGGTCGAGTGCCTGGGGGATTGCCGCGTCGAGTGCGAGGGGTACAGCGGCTGTGACGTCGCATGCTCCGGGGGCGGTACGGCAGAAGAGTGCAGTGAAGGGAGCTTCGCCTGTGGCGGCTGCTGACGTGATGCTGCGGCGATGGACGCCGCTCGGGTTGTTGGTCGGGGTTCTGCTCTGGCCCGGAGAACTCTGGGCCCAGAGCACGATTCGCAAGCCTGGGGCACGCACCAGCTATTCCGTGGAGCTGGAGCCACATCTATTTCTCGGCGCGTTCAACCCGCCGGGGCCTGGCCGCTCCACGGGCTACGGTGGCGGCTTCAGAAGCACGATCGAGGTGGCCCCCCGCGGGTTCATCCCGCGGCTCAACGACTCGGTGGGTATCGGCCTGGGTCTGGACTTCGCGCGCTACGATTCCGAACGCCGGGGTCGTTGCACCCGCTTCGAGGACGGGCCCAACGGCACCCGTATCTGCACCGAAGTCGATGGTGGTGGCAACGCCGACTACGTGATCCTGCCCCTGGTGATGCAGTGGAACTTCTGGCTCACGCGCAGTTGGTCGGTATTTGGTGAACCTGGGATGTTCTTTCACGTCGCTGACGGCGACGTCGGCGTCAACCTCGTCAGCATCTCTGGCGGCGGGCGTTGGCACTTCAGCAAGAACGCCACCTTGACCCTCCGCGTGGGCTACCCCGCCGTGACGCTGGGCGTCTCGTTCTTGCTCTGACGCGCATCACGCGCTGTCGCTGAGCTCCAGTGCCACCAGCACCGTTCAAAGACGCTTACCGAAGATGCTCTCTTCTGTCGCAGACCCAATCGCCTTGGACGTCCGGCGTGGCTTGGGGCTCGCGCCGAACCGAGGACGTGGTTTCGGCCGCGGTCGGGCCGGCGTGGAAACCTGCGCTGGAGCCCCGCTCGCCTCAGCAGGACTCAACTTCGAAGTGCTCTCGACCCCTCGCGCCCCTGAAGACTCGGCGTCTGAGCTGACCGGCGCCGTCGCGCTCGATGCGGGGTGATGACCAACGTCTTCGGGCCCGCAGGTCACCGTCCTCCGCTCGGACGGGCCGCGCTCGCCGGAACTGGCAGGCTCACCGGGCCCAGCGCGCTCGCCGAAAGGGGCGGGCTCCGCCGACTGCGTGGAGTCATCGGAGGCGGCGGGGGCCTGACTGCCGGCCCCCACGAGTCCCGTCAACGTGCCTCGAGCCGCACGCACTAGCTCGTGAAGACGTGCTGGCCCCAGATGGACGAACGCAGCTGACGCACCCAAAACGACCGCGCACCCGACGAGCGCTGCTACCCACCGACGCGACGAAGCACGAGCTGACCGGGCTGACGGATCGATGCTGAGCAGCGTGTTCGAGCCGTGCGACGCCTGATCGAGCTGAGGCTCGCTCCCGCGAAACTCGCTCCAATCCAGCACTCCCGCCGCCGCCGGCAAGTTCATGATGCTGGGAGTGCTCGACAGAGTCGCCCGAGAGTTCGCCAGCCCACCGCCCGCCGCGGGATCGCGGAGCAACCGCCAACTTCCTGGCTCCTCCGGCAGCACCGATACCAGCTCCGTGGAGTCGATGGCTTCCGCCACCTCATCCGTAGCGGCAGCAACTTCGGGCAGCATGGAGCTCATCAGCGGAGTGACGCGATCCTCCGAGCGCCGTACCCACTCGCGGAGCGAGTGCACCAACGACGAGAGGTCGTCGATGCGCCCCGCCCCAGCCTTGACCAACGCGTATGCGAACTCTCCCGCCGTCGACCAGCGCGCTTTAGGGCGCTCGGCAATGGCCCGCAACGCCACCGCGAACAGCGGATCTGCCGCATACCGAGACCACGAAGGGTGATGGTCAACGTCCTTCGAGTGAACGGCGCGAACATCCTCCGAGACCAGCCGCGATGCCGTCAGCGCCTCGAGTACCATCACTCCAACAGCAAAGACGTCGCACGCGACGTTCGCCTCGCTGCCGCCGGACAACTCCGGCGCACGGTACTGCGCCGGCTGTTGCTGGCGCTCGTCGTCGAGGAGGTAGAAGGCCGCGCCGTCGTTGCGGAACATCAAGTTCCCGGGGCATACCTCGGCGTGAACCCGCGCAGCGCGACTCGCGGTGCCGAGGTGCAGCACTTCCAACGCCTTGAGCGCCTCCACCAGCGCGCGCAGTTGCAAAGCGACCCCGAAGGGCCCCGCCGCAACGAGGTAGTCCCAACTCAAACCCAACCCGCTCGACTCGACGACTCGTCCAGATGACGTAGCTGCGTCTTTGGCTTCTGGCAGCGGCATGGCCGCCCCGATGTTTCCGAACAGAGCGGCGGAGCGCTCCGAACTTGGCCCCCGAGCGCGAGTCGCTTCCGGCTCGGTCCAGTTCGAAGCAGGTCGTTCACCGGAGCCCTGCACACGGACGGCCACACGTTCACCGGAGATCCCCGTCGCAGGCACGTCCGCAGAGTCGCCTTCGGCACCTACGCTCACCAAGAACTCCCCAGACCGCCCAGGACTGGGGTTGGGCTTCCACGGTTGAGGCGTTCGCAGTGCGCGCCGATGAGAGGCATGCGCACTGCCGTCAAACGTCTTGTTGCGAGTCACGGCCGTTCAGTTTGACACGCCGTCGAGCCGCTCTGAGACGATTGACGAATTCGGTCGTACCAATTTCGGCGCCGAGCAAACGAACCGCCACACATCGGTGCAGCCCGGCGCGAACCACGATTACTCGTCACGATTTCCGCGTTGAGTGGACAGAGGTGAACGATACGTTCAGTAGCGTGTTCGAGCACAGTCACCGCCCGAGGTGATCGTACACCAGCCATTTCGGCCTAGTGCCACACCTGTGGGTCGTCATCACGACGGTCGAGTGCGCGGCAACACGCAAATCCGACAGCACCGCACACCTCGTCGCTCGGCCGTCCCTGGGCGCCCCAGAGCAGGACTTGCGGAACGCCCCGACGTCAGCCCCACTCAGATGGCTGCTCGGAGTCGTTCGACGATGGGCTGCAGCTCGTCGCGCCGCAGCTTGAACAGAGAAGGATTGGCGACCAGCACGCTCGAGATGTGACAGATGGTCTCCACCTCCTCGAGGTCGTTCTTGCGCAGCGTCGAACCCGTCTCCACCAAGTCGACAATCACGTCACTCAGTCCCACGATCGGACCGAGTTCGACGGAGCCTTGCAGATAGATGATCTCGGGCACGACCCCACGGGCAGAGTAGTGGCGCCGCGCGATGCTCGGGTACTTGGTGGCCACCCTCGGCACCTCGGGCAGCTCCGTTCCGGTGAGGGCAGCGACGGCCATACGACACTTGCCGATGCCCAAATCCACCAGTTGGTACAAGTGGTAACCCCGCTCCAATAGCGTGTCGCGCCCACTCACCCCGAGATCCGCGGCGCCGGATTCGACGTACGTCGGCACGTCGTCCGGCTTGAGAAGCAAGAAGCGAACGCTGCCGTCGCTTGTCGTCCGCACCAACGTGCGGTCGTCTTGCAGTAGGCAAGAGCAGTCCACCCCCGCTTTCTCCAGGAGGGGAATCAATGTCTTGCTGATACGCCCCTTGGGGATCGCGATCGTTACCGGTGTCACGGAATGCCTCCGTCGAGCTTGACGCGCTCGATGTTTGCGCCAGCGCCGCCGAGCTTGTTCTCGATGCGCTCGTAGCCTCGGTCGAGGTGATAAACCCTCCGCACGAGGGTTTCACCCTCGGCAATGAGACCCGCGATGATCAACGAAGCGCTCGCGCGCAAATCGGTGGCCATCACGCTGGCCCCCTGCAGCGGGTAGCCCCCGTCGACGATGGCAGTGCTTTGATGGGTTTCGATGCGCGCCCCCATGCGCTGCAACTCGGGCACGTGCATGAAACGATTCTCGAAGATGGTTTCCGTCAGCACGCTGCGACCGGTCGAAACACACATCATGGCCATGAGCTGGGCCTGCATGTCGGTCGGAAATCCCGGATGCGGAGCGGTGGTGACGTCGATCGGGTGAACGTCGCCCTCGCGCGCTACGACCACGTCGTTGCCTTGCCGCTCGATGTGCATGCCCGCTTGGCGCAAGCGCACGACCACTGGCTCCAAATCGTCGAGGGGAGCCCCCTCCAAAACCACCTCGCCACCGGCAGCTCCAACGGCCGCCATGAACGTACCGGCTTCGATCCGATCCGCAATCACCGCATGGTCGAACGGGTCGAGCTCATCGACACCCTTGATGGTGATGGTGCTCGTCCCCGCGCCTTCGACGTGCGCACCCATCTTGTTGAGCACGCGCCCCAACTCCTCCACCTCGGGCTCTCGAGCGCAGTTGACCAAGACCGTAGCGCCTTTGGCCAGCACTGCCGCCATCATCAGATTCTCGGTCCCGGTCACGGTGGGGAGGTCGAACACAATCTCCGCCCCACGGAGCCGCGACGCGGTTGCGGTCACGTAGCCGTGCTCCACCGAAATCTGTGCCCCCAAGGCCTCGAGTCCCTTGAGGTGCTGATCGATCGGGCGGGCGCCTATGGCACAGCCACCGGGCAACGACACTTTGGCTCGACCGTAGCGCGCTACGAGCGGACCGAGCACGAGCACGCTCGCCCGCATTTGCCGCACGAGCTCATAGGGTGCCTCGGGTCGAACGTCCCCGGCACTGGCCGCAGTCGTGACCTCCGGGCAGTTGACGTCCACGTCCCTCCCCAAAAAGCGGATCAACGCGGAAGCCGTGCGGATGTCGCGCAGGTTGGGGACGTTGCGCAGCCGAGACTCGCCGTCCGACAAGAGGGTGGCGC